>NZ_CP101153.1:1611683-1934020 GCF_024298825.1 Haloglomus salinum
CACGGTGGGTAGGGGCAAATATTGAAGGCACTCGCCCGTCGAGGGCTAGTCGGAGTGTGATATGTATGCACGGCACAGGGGGTCGGTCGCAATCGAACAGTTCCGGTGCGGTTCCTGAGCAGGCCCGTACCGTCGGCACCGTCGAGCACTGCTCCTGCGGCATGGCCGCACTCGTCGCGACTGTCGGTGCAGTCGTCCTGCTCTACTCGTCGCTCGTGGCGGTGACCACGGCGCTGGGGCTCCTCGGGTCGACGATGTTCGTCCTGGGCGTGTTCGCCGTCTGGTTCGTCACCTGGTTCGTGTTAGAGCTCGTCTGGGAGTGGCGCGCCGGTCGGTTGCACGTCCGCGGATAGCGCCCGGGCCCCGACACGCCCGTCGTTCGCGTCGCGTACTTCAATGACCGTCCAGGGACGGGACAACCGCCAACCGGGGGGAGCGTAGAGTAGGCGTACGAATGCGACTCGACGCACGAACGACCCTGACGGTGGTGGCGGTGCTCGTCGCCGCGCTGGCGCTGGTCGCGGCGCCCGCGGCCGCTGACGACGACATCGGCATCGCCACCGGTGACGGCATCAACTCGACCATCGACCTGTCGGCCTCGGGTGGCGAGGCCGGCAACGGCGGCTCCGGGACCCTCGACTGCGAGGGCCAGCCCACGCACCACCAGTGCGACAAGGGCGGTGAGCTGAACAGCGAGGCCGGTTCGCTCACCTACACCGGCGATACGTACAGCGACGACGACGATACGCGCTTCGGCGGCGGCGACGAGGTCACCGTCGCGGGCCAGGGCGAACAGGCCACCGTCGAGTTCGACTGCGACCTCAGCACGTCGCCCTCGCCGGACGACTGCGCGGTCAACGCCACGTCCTCGCAGGGCGACGCGCCCGGCCCGCTCGGGGAGAGCGGCGAGGAGGACGACTCCGGTGGCGACGACGGCTCCGGCGGCGCGCCGACCCTCCCGGCCCCCGGCGGTGAGGCACCGGGTACCGCCGACCTCGATGTCGGCCTCTTCCAGGGCGAGGGCATCAACTCGACGGTCGGTGTCGCCTACCAGGGCGGCTCCGGGCCCGTCGCGAGCGACGGCGCAGTCGACTGTATCGGCCAGCCCAGCCACCACCAGTGTGACAAGGGTGGCTCGCTGACGCTGGGCCCGCTCGGCGTCGCGTACGTCGGTGACAACTACGCGGACGACGACGACATCCGCGTCGGCGGCGGCGACGAGTTCGTCGTCTCGGCCGGCGGCGAGGAACTGCTCGCCGGCTTCGACTGTGACTTCACCACCTCCCCGTCCCCGGAGACGTGTGACTTCGACCTAGGCTCCTCGCAGGCCGACGCGCCCGGGCCGCTCGGTCCGGAGGACGGCGAGTTCGACAACGAGGGCGAGGCCCCCGGCGACGAGCGCTCCGAGCAGGGTGAGGAGAACAGCAACGACCAGAACAACCGGAACGAGAACGCCGAGTAGCGCGCCCCGCGGCTCCGTTCTTGTCGGATATTCATGGGTTCGCCACGCGGGAGTCCAGCGAGCGTGGGCACACTGGGCCGGACCGTGTCAGCCTTTCCGCTCGCTCCCGGACGGCCGTGTGTGTTCGGAGAAGATGTCACTCCGGCCACGACGGTGCTCGGTCCCGGCGACGATGCCGACGTGGCCATCGTGGGGGGCGTCCACGGTGACGAGCCGAGCGGTGTTCGCGCCGTGCGGCAGGTGATCGAGTCCAACCCCGACCTCCAGCGCCCGGTGAAACTCGTGGTGGCGAACCCGCCCGCAGTGGCCAGCCACCGTCGCTACCTCGATGCCGACATGAACCGGGTGTTCCCCGGAGATCCCGACAGTGGGGCCCGTGAACGCCGGCTCGCGGCCGCGCTCCTCGCGGAGATCGACGACTGTGGTCCGGTGCTCTCGATCCATTCGACCCACTCCTTCGACGACCCCATCGCGTTCGTCTCACGGTCGTATCCCCCCGTCCAGGAGCTGGCCGCACGCCTTCCGATACCGCACATCGTCGATCCGACGCCCTGTATCGAGGGGTCGCTCCCGACCGCTGCCCCCGTCATCAGCATCGAGGCGGGGCGACAGCTCACCGAGGAGGCCACGG
Organism: Haloglomus salinum; assembly: GCF_024298825.1. Lineage (NCBI taxonomy): Archaea > Methanobacteriati > Methanobacteriota > Halobacteria > Halobacteriales > Natronomonadaceae > Haloglomus > Haloglomus salinum. Next base: position 1,613,777 of record NZ_CP101153.1, read on the forward strand.
AGAACGCCACCGGGATCGTCGAGGCGTTCCTCCGGCTGGTCGACGTGCTCCCCGAGGAGCCGACTGGTGGCGACTCGACCTACTACACGGTGACCGACGCGGTCTCGCAACCGTCCGGCCCCGACTACGAGCTACTCGTGGAGAACTTCGAACGAGTCTCCGAGGGGAGTACCGTCGCCCAGAGTGCCACTGAGGAGTACGTGGCCGACGAGCCGTTCGTCCCGATCCTCATGTCCGAGACCGGGTACGACGATCTCCTCGGGTACCGTGGCGAGACCGCCGGCGAGTCGCTGTCTGCCGCCCGCGATACCTGGGGTGTCGACCGTCCGTCGGACGGTTGATGCGGCCCCGGAGCTGGTCCACCAGTCCCCGCGCCCCCGGCCGGCGCCGCTACGCGAACAGCCGCCGCTTCAGCACGTCGGGCATAAGCCCGATGAGCCCCGCGACCAGCCACCAGCGCCGGGTGACGTACGCGTGGCGCTTCCCCCGCCGGACCGCCCGATATATCTGCGCGGCCGCGGTTTCGGGCGAGCACATCCAGAAGGTCCCGCCGGCCATCTCCGTGTCGACGAAGCCGGGCTCGATGGTCGTCACGTCCACGTCGGCGTCCAGATTCCGGGCCCGGTAGCGGAGGCTGTCGCAGTAGTTCGAGACGAACGCCTTCGACGCCGGGTACGCGGGGATGGCGCCGTTGGCCATGTGCGCGGCGACCGAGGAGATGCCGACGAGGTGGCCGTGGCCCTGGCTCTCGAAGCGGTCCATCGCAGCCGTCGCCAGCGCCGTGAACCCACGGACGTTCACGTCGATGGTCTCGCGCTCGACCTCCCAGTCGAGGTCGCGGTTCTCGCGGCCGACGCCGGCACAGAGCACCACCACGTCCACGTCGCCCATCGCGTCGGCGACCTCGTGGAACCCCTCGCGGGCGTCCGCGAGGTCGGTCACGTCCATCTTCGCGACGTAGGCTTTCGTGTCGAGCTGGTTCCCGATGAACTCCAGCTTCTCGCGCCGGCGGGCTGTCAGGCCGACCTCGTAGCCGTGGGCGGCGAACTCGCGGGCCAGCGCCTCCCCGATGCCCGAGGAGGCGCCGACCACGATGGCCGATGGCGGGTCGTCGTCGTGCATACGCCGGCGCTGGCGCCCGCCCTGTGTCAACCCCTCGGAATCCGTCGCTCCCCGTGGCCCGCTGCTCCCCAGCCCGTTCGGCGGAGCTGGGGGTCGGCCTGTTCGAATCTCGGGACGGGACTGTTCGGATTCCGGGGCGGCCCCGAGACACACCGGAGCCACCACGCGTCTCAAAAGTGTTATAATGTGGGGCCGCGGAGAAGCCAGTATCGCCCGGTTCGAGGGCGTCGTTTCTCCGGTTGGCGGCCTCGCACGGCGCACCTATCCATGCACGAAGGAACCCTCAGTGAGTACCGTACGCAGTTACGCGAGGAACTCCCCGCGGACGCAGACCTCGACGACATCCGGTTCGAAGGCCCGGAGCTGGTCGTCTACACCAGTACGCCGGACGTGTTCGCCAGGGACGACCGGCTCGTCGGTCGACTGGCCAGTACCCTCCAGAAACGCCTGACCATCCGGCCGACGGCGGACGCCCGCAGCACCCGGAGCGAGGCCGAGACCATCATCAGGAACGCCCTCCCCGAGGATGCTGGCCTGCGCGACATCGAGTTCCACCCCGAGACCGGCGAGGTGCTGATCGAGGCCGAGAAGCCGGGACTGGTCATCGGCCGTGGGGGTGAGACCAAACGCCAGATCGCCTCCGAGGCTGGCTGGACCGTCGAGGTCGTCCGGACCCCGCCGATGGAGTCCGATACCGTCGCGAACGTCCGGAACTACCTCACCCGTGAGCGGGCCGACCGCCGCGAGTTCCTCCAGCGCGTCGGCGAGAGCATCCACACCGGCTCGTCGGACCCGGAGTGGGTCCGCATCTCGACGCTGGGCTGCTGTCGGGAGGTCGGACGGGCCAGCTTCGTCCTCAGCACGGCCAACACGCGCATCCTCATCGACTGTGGCGACAAGCCCGGCGCCGAGGGCGAGGTCCCCTACCTCCAGGCGCCGGAGGCGATGCCGCTGACCGATATCGACGCGGTCGTGCTGACACACGCCCATCTGGACCACTCGGCGCTCCTCCCCATCCTGTTCAAGTACGGCTACGACGGACCGATCTACCTCACCGAGCCGACACGGGACCTGATGGGACTGCTCCAGCTCGACTACCTGGATGTCGCCTCCAAACAGGGCCGTTCGCCCCCCTACGACTCCCTGATGGTCCGGGAGGCGCTCAAGCGGACCATCCCCGTCGAGTACGGCGACGTGACCGACATCGCGCCGGACGTGAAGCTCACGCTGCACAACGCCGGTCACATCCTCGGGAGCGCGTCGGCACACTTCCACGTCGGCGACGGCTTCCACAACGTCGTCTTCTCCGGCGACATCCACTACACGGACACCCGGCTGTTCAACGGCGCCGACAACGACTTCCCCCGCTCGGAGACGCTGGTGATGGAGTCGACCTACGGCCGCCGGGGCGACTACTCGACCGACCAGGAGGACGCCGAGCGGAAGCTGGTCGATATCATCGGCGAGACGCTCGACGGGGACGGAACGGTCGTCATCCCGGCGTTCGCGGTCGGGCGCTCCCAGGAGATGCTGCTCGTCCTGGCCGACGCGATGCGAACCGGCGACCTCCCGACGGTGCCGGTCTACCTCGACGGGATGATTCGCGAGGCGACCGCCATCCACACCGCCTACCCCGAGTACCTGCGTGACGGGCTCCGCGAGCGCATCCTCTACGAGGACGAGAACCCGTTCCTGGCCGACCAGTTCCAGCACGTCGACGGTGGGTCGGACCAGCGCCAGGAGATCGCCGACGGCGAGCCCGCGATCGTCCTCTCGACCTCGGGGATGGTGACCGGCGGTCCCATCTTCTCCTGGCTCGACCTGCTCGGCACGGACCCGGCCAACACCCTCGTCTTCGTCGGCTACCAGGCCGAGGGCACGATGGGGCGACGCATCCAGCAGGGCCGACGCGACGTGCGACTCCCCCGCTACGACGGCGGGGAGTCCCGGGTCACCCTCGAACTCCAGGTCGAGGACGTCAGTGGGTTCTCGGGCCACGCCGACCGGCAGGGGCTGGAGAACTACGTCCGGACGATGTCCGACCGCCCGGAGCGGGTCCTCTGTGTCCACGGCGACGAGACGGCGACCAACCAGTTCTCCTCGGCGCTGTACGAGGAGTTCGGGATGGCGACCTACCAGCCGCGCAACCTCGAGACGTTCCGATGCGACTGACCGCCGGTCACCGGCGACCCCAGCGATGTGGAGCGGTCTACGGGGTCAGGTCACGCCGCCTCCTCGTCGTCCGCGGCGTCGGCGTGCCGGACCGTCAGCACCGGCGCCGGCGAGAGCCGGACCACGCGCTCGGCGACGCTCCCCAGCAGCGCGTGTGAGAGGCCCGTCCGGCCGTGGGTCCCCATCACGACGAGGTCGATGTCGTTCCGCTTCGTGTAGTCGAGGATGGCCCGGTGTGGCGACCCGCGGGCGACGGCGGTGTGGACACGCAGGTTCCGCAGCCGCTCGGCGGCCTCGTCGACGACGTCCTCGCCGTGCCGTTCGAGTTCCTCGAGTACGTCCCCGGCGGTCGGTGTCGGCGCGATGGCGGGCGACTCCGTGACGTACAGCAGGTGGACCGCGGCGTCGTGGTCGGCAGCCAGTTCGGCGGCGTGGTCCAGCGCGGCCGTGGCCGCCTCGCTCCCGTCGGTCGGGACCAGGATGGTGTCGTACATGGCCGGACTACCGATGGCCGGGGCCGAAAGTGTAGGGGTGGGTCCCGGATGCCGGGAACCGCCCGCCGACGCTGGATGGGGGACACCGAGCGACTCCGGTCTCGTCTCCGTCAATCGAGGAAGGAGTACCAGCTCGGGTCGGGCGCTAGTCGGCTTCGCCGGGCTGCCCGGCCGTACCGGCGTCGTCGGGGTGAGGGTTCACGAGCGGGCCGAGGTCGATGGTGGTGTCGCCCTCGACCACCTCGACTGTCTCCCGGCCGAACGAGCCCGCGAGCATCAGCTCGGCGAGCCCGTCGCTCCGGACGATGAGTGTGAGGTCCTCGTCCGGTTCCAGCCCGGCCTCCTCGATCCACAGCGTGACGGCGTCGACGTTCTCCAGCTTGATGTGGAGCTCGTTGGCCTCGTCGTGGACGTGCTCGAAGTCGACCCACTTGGTGCCCTTCGTGATGCGGGTCTGCGGGTTGCTGCCGGTCTCCCGGAAGCTCTCGGAGACCGCCTTGTCGTACCCCTCGGCCAGCGAATGGGCGTCCACGAGGCCGCCTTCCTCCTGGTCGCGGACGCGGATGTCGCTCACCCAGTAGGCCTTGTCGTGGGCGAGGCCGAGCGCGGGCTCGTCGAACTCGGGGTCGCGCCGGTAGGTGACCCGTGTCGGACCGCGCTTGACGTGGCCGCGGGCGAGGAACTCGGGGGCCCGGTTCCACTGGTCACGGACCGCGAGCATCAGGTGGCCCGCCGCCGGGAAGATATCGAGCTGGTGGCGGTAGCCGTGTTCCTTGAGCTTCCGGCTGTAGTTGATGGGCCCCAGCACCGGCACCAGCTCGTCGATGCCGCCGTTCCACAGCAACATCGGGATGTGCCGGAGGTTGTCCGAGAGCTCCATCGCGTTCTCCTGGTGGGTGGTAAAGAGGGTGAGGAACTCCCCGCCGCCCCGTCCGCCGAGCAGGCCCTGGGTCAACAGCGGCGGCGACTGGACGAGCCCGGACGAGGGCCCCTCCAGCGGGTCCTCGGAGGGCGGCGCCACGACCGAGAAGCCCCGCGCGAACAGGTCGGGGTACTTCGCCGAGAGGATCTGCGTGCCGAACCCGCCCATCGAGTAGCCCGACACCGTCACCTGGTCGCGGTCGATCTCGTAGCGCGTCTCGAGGTCGCGCCACGCCTCGAACACGTCGACCTCGCCCTCCTTGCGGTACCAGCGCCCCGGCCCCCGGGCCTGTGGCATCAGGACGATGCCGTCCTGCTCTTTCGCGATGCTCTCGACGAGCCCGGGCATGAAGACGCTGTACTCGTTGTAGTTACAGCCCAGCGAGTGCAGCATCAGCGTCATCGGCGCTGGTTCGTCGGGGTCGTGCTCGGGCGGGACGTACGCGCCGTACGGCTGGAGCCGGCCCCAGAACACGTCGTTGTAGGGGTCGGTCCCCTGGCGGCCGTAGTCGTACCGGGAGGGGTACAGCAGCGTCAGGTAGCCCGTCTTCGGGACGCGGCTGTCGTCCAGCCCCGAGCGCAGTTTGGCGAAGTCAAGGTCCGTGTGGAACCGCGAGATGTCCCGCTCGGCCAGGGCGCGGGCCTGGCCGTACTCGCGCCAGTTCCCCCGGCCGATGGTCCGCGGGAGTTCGCCGTCCAGTGCGGCTGTCACCTCGTCGACCGCCGAGTCCAGCCCCGGGATGGGGGTCACCCGGCTCAGCGTTCCCGTCAGGAGCCGTGGGAGCCCACCCACCAGCACGTTCCGGAACGCCTGGCTCAATCCCAGCAGGTTCAGCTCCTCCTCCTGGAGCGGCTCGTCGAACCGGAACCCCACGTTGAACACCGGCGGGGGATTCGAGGAGGGCCGGGCGCCACCGGGCAGGTCGTCGGTCGGGTTCTCGCGGGGCTGTTTGAACTGCTCCCCGTCGGGGTCCCACAGCCCCGTCACGCAGTAGTGGCGCCAGGTCTCGACGCCCGGGTCCAGCGGGACCCGGACCTCGATCTGGTTGCGCTCGACGTCGACACTGACGCGGTCGTCGTCGAGACGCTCGCCGTCCAGCTCGGCGCCGGTGCCCCACGTCACGAGGACGTGGTCGGCGGGGGCGCCCAGGTCGCCCAGGCCGTACCCCCAGTCGCTCGACCCGTCGACGGGGCCACCCGACGCCGTCGTGTCGATGCCGACCGCGACGGCGGTCAGGTCGGGTTCGGCCATCGCGTTCAGCGTGAAGCGGTAGACGATCTCGTCGCCCTCGTCCGGGTCGGCGTCGACCCGGGCGCGGAACTCCAGCAGGTCCGCGCAGTTGAACGCGTAGCGGTGGTGGTCGTTGGGGTAGAACAGGTCGCCGGTGGCCGGCGAGAAGCTCCCGTAGGCGCTCTGGGTGTTCTGCGGCGCGCGCGACAGCACGGAGCGCTGGTCGGCACCGTGGTCGTCGAAGACGTAATCCTGGTAGAGGTACTCGCCGTCGTCGTACGCGGCGGCGCCACAGACGAGTAGCGGGTCGGCCTCCCAGCCGGGGCCGTTCTCCAGCGGCGGCGGGGTCGGGTTCGACCCGTACAGCGCGTCCGGCCCCGGCCGCGGTGAGGTGGTCGGCAACTCGGCCGAGTCGCCGTGGTCCTCGGACATAGCCGTCCCTTTACGTACGCAACTGTAAACCTGTTTCCTTGTTCCCGACGGTGGGTTTATATCGTGGCGCCGGTCGGGGCGGGATGGCTCCCGCTCACGCGATGGGGTCGACCGTCGTGGTCGCGCCGTCGCGGTCCTCGGGAAGCGTGACCTCGCGCTCGCCCTCGGCACTGGCGAGGACGACCGTCGTCTCGTTGCTCGCGCGGTAGTCGATGCGCAGCTCCTCGGTGGGGTCGAGCTTCGCCCCCTCCATGTGGACCGTGACCTCCTCGACCCCCCAGCACGTGATGTTGAGGGCGTTGGCGGGCGCGTAGCGCTCGTGGCCGTCGCGCTCGTCGTCGTCGGCGAGGTTGCGCTCGCCGTCCCCGTCCACCTCGTCCGGGTCGACCCACTCGACGCCGCGGGTGACGTGGGGCTGGGGCTGGCTCCCGGTCCAGTTGAAATGCTTCACGTGTGGCGCTTCGTACCCCTCGGCCAGCGTGATGGCGTCGACGCGGCCGCTGGAGAACTCCTCGTGAGCGGTGATGCCGTCCACCCAGTAGGCCCCGTCGTGGACCAGGCCGAACTCGGGGTAGTCGAACTCGGGGACGTGTTTGTACGTGACCCGCTTCGGTTCGGCCTCGCGGTGGCCCTCGGCGACGTACTCCGGGCCGCCGCTCCACTCGTCGCACGCGGCCAGTATCATGTGTGTCCCGCCGGGGAACACGTCGATGCGGTGCCGATAGTCGAACTCGTCCATCCGGCGGGCGTAGTTCGCCGGGCCGAGGATGGGCACGAGCGGGTCCACGACCCCGTTCCACAGCAGCATCGGGACGTGCCGGAGGTTGTCGGTCAGGCGGAGTGCGTCCTCGGGCTTGTCGCCGAAGACGGTGATGAGGTCGCCGCCGTCCTCGCCGCCGAACAGGCCCGTCATGATCTCCGCGGGTGTCTCCAGCATGCTGTTCGTCGGCCCCTCCAGTGGGTCCTCGGAGGGGGTGCCGACGATGGAGAAGCCCCGCGCGAACACGTCCGGGTGCTTCCCAGTGAGGAGGTGAACACCGTAGCCGCCCATCGAGTAGCCCGACACCGTCACCCGGTCCATGTCGACCTCGTACCGCCCGCGGAGGTCCCGCATCGCCTCGAACACGTCGAGCTCGGCCTGGCGCTGGTACCACAGCGCCGGGCCGCGGGCCTGTGGGGTCATCACGATGGCGCCGTACTCCTCGGCGAACCCCTTCACGTAGTTGGGCATGAACGTCGCGTACTGGTTGTAACAGCAACCCAGCGAGTGCAACAGGAGCGCCAGCGGCGCCGGCTCGGGGTCGTCGTGGTCGTAGTCCTCGGGGATGTAGGCGCTGTACGGCTGGAGGCGGCCGTAGAAGACGTTCCGGTGGGGGTCGACGCCGTCGTGGTCGAACTCGTGGCGCGAGGGATAGAGGAAGCTGTGGTACCCACCCGTCGGGAGTTCACGCTCGGTCACCGCGTCGGCCAGTTTGCCGAAGTCGATATCGGCGTGGAACGCGGAGATGTCGCGGTCACGGAGCGCGAACGCCTGGCCGGTCTCGCGCCAGTTGCCGTGGCCGAACACGCGTGGGTAGCCGTCGAGGTCGCCGAAGACGTCGCTCACGTCGTCGGCCAGGCCGAGCGGGTCGAACGGGTTCCCGCCGAGCGGGTCACGGATGGTGTCGCCCAGCGCATCGCCGATGCCCTGCACGCGGCCGAGCAGGCGCTGGGGCTCCTGCAACTCCCCGAGGAGCGTGCCGGGCAGGTCCAGCCCCATCGCCGCCAGCCGCGGGAGGAGGTTCTCGGCTTCGACGTTCCGGTCCATCGGCTCGTCGAAGCGGAAGCCGACGTTGAACACGGGTGGGAGGTCCTCGGCCCCCTCGCCGCCGCCCGGGTACTCGTCGTCGACGGCCGTGTTCACCTGCTTGAACCCCTCGCGCTCGCGGTCCCAGAGCCCGACGGCGCAGTAGTGGCGCCAGGTCTCCGTGCCCGGCTCGAGCGGAACCTCGACCTCGATCTGGTTGCGGTCCGTGTCGACGACGACCCGCTCCTCCGAGAGGGGCTCGCCGTCGAGTTCGGCGCCGGTCCCCCACGTCACGAGCGTGTGGTCGACTGGGGCGCCCAGCTTGCCGAGGCCGTAGCCCCAGTCGGTCGTGCCGCGCTCGGGGGCCCCCTCGCCGGAGGTGTCGATGCCGATGGCGACCGCCGCGGCGTCCTCGGTGCGCATCGTGTTCAGCGTGATGCGGTAGGCGACACCCTCGTCCGTCGGTCGGGCGCGGAACTCCACGAGGTCGGCGGCGTTGTACGCGTAGCGGTCCTCGTCGCGTGGGTAGTAGTAGTCGCCCGTCGGCTGCTGGTAGACCCCGCCGACCGCTTTCGCCCCCTCGGGTGGCTCGGCGTACATCGGCGTCACGTCGGCGCCGTGGTCGTCGAAGACGTAGTCCTGGTAGAGGTACTCCCCGTCGGCGTACGCGTCGGTACCGGAGACGAGCAGCGGCTCGGCCTCCCAGCCCGGCCCGTTCTGCAGCACCGGCGGCGTCGGATTCTCCCCGTACAGCGCGTCCGGACCCGGTCGCGGCATCCCCTCGGGCACGAAGTCGTCGCGTCGGTCCTGTGCGGGCGCCGGCTCCGGCGCCGTGCCGTCCCCGGTGTCCGCGTCCGCATCCGCATCCGCAGTCCCACCATCCGTGGCCGGCTGGGCCACGTCGTGCTCGGTCATACCCACCAATGACGGTCCTGTTGCAAAAGGCTTCAGCCGGCAGTTCTACGGGGTTTTATCCCCGATACGGCCGTGTCCACGCCTCTCACGAGACGGGGTGGCACGGGTCTGCCACGGCCGCCGGTCCGTCGGCTATTTCCCGGCCGGGCACGGACGGGACGGCCATGGACGAGGACGCCGGCACGGACCGGGACGGGGAGCCCGACGGGGCTCCGGACGGGGACGCCGACGGGGCTCCGGACGGCGGTGAGACCGAGAAGTCGCCCCGGGGCGATGCCGAGGCCGCCACGGACCCGGCGCTGGGCGCGCCCGACGGGATGGACCCCGAGGAGCTGACGCCGATGCTGAGCCAGTACTACGAGCTCTGTGCCCGCTACGAGGACTCGCTCGTCCTGTTCCAGGTGGGCGACTTCTACGAGACGTTCTGCGAGGCGGCCGAGACCACCGCGCGGCTCTGCGAGATCACGCTCACCAAGCGCGAGGACTCCACCGGCCGGTATCCGATGGCCGGCATCCCCATCGACAGCGCCGAGAGCTACATCGAGACGCTGCTGGATGCGGGCTACCGCGTCGCCGTCGCGGACCAGGTCGAGGCCCCCGAGGAGGCGTCGGGCTGTGTCGAACGGGCCGTCACCAGGGTGGTCACGCCGGGCACCCTCACCGAGACGGAACTCCTGCGGGGCGCGGACAACAACTTCGTCGCGGCGCTGGCCGTCGAGGATGACGCCGACGGCGTCGCGGGCGGCCGCACGTACGGCCTCGCGCTGCTTGACGTGTCGACGGGTGACTTCTACGCGACCGGCCTGCGCTCGCTGGACGCGGTCGCCGACGAGGCCGGCCGGTTCGTTCCCAGCGAGGTCGTCGTCGGCCCCGCGGTCGAGGCGCCAGACGTTCGCGAGGCGTTCCCCGCGGAGGCGATGGTGACCCGCTATGACCCGGTCGCGTTCGAGACGGCGGTCGCCCGCGAGCGCGTGGGGACCTACTTCTCGGAGGAAAGCGACTCGCTCGCGAGCGCGGCCGAGACCCGCTCGTGCGGCGCCCTGCTCGCGTACGCCGAGTACACCCGCGGCGGGTACCAGGAGGGCGCCGGCGCCGTCGACGACGGCGAGGTCGATGAGACGGGGCTGGACCCCGGCGACGTGCCCGCGGAGCCGCGACTGGACTACCTCAACCACCTCACCCGGTACGACCCCCGCGAGTACATGCTGCTGGATGCGGTCGCGGTCCGGTCGCTGGAGCTGTTCGAGCCCCGGCACGTCCACGGCGCCGCCGGGACCGCACTCGCGGACGTGCTGGACGAGACGGCCTGTGCGCTCGGGCGGCGAGAACTGACGGACTGGCTCCGGCGGCCGCTGCTCGATACGGAGCGCATCGAGGCGCGCCAGGACGCCGTCGAGGAGTTCCTGACCGACGTCCGCACCCGCGAACGGTTGCACGAGCGGCTGGCCGACGTCTACGACATCGAGCGGCTCGTCGCACGCGTCTCGCGGAGTCGGGCGAATGCCCGGGACCTCCGGTCGCTCCACGACACGCTCGCGGTCGTCCCCGACCTCCGGGACGCCCTCGCGGACGCCGAGAGCGAGCCGGTCCGCCGGCTTCGGGAGCGGCTCGACCCCGTGGCCGACGTGCGCGAGGCCATCGCCACCGCCGTCCGGGAGGACCCGCCACCGGAACTGACCGAGGGCGGCGTCGTCCGGGAGGGGTACGACGACCGGCTGGACGAGCTGCGCGCGACCGAGCGCGAGGGCAAGCAGTGGATCGACGACCTCGAAGCGAGCGAGCGCGAGCGGACCGGCGTCGACTCGCTGAAGGTCGGGCACAACCAGGTCCACGGCTACTACATCGAGGTGACGAAGGCGAACCTCGATGCGGTTCCCGAGGAGTACCAGCGCCGGCAGACGCTGAAGAACGCCGAACGGTTCGTCACGCCCGACCTGAAGGAGCGCGAGGACGAGATTCTCCGCGCCGAGGACCGCGCCGACGACCTGGAGTACGAGCTGTTCCGCGAGTTGCGCGGCGACGTCGCGGCCGAGGCCGAGCGCATCCAGGGGCTCGCGTCGGCGCTCGCGGACCTCGACGCGCTGGTGGCGCTGGCGACGGTCGCGGCCGAACACGGCTACACGCGCCCCGAGGTCGGCGCCGACCGCTTCGACATCGAGGCCGGTCGCCACCCCGTCGTCGAGCGCGCCGAGGAGCGGTTCGTCCCGAACGGGACCGACCTCGACCCCGGCACCATCGCCGTCATTACGGGCCCGAACATGAGCGGGAAGTCGACGTACATGCGCCAGGTCGCGCTCATCAGCGTGCTGGCGCAGGTCGGGTCGTTCGTGCCCGCCCGCGCGGCCCGACTGCCCGTCGTTGACCGCGTGTTCACCCGCGTCGGCGCCAGCGACGATATCGCGGGCGGGCGCTCGACGTTCATGGTCGAGATGACCGAGGTGGCCGACATCCTCCGCGCCGCCACGTCGCGCTCGCTCGTCCTGCTGGACGAGGTGGGCCGGGGCACCTCGACCGCCGACGGCTTCGCGCTCGCCCGGGCCGTCACGGAGTACCTCCACGACGAGGTGGGCGCGACGGTCCTGTTCGCCACCCATCATCACGACCTGACCGAACTCGCCGCCGAGTTGCCCGAGGCCGTCAATCGCCACTTCCCGGCGACCGAGCGCGACGGCGAGGTCGTCTTCCGCCACGACCTCCAGCCCGGCGCGTCGACCGCCTCCTACGGCGTGGAGGTGGCGGACGCCGCCGGGGTGCCCGAACAGGTGGTCGAGCGCGCACACGAACTGCTGGCGCGGGAGACTGGTGGTGGGCGGCCCGAGGGCGGTGACTCCGGGGGCGCAGCGGCCGGGTTCGGTGCCTCCGGGGGGTCGGCTTCAGGTGGAACGGGGGGGTCGTCCACGAACGCTCCCGTTTCGGGTGGAACTGGCACCGTCTCCGGCGACGGCGGCCACGATGTCGAGCGGCTGGTCGCGGAACTGGACGCCGTCGACCTCGGGAACACGACGCCGCTGGAGGCGCTGAACCAGCTGTCCGAGCTGAAGCGGCTGCTAGATGAGTCGGAGTAGGCGTGTCGGGCGCTACCGCTGGAGCCAGTCGTGCCACTCGTCGAGTTCGACGAGCTCGTTCTCGACGCCGTCCGTTCCGTACTGGTCGAAGACCGCGTCAACCGCACGAGCAAGCCCCTCTGGGTCGGTGTCCGGGAGCGTCTGCTCGTAGTACAGCAGTATTCCCGCGTGGTCGTGCTCGCGGTGCAGGCGCTCGAAATCCTTCGCGTTGTTCGTCAGGAGAACTCTGCCGTGCTCGCCACACCACTCCAGCAGTTCGGTGTCGCTCGTGTGTTCACCGAAGCGGTCCTTGGCCTGGTCGACGTCGTGCCCCCGCTCGTGGAGTAGCCGCTCGAAGACGCGACCGACGTGTTCGTCGAGGAGAAGCCGCGCCGCCGTCACTGCACTGGTTCTTTCGGTTTCAGCGACGATTCCCGGACGCGCTCGAACGCGTCGCTGTTCTCCCGTTCGAACTCCCGCATCTCGTCGATGTGCTCGTAGTAGTACGAGAGTGACTCGTAGACCACTGCCAGCGAGAGGTCCAGCTGGTCGGCGACGTACGCGGGGGACTGGCCGCCATCGATCACCCGTGCCGCGATGTGGCGAACTCCGACGCGTGTTCCCTCGATGCGGGGTTCGCCGCCGAGGACATCCTCGTCACGAGTGATGCTCATAGGTGGTCTATGCTGCCTCGTCGGTTATACGTTTTCGGCGGCTGTCGGCCCGACGACCAACTGCTGATTGGACCGAGCGGGGGGTTCCGGTAACACGACGCCGCTGGAGACGCTGGGTTTGCGATTTATTCTGAGTATCCCTCGAACCGATTGAATATTCCCATAATATATTTCTTTATTGCAGTTTTGTTCAGTTATTGGTGCTCTTTCGATGGGATATTGCTGGTTATTCACGTCTCCGCACTACCTCACCCGACCGTCCACGAGCCGACGGTTTACCCGTCCGCCGACCCAACCCCCGGTATGAGCATCGACGACGCCGATTTCGACGCCGACGCGTGGGCCAGCGAGCTCGAGGAGTACCGCGCCGAGAAGGACCAGTTCTTCGCCGAGCACCGGCAGTCGCCCATCCCGGAGGCCGACCGCGAGGAGTTCGAGGGGCTGACCTACTACGACCCGGACCCCTCGTTCCGCGTGGCGGCGCGGGTCGAACCCGCAGAGGGCGAGGACACCATCGAACTGGAGATGACGCAGGGCGAGCCCCAGCAGTACGAGCGCGTGGCGAAACTCGTCTTCGAACTCGACGGCGAGGAACAGGAGCTGTACGGCTACGAGCAGGCTGACCCACACGACCACTCCGGTGAGGACGACACCACGACACTGTTCGTCCCGTTCCGGGACGGCACGACCGGCGATACGACGTACGGCGCGGGCCGGTACATGGAGTTCGAGGTGGAGGGTGACCTCGCCGAGGCCGACGCACTGCCGCTGGACTTCAACCTCGCGTACCACCCGTTCTGCGTCTACAACGAGGCCTTCGCCTGTCCGCTGGCGCCACCGGAGAACACGCTGGACGTGCGCATCGAGGCGGGCGAGCGGCTGGCGCGCTCGGTCTGAACGCGGGCCGTGCGTCGCGTCGTCGGCCGCGTTCAGCCCCGGAACAGCCGTGTGACCTCGTCGGCGACCTCGTTCTCGACGGCGACGAGGTAGCCGTGACCGGGCTCCAGCCGCGTGTCGGACGCCGCGACGGCGTGCCCCGCGGCACCCGACACCACGAGACTGCCCCGCGGGAGCGACACCTCCTGCAGGGTCTTGCCCGCGACGGGTGCGCCCTCGCTGACGGTCATCTCGATGATCTCCAGCTCACCGGGGAGGTTCTCGACGGTGCGGACATCGCCCCCGAGGACGGCGTTGATGGCGGCGGTCGCGCCAGCGCGCTCGGGGAAGACCAGCGCGTCGGCGTAGTCCTCGTACTCCTCGATGTTGCCGTCGACGACACGCATCACCGTCCGGACGTCGGGTGCGAGCCGCTGGGCCAGCAGTGCCACCGAGAGGTTCGTCCCCATCGTGTCGGTCATCGTCGCCACCACGTCCGCGCGGTCGAGGTCGACCTGCTCCAGGACCGACGGATGTGTGGCGTCCCCTTCGATGACCGTCGCGACGTAGGCGTCGAGGACGCGCTCGACGCGGTCCGGGTTCCGTTCGACCATCACGACATCGTGGCCGCGGGCGTCGAGCAGCCGGGTTACCCGCAGTCCGACCCGCCCACTTCCGACCACGACGACACGCAGGTCCCCGTTCATGCGTCACCTCTGTACGGCATGGCTAATCATCCTCCGGGTCCGACGGGGTCGGTTCGGGGGGGCCTGCGTCCCCGGTTGCCACCTCCGGGCGGCGCTCGAGCGCGTAGTACCCGACCACTCCGAGGACGATCCAGCCGATACTCAGCGCCAGTGCCAGCAGGTCGGTCCGGAAGAGGTACTCCACGAGGACCACGGTGAGCAGGAGATTCAGGCCGATGGCCAGCACCGGCGTCACCGGATAGTACGGGACCTCGTACGGTCGGCGCATGTCCGGGCGCTCCCGTCGCAGTTTGATGAGGGCGCCGTTGACCACGATGAAGGAGAGCAGGAAGAACAGGCTGGACATGTTCCCCGCGCTCTTCGTCGGGAGCACGACGGAGCCGAGCATCACGAGAGCGCTGCCGAGAATCGCGAGGAACGGCGTCCCGAAGCGGTGGTGGATGTGGCCGAATCGGGGGAGCAACTGGCCCTCCCGTCCCATCGAGAACGCGACCCGCGAGGAGGCGATGACGACGGCGTTCAGCGCCGTGATGGTCGAGAAGACGGCGCCGAAGACGATGACCGCGCCCCCGTTCTGGATGACCGGGAGCCCCTTCGGCATGAACGAGGTCGCCGCCTCGGCGATACCGGCCTCGCCGGCCGCCGCGAGCCCCTCCGCTCCGAGGGTGCCGATGGCGACCGTCACGACGAGCAGGTAGACCACGACCGTCACCGCCAGACTCGCGAAGATGGCCTTCGGGATGTTCTCGCGGGGGTTCTTCACCTCCTCGGTGACGGTGGTGATGAGGTCGTACCCCTCGAAGGCGATGAACGTCAGCCCCATCGCCGGGAGGATGCTGAGCGCGCCCCCATCGCCGGTGAACAGCGGGTCGAAGTTCTGGAACGTGAAGCTCGTCTCCCCGCCGCCACCCGCCGACAGGAAGCCGAAGGCGACGAAGATGACGAGGATACTCACCTTGACGATGGTGAATATCGTCTCGACGCTGCCGCTTGCCGCGGTCGAGACGGCGTTCACGAGCACCAGCACGAGGACCGCGCCGAACGCCAGCGCCACCGTCGCCGGAATCGCCGGCAGCAGCGGGAGCGCGACGGCCCCCACCTCGCCCGGCGGCGGGACGTAGCCGTAGACGTGGAGGAGCTCGAGGAAGTTCGGCGCGAACCCCAGCGCGTACAGGCCGCCGGCGATCATGTAGGCGAACCACAGCATCCACCCCATCACGAACGACGGCAGGTCGTCGAAGATCTCCCGGACGAAGGCGTAGCCGCCGCCGCTCTTGGGAATCGCGGAGGCCAACTCCGCGTAGGAGAGGCCCGTGAAGGCGGTGACGGCCCCGTTCAGGGCGAAGACCAGGATGGCTGCCGGTCCGGAGAGTTCCGCAGCTAGCCCCGTCAACACGAAGATGCCGGCGCCGATCATCGCCCCCATCCCGATCATCGTCGCGTCGAGCAGTCCGAGCTCCGCCGCGGGCTCACGTTCACCGTGGGACATCTACCAGTTCGTCTCGAGTGTCCCGCCCACGGATAGTTAACGGTACGGTCAGAATCGGTCCGGGCCGTCGCTCCGGCCCTGAGGCAACGCCCGAACTTGCGGCCACATCCGTCACCACCTCGGGGAGCCCGGTGCAGGTGGCACCCGTAGCTGGGGGGTGTCGAGGGAGTGTCATTCCAGCGTCCGACGAAGCTTGAAGCGGCAGGCACGACGAGGAGGGGCATGGAGGGGCTCGTCGAGGCCGCGCTCGACCACGCCGAGGCCGAGCGCCGGACGGTCGAGCAGGATGCACCGTCGACGGAGTTCGGCCCGCCGCGAGCGGCAGTCATCGGGTGCGGTGCGACCGGCGGCGAACGGGTCGGCAGGATTACGTCGGACTACAGAGCGGCAGACGATTCCCGGGAGACCGTCCTGATGTCGGTAGCCCTGTCGGGCGATAGCGACGACCCTCCCCGCGTCCACGACATCGACGACGCGCTGGTGTGGGAGGTACCGGCGACCGACGACCCCCCGACACGGGCAGCGTCCACGACGGCCCCACCCGACCGACTGGTGTCGCTCGTCGAGGCCGCCGATATCCACGTGCTCACCGGGGCGCTGGGTGACTCTACTGCCCGCCGCCTCCTCCGCCGGACGACCGCGCTCGCGGCACGGGAGGACGTCCCGACGGTCGTCATCCCGACGCTGCCGGCGGGCCCGATTGACTCGCCCGTCCGGAATGCGCTCACCATGCTCCGGTCGACCGCGGACTGCCTGGTTCCCGTCGACCCGGGGCAACTCCCTCCAGCTCCGGGAGCCGGGTCGGGACAGCCGCCCGTCGCCGCCGTGACCGACCAGCTGGTGTCCGCGGTGCTCGGGTCGACGTCCAGTTCGATGGCGTTCCCGGTCGACCTCGCGACGCTTCACGACCTGTTCGCCGCAGGTCACGTCGCAGTCCCGGTCGTCGCGACGCTCGACTACGACGCTCCCCTCGGCCGCTCCCCACCTGACCGAGACGCCGTCGAGGCCTCGCTTCGGACCTGCTACGACGGCGCGGGGCTTCCACTCTCGTCGTCCCCGCAGGGCTGGCTGGCCTACCTCGTCGCGGGCGATGACCTCACGCTGGGCGCGTTCCAGCGCCTGGAACGGACGCTCTCCGAGGTCCTCGTCGACGATGCGGATGTCCCCAGCGTCCGGGGTGGCCACATCGAGGCGTCGCGCGAGGGAGTGGGACTGCTCTCCTGCTTCGTCCTCCTCGAGTAGCGGCGCCCGGGTATCGGTGTCGGCGGCCTCTCGAAGAGCGTAACTGGCGTACCCTGCTGGAGTGCGTATGAGCGTTCGCGAGGAGTTCGACGCCTGGGCCGCCGACGGCCGCGACAGGGGGATGGAGGACCGCCACTGGCACACCGCGAAACACGTCCTGGCACGGATGCCCGTCGAGGAGGGGGAGACGGTGGTCGACCTCGGGACAGGGTCCGGGTACGCGCTGCGGGCGCTCCGGGAGACGAAGGGAGCGGGCCGAGGCTACGGGCTCGATGCATCCCCCGAGATGCTGCGGAACGCCCGCTCGTACACCGACGACAGTCGGGTCGGTTACGTCCGGGGCGACTTCGATGCGCTCCCGTTCGCGACCGATTCCGTCGACCACGCCTTCTCCATGGAGGCCTTCTACTATGCCTCCGACCCGCTCCGGACGCTCCGTGAACTCCGGCGGGTCCTCCGCCCGGGTGGCACGTTCTTCTGTGCGGTGAACTACTACGAGGAGAACGTCCACTCACACGGCTGGCAGGAGAACATCGCCATCGAGATGACCCGCTGGGACAGACAGGAGTACCGCGAGGCGTTCCGGGAGGCCGGTTTCTTCGTCGCCGAGCAGGACAACGTTCCGGACCGGGAGACCGAGATTCCACCCGAGGCGGAGTTCCCGACGGAGGCGTTCGACACGCGTGCGGCGATGGTCGAACGGTACCGCGAACTGGGGACCCTGCTGACCGTCGGGGTCGCCCCGGAGTAGCCGGGGCACCGGTCGACGGCTGCCCGGGTGGACCCCGGGGGTTTTGACTGCCGGCGTTCAGTTGCGCGACATGGTCGGACCCTCGCGCCGGTTCAGGACCGCCGACATCGCCCAGCAGGTCGTCGGCGGGTTCCTGCTCGCTGGCCCGTTCGTCGTCACCGAGGAGGTGTGGGTGCTCGCCGTGAGCATGTCCGTCTGGCAGGCCCTGCTCACCGTCGGCATCGTCTTCGCCATCGGCTACGGCGCGCTGTATCAGGCCGACGACCGTGACCCTGACCGTGAGACGGAGGTCGCCGGGGTTCCGGCCCGGTTCATCTCGCTGATGCTCGTCTCCTTTGGCTCCGTACTCGTGCTCGCGCTGGCGTTCGGCGCTCCCGAGACGTTCCTCTCGGGACTGGGTATCCCTGTCGCGGAGTGGCCGCTGGTCACCGCCTACGCCGTCAGTATCGGCGCCATATTCAGCGTCGTCGGCGCGGCGACGGCTGACTCCGTGTTCTAGACGAGTCGCTTTGCGGCGAGCGGTAGCGGGCTGCCGCACGGGATGTCTGACGTTCGCCCCGTCAGACACGCCTCCCTCGTACGGTTTTCACTTTCACCGCGGACGGCGGGCGTTTATCCTCCCTCACGGCATCTATCCGAGTGCACACACGCTCCCTTGCTCCCGGGGTGGTCGGGGCGGCTCCCGCTCCGCTTCCCCGAAGCACTCACCGTCCGCCAGCGGCAGCGCCGGTGTGGGGCCGTCCGCGGGTCGCCCCTCCCTGGCCGAAACTACAACTCCCGTGACCCGGTAGCCCGAGCATGCTCGATATCGAGGACGTGCGGGCGGCCCGGGACCGCATCGAGGACGTGGTCCGGCGGACCCCGCTCGACCACTCGTACACCTTCTCCCAGCGGACTGGCGCCGACGTCCACCTCAAACTGGAGAACTTCCAGCGGACGGGGGCGTTCAAGATACGCGGGGCGCTCAACAAGATCCGCCTGCTCTCCGAGGCCGACCGCGAGGCTGGCGTCGTGACCGCGAGCGCCGGGAACCATGCGCAGGGCGTGGCGCTGGCGGCGACGACCGAGGGCGTCGACGCGAAGGTGGTGATGCCCGAGCAGGCACCCATCTCGAAGATCAACGCGACCCGCTCGTACGGTGCCGAGGTGGTGCTGGCGGGCGCCGACTACGACGCGGCCGCAGAGCACGCACACGAACTCGAGCACGAGGAGGGCCGGACCTACATCCACGCGTTCGACGACTACGACGTGATGGCCGGGCAAGGGACCATCGGGCTTGAGATGGTCGAGGCGCTGCCGGCCCTCGATACCGTCGTCGTCCCCATCGGCGGCGGCGGACTCATCAGCGGTATCGCGACCGTGCTGAAGGCCGAGACGGACGCGCGCGTCGTCGGCGTGCAGGCCGAGGGCGCCTCGGCGGTGGCCGAGTCGCTCCGGAAGGGCGAACCCGTCGAGCGAGACCGGGTCGACACCATCTCCGACGGTATCGCGGTCCGCAAGACCGGTGAGAAGACGTTCCCCATCATCGAGGAGCGCGTCGACGAGGTCGTGACGGTGACCGACGCCGAGACGGCGAACGCGCTGGTCGCGCTCCTCGAACGGTCGAAGACGCTCGTGGAGGGGGCCGGGGCGGTCCCGCTGGCGGCGGTGGTCGAGCGGGCGTTCGACTACGAGGACGACGAGACCGTCGTCACCGCGCTCTGTGGGGGGAACATCGACCTGAACGTGCTCACGACGGTCATCATGCGCGGGCTCGTTGAGTCGGGGCGCTACCTCCGGCTCCGGACGGTGCTGAAGGACCGCCCCGGGGCGCTCGAACAGCTCATCGAGGTCATCGCGGGGGCCCGCGCGAACATCTACGCCATCCAGCACGACCGCACCTCGCGGGACATCGAGATGAACGCCGCCGACGTGAAACTGGACCTGGAGACCCGTGGCCACGAGCACGTCGTGGAACTGGTCGACGCACTGGAGGCACACGGCTACGAGGTTGATATCCTCGTGTAACCGTCTATCGCCTGAACTATCTCTCCCGGATAACCGCACCAGCCGTACTTCTACGACACGGTCCGTTCGGTCGGTCTCGGTCTCGGGACGGCGATTCCCCGGATATCCGCGATGACTTCCGCACCCTGCTGGCTTCCCACCTGAACCCTCGTCTCCGCCTCCGGACAACCACGGTCACGTCTCGCGATTTCACTTTCACCTACCTGTTGACGAGACTTTATATGACGGGGGGCACAACCCCTGGATATGTCGACGACTGCTGACCTGGAGGACCTGCCCGGTGTCGGACCCGCGACCGCGGAGAAACTCAAGGACAACGGCTACGATTCGTACCAGAGCATCGCCGTCGCGAGCCCCGCCGAGCTCTCGAACAAGGCCGACGTGGGTGAGTCCTCTGCCTCCGATATCATCAACGCCGCGCGTGACGCCGCCGACATCGGCGGCTTCGAGACCGGCGCCGACGTACTGACCCGACGCGAGGAAATCGGGAAGCTCCAGTTCATCATCGACGAGCTGGACGACCTGCTGGGCGGCGGCGTCGAGACCCAGTCCATCACGGAGGTGTACGGCGAGTTCGGCGCCGGGAAGAGCCAGGTCACCCACCAGCTCTCGGTGAACGTCCAGCTCCCGCAGGAGCACGGTGGGCTGGAGGGCCGGGCCATCTTCATCGACAGCGAGGACACGTTCCGCCCCGAGCGTATCGACGAGATGGTCCGCGGGCTCCCCGACGAGGTCATCGACGCCACCCTGGAGGCCCGCGAAATCGAGGGCGGCGCCGACGACGAGGACGCACTGGAGGCGCTCGTCGAGGACATGCTGGACAAGATCCACGTCGCCAAGGCGTTCAACTCCAACCACCAGATCCTGCTGGCCGAGAAGGCCCAGGAGATCGCCGCCGAGTACGAGGACGACGAGTTCCCCGTCCGGCTGCTCTGTGTGGACTCGCTGACCGCCCACTTCCGTGCGGAGTACGTCGGCCGCGGTGAACTCGCCAACCGCCAGCAGAAGCTCAACAAGCACCTCCACGACCTCGACCGCGTCGGCAACCTCTACAACACCGCGGTCATCGTCACGAACCAGGTCCAGTCGAACCCGGACGCCTTCTTCGGCGACCCGACCAAGCCCATCGGCGGCAACATCCTCGGCCACAAGTCGACGTTCCGGCTCTACCTGAAGAAGTCCAAGCAGGACAAGCGTATCGTCAAACTCGTCGACGCGCCCAACCTCCCCGACGGGGAGGCCGTCATGCGCGTCCAGGGTGCGGGCCTCAAGCCAGAGTGACAGCCGCGTAGCGCACCGAGAACAGTTCTGCCTCCGCTTTCACGGGGTCAGCCGCTGCACCCGGAGCCACTCGATGCTCGGGCTGTCCGCTCCGTCCCCGGCGCCGTCGACCAGCGCGAACATCATCTCCTTGCGGACGCCGTGGGCGAGCCGGACGTCGAGCGCGAGGTCTCGCGGGGCGAACGCGTGCCCCGCCGGGAGCACCCGCACGAGGAGTTCGGAGTGGCCCAGGTTCTCGACGCTCTCGACCTCGGCGTAGGTCCGGAAGTCGGCGCCGAACTTGAAGCCGGTCTTGGGGACGACGCCGCGGTCGCGGAGGGTGGTGTAGACCGCGAGCCGGCGGTCGAACCGGTCGCCCTCGGCCTCGCGGCCGCGAGCGAGGACCGCCGCGTGCCCGTCGTCCCGGTCGTCGGCCTGCACGTCCAGCGCCCCGCGCTCGGCGAGGTAGGCGGCCTCGACGAGCGAGAGCTGGATGGCGTCGTCGTCGCGGTCGAGCGGCTGGCCGTAGAACCCCTGCTCGTACAGGCTCTCCGGCGGCTCCCACGCCACGACGCGGTCGCCCAGCAGCGTGGCAGCCACGCCGGTCGGGGGCTCGTGCTCGGTTGCACCATCGACGGGCGCGCGGCTGGTGTCGAGGTAGGTGATCTCGGACTCCTCGTCGACGACCGCGAGGACGCCGCCGTCGAGCTGGCTGGCGGCGACGGTCGTCCGCTCGCCGACGACGTGGACCCGGTGTTCGACGACCTCGTCCCAGGGCCCCTTCCCGCGCGGGTAGACGAGGAAGTCGGCCGTGTCGTCGGGGTCGACGGCGTCGCTCCAGCCCTCGCGCGTGGGCGAGCAGTAGAACCCGCGGTCCCGGAGGTCCTTGTAGACGAAGAAGCGAACCGCGAGGCCGCCGACGGCACTCAGGTACTCGCGGAAGCCCTGCCCGTCGACCGAATCGAGGTCCCCGCGGTAGAGCAGGTGCGCGGCCTCGACCGGCGCGAGGTCCAGCGCGTCACCTGCCGGCCGGCCGTAGCCCCGCGAGTCGTAGAACCGTTCGCGGCCGTTGGCCGGCACCCGGACGATGTCGTCCGTACGTGTCTGCCCCTCCATGACCGGCGGTTCGCCTCACCACGCATAGCGATGACGGTGTGGTGACGGGCTGGCGGGGGCGACGACGAGTTCGCCCCCGGCTCAGGGCTGGTCGTGCTCGCAGCCGGCGGCCAGACAGCGCTCGCTGCTCTCGCCCGCTCGCGGTTCGTACCTGGGGAGCCCACAGCCACACTCGCCGCTGAGCACGCCGTCCGGCACGGCTGCGGAGAACGTGCAGTCCGGATAGGCGTCGCACCCGAGGATGAGTCCGCCTCGACGGAGCACGCGCAGCGGCACCCCACAGTCCGGGCAGTCGTACTCCTCGTCGAGTGCGGCGGTGACGGCCCGGTCGAGCGACTCGCAGGTCCGGTCCAGACAGACGGTGAACGCGTGGCCACGCTCGACCCGGAAGCGAGGGAGCCCGCAGTCCGGGCACGACTCCTCGGTGACGGTCGCGCCCGCGGGCAGGCCGTAGCGCGCCTCGCACGCGACGCATGCGACCCCGCCCGTGTCCCGGACGAGCGTGCCGCCGCAGTCGCAGGTCCCGACCGGCGCCCCCGACGCGGAGGTCGGGTGCGTCTCGCGGACGGCGGCGTCGACCCGGACCCGGAGGCGGCTGTCCCCGTCGACCGCGGTGACGACCGTCCGGTCGCCCTCGGCGCTCGCGGGCCGTTCGCGCTCGACGGTCACGTGTTCCGGGCGCGTGAGCCACGCCACGGGCTGATAGCCGCTCTCGTCGTGGACGAGCGTGGTCCCGTCGGGCTTGACGACGGTGACGAGCCGGCCGTGCTGCTCGCGCTCGGGCCGCCACGCGCCGTCGCTGCCGCTGTTGGTGAAGAAGGTGGTCGTGCTCTCTCCGGCGATGACCCTGACAGCGTCCGTGTCGGGCATGGGTGGTCTGGTCGCGTCCCCCTATTTCAACTTGAGCCGACCCCCCGGTTCCGGGACCAGGAAGCGCGCTCGCGCCCTCCTGTGGAGGCCGCTCGCGCTAGCGAGCGTGCCGGAACACTCCGGCGTCCTCGTGAGCGAAGCGAACGAGGGCTCGTCAGAGCTTGCTCTGACGGCGCGAGCGCGGGGAGGTGTGGGGACACTGCGCTCCGCCGGAACCACCACCCGCGAACGCTCGGTGCCACAGGCACGAGGGCGGGACTGAAAGGGGCCGCTCGCTCGACGAAGCACGACGACGCAAGCACCGCAGCCGAGCGACCGATGGGAGCGAGGCGAGGAGCGCAGCGAGGCGCGCGAGTCGAGCGAGCGGGGGCTTTCAACAGACTTCAGATTATCCGATTGGAATCCAAATTAACCAGATAGTGGATTTGTTTCCTGTTAGACGTGGGAACAAAGGCCGGAATATGTATATATCTGGCCTATCCCTTTCGCGGGCTCTCCAGTTCGATGTCCAGCTCCTCCAGCAACTCGGCGGCCTCCTCCCGTTTCTCCTGGTGCTCGTCGAGGAACTCGCGCATCAGCGTCGCGGCCTGCTCCTTGCAGTCACCGCAGAGCCGCTCGCCGCCGACGCACTCCTCGTACACCTCGGCGGCGAACTCGTCGTCGTCGCCGGCCAGCAGGTAGGCGTACAGTTCGTAGACGGGGCACTCGTCGGCCTCGCCGCCGAGTTCGCGCTGCTCCTCGGCGGTCTCGCGACCGCCTGTCGCGGCGGATTTCACCTTGTCGTACCCGTCCTCGGGGTCGTCGAGCAGCGAGATGTGGCTCGCCGGGACCGACGAGGACATCTTCCCGCCCGTGAGCCCGGTCATGAAGCGGTGGTACACCGAGGAGGGTGGCTGGAAGCCGTAGCCGCCGTGGTCGACCTCCACCTCGCGTGCGAGGTCCTCGGCCGTCGCACGGTCCATGTCGAACGCGTCGACGTGGCCCTCGAAGACCCGCTTCTCGCCCTCGACGGCGTCGATGAGCGCCTCGAACGCCTCGTCGGTGGCGTTCCGGTCGAGGAAGCGCACGCGCGGGCGGAGCGGCTCCTTGCCCGCGGCGTCGAGGCTCTCGACGGCGCCGGCCCGGGCGTCGTTCGCGTCGGCGTGCTCGCGAAGCCAGTCGGCCGCGTCCTCGCAGCGCACGGGGTCGTCGTCCGCGCCGCGTTCGGCCTCCAGCGCCTCGTACGCCCGGGCGAGGAGGTCGCGCTCCTCGTCGTCGACCTCGAAGCTGGCGTACCCCTCGGTCACCTTGAAGAAGCGCATCCGCGCCGCGAGGTCCCGGGCCAGCCGGACGTGCGGGTCCTGGTCCGGGCCGACCGGGATGACGACCGGCCGGGGTTTCTCCAGTTGTGGGTAGAGGATGTCGGCCATCTGTGTGACCACGCTCTGCATGTACGACACCTCGGTCTCGCCGTCGAAGTCGTAGATGGCGCTCAACTCGGAGAAGTTCGCCTTCGTCCCGAGTTCGAACGCGAGGTCCTGCACCTCGCGGTTCGTCGACTGCCGGTAGAGTTCGCCCTCCTCGGGGTCGAAGCCGAGCGCGAGCAGCGAGAGCAGGTACGAGCGCGTGTGCTCGTCGATCTCGTTCCACGAGAGCCCGCGGGCGGCGTGGGCCTCGAGGTCCGCGATGAGGCCGAACGCGTCGGCGCCCTGCTCCTGATGCCAGATGATCTCGTCGAAGACCATCTTGTGGCCGATGTGCGGGTCGCCGGTGGGCATGAACCCCGAGAGGACGGCGGCGTCGGCGGGCTCGTCCGGGCCCGTGGTGTCGTTGCGCATCGCGCGGGCCACGCGGCCGTAGTCGCGGTGGCCGAAGAGGACGCCCCGGCGCATCAGGTAGTGCGGCTCGGGGACCTCGGGGAGGACGTCGTCGAACTCCTCGATGCCGAACTCCTCGAACAGCTTGCGGTAGTCCCCGACGGTCGAGGAACCCCACGGGTCCAGCGCGACGTCGTCCGCTCCTGCTGCGCTCCCTCCATCGGCGACCGGTGTCCCGGTGTCGGCCGCGGAGGGAGGCGTGTCGTCGCTCCCGTGAGTGTCGTCGTCGGTCATCCGTACAGGTCGGGCGAGGGCGTGTCACCGCAAAAAGCGTTCGTTCGGGTGGGGCGGGCTGGCACGATGCTCCAGCCGCTTGTTCTACAGGCAGAGCAGGTCGAGTGCCTCGGGGCTTGCCCCCGAGGCGGCTCACACCAATGTGTCTCGTCCCTACTCGTCTGCCAGCGAGATGTAGCGCGTCTCGATGACGCGCTCGTCGGATTCCAGCTCCTCGCGGGCCTCGTCGGGGACCTCCTGGTCGACGTTGTAGACGGTCATCGCCTCGCCGCCGATGGTCTGGCGGGCGTTGTACATGCCGGCGATGTTGATGTCGTACTCGCCCATGACCGAGCCGATGAGCCCGATGACGCCGGGTTCGTCCGTGTTGCGCGAGACGATCATCCGGCCGCCGGGGATGGCGTCGACGCGGAAGCCGTCGATGCGGACGATGCGCGGGTCGTCGCCCGCGAACAGCGTCCCGCAGACGGAGACGGACTCCTCTTCGTTGTGGACCGTCACGGTCACCAGCGAGGTGAAGTCCTCGGCCTGGGAGTGTTTCGTCTCGGTCACCTCGATGCCGCGCTCCTCGGCGATATCACGCGCGTTGACGGCGTTGACCTGTGACTCGATGGGGAGGAAGACGCCCTTCAGCGCCGACGCGGTGACGAGCTCCACGTCCTCCTCGGCGATGTCGCCGGCGTACTCCACCTCGATCTCGTTGACGTGGCCGTCGAACAGCTGGACGGCGATGCGGCCGGCGGTCTCGGCCAGTTCGATGTACGGCTTGACCCGCGGGAACGCGGCGGCGTCCATCGAGGGCGCGTTGAGCGCGTTCATCACGGGCTCGCCGAGGAAGGCGGCGAGCACCTGCTCGGCGGTCGAGGTGGCGACGTTCTCCTGGGCGGCCTCGGTCGAGGCGCCGAGGTGTGGCGTCACGATGATATCGTCGACGTCGAGCAGCGGGGAGTCGTCGGGGAGCGGCTCCTCGGCGAAGACGTCGATGGCAGCGCCCGCGAGGACCCCGTCCTCGACGGCCTCGGCGAGTGCGGGCTCGTCGATGATGCCGCCGCGGGCGCAGTTGACGACGTAGCCGCCCTCCAGCTGCGCGAGCTCGTCCTCGCCGATCATATCCTCCGTCTCCGGCGTGAGCGGCGTGTGGATGGTGAGGAAGTCCGCGCGCTCGAGGGTCTCGTCGAGGTCCGCGAGCTCGGCGCCGAGCTGGTCGGCACGCTCCTCGCCGATGTAGGGGTCGTAGGCGACCAGGTCCATGCCCAGTCCGCCCAGCCGCTTCGCGACCTCCTGCCCGACGCGGCCGAGGCCGACGACGCCGAGGGTCTTGTCGCGCAGTTCCGTGCCGAGGAACTCGCCTTTCGCCCACTCGCCCCCGCGCAGGCGGGTGTGGGCCTGCGGGATGGAGCGCGCGGTGGCGAACGCCATCGCGACCGTGTGCTCGGCGGCGGCGCGGACGTTGCCCTCCGGCGCGTTCGCGACGATGACGCCGTGCTCGGTGGCGGCGTCGATGTCGATGTTGTCGACGCCGATGCCGGCACGCCCGACGATCTGCAGTTCCGGTGCCGCGGCGAGGAGGTCGGCCGTGACCTCGGTGCCCGAGCGCACGATGAGCGCATGGGCGTCCGCGACGGCCGCCCTGAGTTCGTCGCCCTCCGCCTCGTATTCGGTGACGACCTCGTGGCCGGCTTCCCGGAGCCGATCCAGTCCCGCGTCCGCGATGGGGTCCGTGACGAGTACCTTCATGCGCGGACGGTCCGTTGCGTGGCGGTAAACCCTTCCGTTCCCGGTCCGTCTCGCCAGCATCGCCCGGACGTTGGCACGGACCAACCGACGCGGCTTCGGATGGTCGGATTCCGCCCGGCGCTACCGCCCGATCGTTCCCTGCTTCGTGATCGGGGCGTCGGGGTCTATCTGGAACGCGACCACGAGCGAATCCGCCGTGGCGGTGAGCGCGAGGTCGCGGTCGTCGACGAGGAGGCCACTTTCGGCCTCCTCGAACCGGGTTCCGGCGGTCTCGACCGCTCCCTCGAACACGTAGAAGTACGTGTCGTATCCGTTTCGCGACGGGAGCCTGCCGATGGCGCCCTCGTCGAGCCGGATATCGTAGAGATGGACGTCGTTGCGTACGAACACCGGCGCGTCGGCGCCCTCGGGACCGAAGAGATGGCGCCATTCGTTGGCGATGGAGTCGGGGATGGGTTCGTGCTGGATGTCCGGCTGGAGGTCGAGGCTGCGCGGGCGAACGAATATCTGCAGCATCCGCAGCGGCGGGTCGTCCGCGAGCGTGCGCTCCTCGTGCCAGAACCCCCGTCCCGCGTTCATCACCAGCAGGTGGTCCGGGTCGGTGACCAGGTCGTTCTCCTGCCGGTCCCCGTGTCGCATCACGCCGGCCGGGACCCACGAGACGATCTCCTCGTTCCGATGCTGGTGCATCGAGATGAGCGTGTCCGGGTCCATGAACGACTCCACGACGGCGGCGAGCGGACCGTAGCCGTGGTCATCGTGGGTCGGATGGTTCCGTCCCGGGAAGTTCAGATGGATCCTGAACTGCCCCTGATTCTGTGAGACCGACGTTTGCGGTGCTTTGTAGAGTTCGGTCCGGGAGTCCGCGTTCACGATACGCCCGGCTACGCCCTGGAGCCTCCTTAGCTACCCGACGACACCACGGCAACCAGGTGACATCGGTAGCAGGTCCGGAGCGCCCGCTTGATGTCTCCGCCCGGTCCATCGATACCCTCGCCCCGCGGTTATCCCGGTACCTTATACACGACAGCATCCAACTCCCGTGCATGAACGTCGTCCCGGACACGAGCGCGGTCATCGACGGCCGTGTGTCCGAGTTCCACGAACGGGGCGAACCCGTCGAGACGGTGTACGTCCCCGAGGCGGTTGTCTCCGAGCTGGAGTCCCAGGCCAACGCCGGGCACGACACCGGCTGGGAGGGGCTGGAGGAGCTCCAGCGCCTCACCGACCTCGCCGACGCCGGCGAGCTGACGGTCGAGTACGTCG
This sequence comes from Haloglomus salinum, assembly GCF_024298825.1. NCBI lineage: Archaea > Methanobacteriati > Methanobacteriota > Halobacteria > Halobacteriales > Natronomonadaceae > Haloglomus > Haloglomus salinum. The sequence continues at coordinate 1,641,979 of NZ_CP101153.1, forward strand.
GCGACCGGCCCACGAGCGACGAGATCGGCGGCGCCCACGAGGGCGACATCGACGCGGTCATCCGCGACATCGCACAGGAGTACGACGCCACGCTCCTGACCAGCGACGCGGTCCAGGCCGAGGTCGCCCGGGCGAAGGGCATCGCCGTCGAGTACGTCGAGGCCGAGACCCGCGACACCGGGTCGCTGGCCATCGAGGAGTTCTTCGACGAGACCACGATGAGCGTCCACCTGAAGACGGGGGTGGCGCCGATGGCCAAGCGGGGCGAGATCGGCGAGATGCACTACCAGGAGATCCGCGACGACCCCTCCACGGAGGCGGACATGAAGGAGTGGGCCACCGACATCCTCGCCTCGGCGCGCCAGTCCAGCGAGGGGTTCATCGAGCTCTCCGAGCCCGGAATGGACATCGTCCAGTTCCGGGACATGCGCATCGCCGTCGCGAAACCCCCCTTCAGCGACGGCATCGAGATCACCGTCGTCCGCCCCATCGTGAAGACGGAACTCGACGACTACAAGATGGCCGACGAGCTCCGGGACCGGCTGAGCGAGCGCCAGCGCGGGGTCCTCATCAGCGGGGCCCCGGGGGCGGGCAAGTCCACGTTCGCCCAGGCCGTCGCCGAGTTCCTCGCGAACTCGGACTACGCGGTCAAGACGATGGAGAAGCCACGGGACCTCCAGGTCGGGCCGAACATCACACAGTACACGGAACTCGACGGCTCGATGGAGAAGACCGCCGACTCCCTGCTGATGGTCCGGCCGGACTACACCATCTACGACGAGGTCCGCAAGACCTCCGACTTCTCCGTCTTCGCGGACATGCGCCTCGCGGGGGTGGGGATGATCGGCGTCGTCCACGCGACCCGCGCCATCGACGCCCTCCAGCGCCTCGTCGGCCGTGTCGAACTCGGGATGATTCCGCAGGTCGTCGACACCGTCGTCTACATCGAGGACGGCAGCGTCCACACCGTCTACGACGTCCACACGGAGGTGAAGGTCCCCCACGGTCTGATGGAGGAGGACCTCACGCGCCCGGTCGTCGTCATCAGCGACTTCGAGACCGGCGAACCCGCCTACGAGATCTACACGTTCAACAACCAGGTCGTCACGGTCCCGCTGGAGGAGGGCGAGGACGGGAGCGACACGGGCGTCAACCGCATCGCGAAACAGGAGATCGAGCGCGAGGTCAAATCCGTCGCGCGCGACCGCGTCGACGTCGACATCACGGGCCAGAACTCCGCCCGCGTCTACGTCTCCGAGAACGACATCTCCACGGTCATCGGGAAGGGCGGCGGCCGCATCTCCGACATCGAGAACCGACTGGGCATCGAGATCGACGTGCGCACGCACGACGAGCGCCCGGACGGTGCGCGCCATGCGGGCGGGTCGGGCGGTGGTAACTCCGGTGGGAGTTCCGGTGGTGGCGCGGCGGGCGGCTCCGGCGAGATCGTCACGCCGGAGGTCACCTCCCGGCACGTCATCGTCCCGGCAGAGGGCTACCAGGGCGAGACCGTCGAGGTACAGGCCGGTGGCGAGTACCTGTTCACGGCGACCGTCTCGCGCGGCGGCGAGATCCAGGTCTCGCGGGGCTCGGCCATCGCCGAGGAGCTGGAGCAGGCCATCGACCGCGGCAAGCAGATCACGCTCGCGCCGCAGTAGGCCGGCGCCGTGCCGCATAGGAAACCCCTTTGTCCGACGCCCCCTGCGGTCAGGTAACCCGCCGGCGGCGGCGATTCCGCCGCGGCATTCCACATCATGCGCGTAGACGAGGCCGTCCCCGAGTTCGCCGACGCGTTCCCGTTCGAGGCGTTCAACCGGATGCAGACGGAGGCCCTGCCCGCGGTCCTCGACTCGGGCGAGAACGTGGTCGTGAGCGCGCCCACCGCCTCCGGGAAGACGGCGCTGGCCGAACTCGCCATCTGCCGGGCGCTCCGGAACGACGGCACCGCCCTCTTCCTCGCGCCGCTGCGCGCGCTCACCAACGAGAAGGAGTCCGAGTGGGAGCGCTTCGAGGAGCTGGGCTACTCGGTGTACGTCGTCACGGGCGAGCGCGACCTGAATCCCCGCCGCGCCGAGCGCGCGGACGTGCTCGTGATGACGCCGGAGAAGGCCGACTCCGCGACACGCAAGCACGACACCGCGCGCCACGCGTTCATCACGGACGTCGACTGCTGCATCATCGACGAGGTCCACCTGCTCGACTCGGACAAGCGTGGCTCCGTGCTGGAGGTGACGGTCTCGCGGCTGCGCCGGCTCTGTGACCCGCGCGTGGTCGCGCTCTCGGCCACGATGCCCAACATCGAGGACGTGGCCGGCTGGCTCGACGCGCCCGAGGAGTGCACGTTCACCTTCGGCGAGGACTACCGCCCGGTCCCGCTGCACGCGGGCGTGGAGACGTACTCGCACGGTGAGAACCCGTTCCAGGACAAGTACCGCCGCCTGTTCCGGGCCCTAGACCTCGCACAACCCCACATCGAGGACGAGGGGCAGGCGCTCGTCTTCGTCTCCAGCCGGCAGGACACCGTCCGCGCCGCGGAGAAGGCCCGCGACGTGGTCGCCGAGCGCGACATCGCGATGGGCGCCCGCGGCGACTACGACATGCACACCGAGGCCCAGGACCTGGACAACGACACCCTCCGACAGAGCGTCGTCGATGGCGTCGCCTTCCACCATGCCGGGCTCTCGCGCTCGGACAAGGACCGCGTCGAGGAGTGGTTCCGCGACGGCACGGTCCAGCTCCTCTTCTCGACCTCGACACTCGCGTGGGGCGTGAACCTGCCCGCGCGCTGTGTCGTCATCCGGGACACGAAGTACCACGACCCGCTCGAGGGGGAGGTCGACATGAGTCCGCTCGACGTGCTCCAGATGCTCGGGCGCGCCGGGCGGCCGGGCTACGACGACGCCGGCTACGCCTACGTGGTCTGTGACGGGTCGGACGCCGACAAGTACCGCACCCTGCTTCGCGAGGGCAAGGAGATAGAGTCCCGCCTCGCAGAGGACCTCGACGCCCACCTGAACGCGGAGGTCGCACTCGGCTACGTCCGCGAGATGGACGACGTGATGGAGTGGCTGGAGACCACCTTCTACTACGTCCGGGCCCAGGCCGCCCCCGACGGCGCCAGCGACGGCTCGACGGACTACCCGTTCGGGGGGAACCTCCGGACCCGCGCCCGGGAGACGCTCGACGCGCTCGTCGACGACGGGTTCGTCGAGGAGGACGGCCTCCGCTTGCGGCCGACCGCACTGGGCCGCCTGGCCTCGAAGTTCTACATGCGCCTCGACACCGCCCGCGAGTTCGCCGACCTGACCGAACTCGCCGCGGAGCGCCCCGTCGACGAGGCCGACGTGCTGCGGACGGTCGCAGCCGCCGCCGAGTTCGACTCCGTCAGCGCCCGCAAGAGCGAGCGCGACGCCGTCGAGTCCGTTCTCGGGATGTCGTTCGCCACCGACGCCGAGGGCGAGGACCTCGAACCCGGGCATCGGAAGGTGCTGGCCATCTGCCGGTCGGCGATGCGGGGGTCCACCCCGGCCGAACTCCAGAGCGACGCGTGGGTCATCAAGCAGAACGTCCTGCGCCTGCTCGCGGCCCTGCACGCGTTCGCCCGCGAGTTCGCGCCCGCCCGCACCGCGAACCTCGTCCGCCGGGTCGAGGCCCGCGTCGAGACCGGTATCTCCGCCGACGCCGTCGGCCTCACCGCCGTCGAGGGGGTGGCCCGGGGTCGGGCGCAGAAACTCGCCGCAGAGGGTCTGACGACGCCTTCCGACATCGTCGCCGCCGGGGTCGATGGGCTCGTCGACGCGGGCCTCTCGGAGGGCGTCGCCGAGCGCGTCCTGCGGAACGCCCGCGACCTCCCGGTCGTCGAGATCGAGTGGGGTGCGTTCCCCGACAGCATCGCACTGGGCGAGCGGGCGATGTGCCCGGTCACGGTGCGCTCGGCCGCGGGCAGCGCCCGCGCGGGGGTCCGCGTGACGGTCAACGGCCGCGAGATGTCGAGCGGCGAGAGCCATCTCGGCGAGACGGAGACGACGGTCGGTGTCTTCGGCACGGACCAGGCCGACGAGTTGACCTACCGGGTCGAGGTGACGTTCCCGGACCTGCCGCTCGCGCCCGTCTCCGAGAGCCGGACCGTGCGGGTGGAGTAGCGCCGGTCGGGAGCGGGGTTGCTCGCCCGGCCGATCCCGCCGACGGGATGCACGACCCAGCTGCTGGCCGGGCCCGTTGCTATCACGGCCCAGCCGCGAAGATTTATCCCCGGAGCCGACCCACCAGAACCCAGTAATGGGATTCTTCAGCAGACTCAAGACCGGCTGGGCACTGTCGATGGACAGCCTCGACGTCCTCCGCGACGAGCCGAGCCTCACGGTGTTCCCCGCCATCTCGGGCATCGCGGGCGCCATCTATCTCGCCCTGATTCTGGGCGGTGCGGTGTTCCTCGTCGGCCCGAACCCCGGCCCCACGCTGTACGCCGCGCTGTTCGTCGTCTACCTCGGCACCTCGTTCATCGCGGCGTTCTTCTCGGCCGCGCTGATGTACAACGCCCGCGAGGTGTTCCACGGGCGTGACCCCACGCTGAACGAGGGGCTCGCGGCCGCGTGGCGCAACAGACGCCCGCTGTTCGCGTGGGCGGTCATCTCGGCCGTCGTCGGGACGGTCCTCCAGCTGCTGGAGAGTACGGACAACCCGCTGGCCGAACTCGCCTCGTTCGTCTTCAGCGTGGCGTGGGGTATCCTGACGTACTTCGTCGTCCCCGTCATCGTCTTCGAGGAGGTCTCGGTCCGGGAGATGTTCGAGCGCTCCGGGCAGACGTTCAAGGAGACCTGGGGTGAGACCGCGGGCGCCAGCTTCGGCGTCGGCATCATCACCGTCCTGTTCACGCTCGCGGGGCTGGCGGTCGCCGCACTCGCGTTCTTCGTGCTCGGCGGCACCGGGCTGGGCCTCGTCGGCGCCATCGCCATCGGCGTGCTCGTCATCCTGCTGGCCTACCTGGGCGGCACGACGCTGGGCGCAGTCGCGAAGACCGCCCTCTACGTCTACGCCACGGAGGGCGAGCGCCCCCAGCAGTTCGAGAACGTCGACTTCCGGTCGGCCGGGCGGTAAGCCGGCCCCGGAACCACCGGCGCCGGCCGCGGTAGCACCCGATATCGAAGTGTTCAACCCACTCCCCCGACCAGCACGGGCAACCATGCCACAGCACGAACGGCGGTGGTCCGCGTGAGCGCGGCGACCGAGAACGTCGAACTCGTCGGACAGGAGGTCGGCAAGAACGTCGCCCGCGCGGCGCTGCTCGCGGCCCTGACCGGCGCGTTCGCGTACGTCTCCTTCCCGAACCCCGTCTCGCCCATCGCCATCACGCTGCAGGGGCTGGGCATCTTCCTCGCGGGTATCTTCCTCGGCCCCGTCTGGGGTGGGCTGTCCATCGTCCTCTACCTCGTCGCCGGGGCGGCCGGAGCGCCGGTCTTCCAGGGTGGTGCGGCCGGTCTCGGCCAGTTCGCCGGGTCGAGCGCCGGCTACCTGTTCGCGTTCCCGGTCGCGGCGGCCGCCATCGGTGCCCTCGTCCACGGCTTCGACGGCCTCCGGGACCCCAGCGAGGTCCCCATCTGGCGGCTCGTCGGCGCCATGACCATCGGCGTCGCCGTCATCTACGTCGGCGGCATCGCTGGCCTGATGGTGGTCCTCGGGCTGGGGCCCGTCGAGGCGTTCTTCGCGGGGGCGGCGGCGTTCATCCCCGCCGAGGCGCTCAAGATGGCCGCCGCGGTCGGCATCGTCCGGAGCGAGGAGTTCTCCGCCGAGTGACCGACCACCGCCAGCGATGACATGATAGAGACCCGCGCCCTCGAACACTCGTACGACGACGAGCCGGTCCTCGACGGCGTCGACCTCACCGTCGCGGACGGGGAGTTCCTGCTGCTCGTCGGGCCGAACGGCGCCGGGAAGACCACGCTCGTCCGCCACTTCAACGGCCTCCTCGCCCCCGACGCGGGCGCGGTACTGGTCGACGGCCAGCCGGTCGCCGACGACCTCGTGGCCGCCCGCGCGGCCGTGGCGATGGTGTTCCAGGACCCACGCGACGGCTTCGTCGCGGCGACCGTCCGCGGGGACGTGGCCTTCGGCCCGGAGAACCTCGGCCTGCCGCACGCGGAGATCGACCGCCGCGTCGACGAGGCCCTCGAAGCGGTCCGGATGGCGGGCCGGGGCGAGGAACGCATCGACCAGCTCTCGGGCGGCGAACAGGCCCGGGTCGCCATCGCCGGCGCGCTCGCGATGGAGCCGAGCCACCTCGTACTGGACGAGCCGCTGGCCGGGCTCGACCACCCCGCGCGGACGGCTGTCGTCGACCGGCTGGCCGCGCTCAACGAGTCGGGCACCGGCGTCGTCGTCGTCACGCACGACCTCCGCGACGTGGCCGAGTTGGCCGACCGCGTCGTGGTGATGCGCGACGGTGCCGTCGCACTGGACGGCCCTCCGGACGCCGTCCGCGACCGGTTGCTCGAGTTCGACGTCCGACCATGGTGAGCGGCGGTCGGGAGCGCGTGGCAGGGCTGGGCGCCAGCCGCCGCGGAGGGCGACCGTGCTGAGGTACGAGCCGGGGACCACGCTGGTCCACGACCTCGACCCGCGGACGAAACTCGCCTTCCAGGTCGCGTTCACCGCCGCCGCGTTCGCCCACACGACGCCGCGCGGCCTCGTCGTCCTGACGGGCATCGTGGGAGGGGTCCTGCTGGCCGCGCGGCTCCGACCGCGCTCGGTCGTGGCCGACCTCCGGTTCGTCCTCCCGTTCCTCGTCGCAGCACCGCTACTGGAGGGGCTCACGTTGGGCTCGCCGTGGTTCTCGCTCGCGGAGGCGCGGTTCCCGGCGCTGGCGAGCTACCGGGTCCTGCTGGTGTTGCTCGTGAGCGCGGCGTACGTCACCACCACGCCGAGCCGGGAGTCACGAGCCGCCATCCAGTGGCTCGTCCCCGGCCGCCCGGGCCAGTTCCTCGGCGTCGGCGTCGGGCTGGTCTTCCGATTCCTGCCGGTCCTCCAGCGGGATGCAGCGCGTGCCCGTGAGGCGATGCGCGCACGGCTCGGCGAGGCCCGCCCTCTCACCGAGCGGATGCGTATCGTCGCGACGACGGGCCTGCGTCGCGCGTTCGACCGCTCGGACACGCTGGCGTTCGCGCTCGGTGCCCGCTGTTTCGCCTGGAACCCGACGCTCCCACGGCTCGCGCTCGGGCGTACGGACGTGCCCGTGCTGGCGGGCTGTGTCGCACTGGTCGGGTGGGCGCTCTGGCCGCTGGTCGGCTGGCCGCCGGTGCCCGGCGCCTGAGCCGCCCAGGGCGGGGTGCCCGACCCGAAGCTTAACTGGTGTCACTGCATACCACGCGGCGGATGATGGGGGGATGGAACGCGCTCGTGACATTGCTCGTGCTGTCGCTGCTCGTGCCGGCGGGGGCGGTCGCCGTGACGGACCCGGCGACCGCCGCCGCCAGCGCGACGACCGCAGCCACGACCGACCCCGGTCTGGTCGACGTGCAGGTCGAGCCACGTCGCGACCCGGACGGCGACGGTCGCTACGGCGAGTTCGTGGTGACCGTCGTCGCCGACACCCGGATGCCGGACACGGACGTGCTCGGCAACAACCCCGGCGAACCGTATCTCGAGATCGAGGTCGACGGGGAGGACGTCCACGAGACCGACATCGTCGAGCGCCGCTCGGAGTACCGGCTCGCCGTCACGCTCGACGAGTCGGAGCTCGGGGGCATCGAGACGGGCGACCACGACCTGACTGTCGAGCTCTGGGACGCCGACCAGGACCGGGACGATACCGACCTCGGCAACGACGACCAGGTCGACAGCCGGACGGTCGATATCGGCTACGAGACGCCCGCAGCGCTCGCCGTCTCGGCGGCCCGGTCAGAGACCGTCGTCGGCTCGCCGGTCGCATTCCGCACGCCGCCGACGTACGACGCGCCGACACGGTGGACACTAGTCGACGCGCCGCCCGGCAGCGACGCGACGCTCCGCACCTACGACCGCGGGACGGCTACCCTCCGGCCGGACGCGACCGGCCCCTACCGTATCCGGGTGACCAGCGGCGGCGAGACGGCGACGACGACGCTGCGCGCGACCAGCGCCGACCGCGTGCAGGCGCTCCGGCGGTACGCCCCGCGCATCCACTACGCCGCAGAAGAGCCCTACCAGCCGACGCGGTACGAGGCGCTGGTCTACAACGCCGAACTCCAGGACATCGCCCACCCGAACGTCGAGGAGCCGACGCTGTTCGACATCGCGGGACGGAGCGACGACTGGGAACTGGACATGCCCGCCGACGAGCGCGAGTTCCCGACCTACGACGACCGCTTCCCGCCGACCGTCTACGGGAGCGTCCACGAGGGCGTCACCTACCGTGGCGAGACGTACACGGCCTACACCTACTGGCTGTTCTACGTCTACGACCCGAAACAGCCCGACAGTATCGGCGCCATCGTCGCCCACCAGAGCGACCTGGAGACGGTGTCGGTGCTCGTCAACGAGTCCGGGCCGCAGTGGGTCGCCGCCTCCCAGCACTACGGGGGCGAGGTCCGCGAGTGGGCGAAGACGGGGCACACCGGGCATCACGCCGATATCTATCCCGCGTTCGGCGCGCACTCGAACTACCTCCGCAACACGGAGCGCTACGGCGCGGGCATCCCCATCCAGGACCAGTTCATCGACAAAGAGAGCCGGAAGACGGTCATCCCGGACGTGGCCGAGGGGGTGTACGCCGACCGGACCGGGAACGCCCGGAACCTGACCCACGACGGCTCGCTCGGGGAGGCGTATCAGGTCGTCCCCCTCACCGGCGAGGAGGTGTGGGCGAGCTACGCCGGAGCGATGGGCCCCGACGACGAGACCGGGCAGGTCCCCTACCAGCGGACACGGTACACGGACCTCGAGGACTGGCTCACGACGTTCCCGGTACCCGACGAGCGCCAGGTCGACGGCAATCTGAGCGTCGCGGCGCTCGAGGCGGGCGAGGCCGTCGCCGCCGAGGCGCGGCTGGAGAACACCGGTCCGAAACCCCACACCTACTGGCTCGTGCTGGAGGCGGTCCCCGAGCAGGCCGACCGCGAGGTCCGCCGGCTCGACGCCACGGCCGTCCCGCTCGCGACGGATGCGACCGCGACCCGCGAACTGACGGGCACCCCCCCGGACCCGAGCGGGAACTGGTCGCTCCGGGTCCGGGCGCTGGCCTATCCACCCGGCGTGGCCGACCTCGAGGACGTGCTGACCGCGGTGGAGCGCCGGGGCGCACTGGTCGTCAGGGAGTCCGGTGCGGTGGTACTCGAATCGACACCGACGCCGGCCAGTGGCGACGGACGTACGTCGACGAGCGCGGGACCGCTCGGAGCCGTGGGCCCCGGATTCGGCCCGGGAGCAGCGGTGGTCGCCCTCGTGCTGGCGCTGGCGGGACTGGTCGCGAGCGGGCGCTGGGGGGAACGAGGATAGCACGGGACCGCCGGAAGCGCCCGAGACCACCGAGGATGAGGAAGATGGCGACGCTGTTCCCCCCGGCATCGCGTCCCATCGGGGACAGCCTCTCGGTCACGCTGGGGAAGCCCCCCTCGGAGGCGCTCCGCCGCGCCGAGCGCCGAATCGGGTAATAACCACGGTACAATACAGATACTGCTGATATCTCGTTCAGAGTGGGGGATTGGGGGCGATAGAGAGAAAATCCGCAGTTTGCAGATGTTACGGGGACAGTTACAGCACGTTCTCGGGCGTCAGCTCGGGGTCGAACCGGAGCACGTCCTGGACCTCGGCCTCGTCGACGTCCTCGAAGGCCTCGCGGGCGATGGAGCGGAGGTGGACCTCGTCGGCGCCGTCGAAGATGCGGAACGCCCGGACCCCCTCGTAGAAGTGTGCCAGCGGCAGGTCCTTCGCGATGCCGTTGCCGCCACAGCACTGGACCGCGAGGTCGATGATTTCGTTGGTCACGCGCGCGGTGAACACCTTCGACATGGCGACCTCGATACGCGCATCGGACTGGTCGAGTTCGCGGGCGGCGTGCCGGACGCCGGTGCGGGCCATGTGGAGGCGGGTCTCGGCCTCGGCGATGCGCTGGCGGAGCGCCTGCTTCTCGTCGAGCCCGGAGCCGAACGCCTCGCGCTCGGAGATGTACGCCTTCGCGATGTCGAGCGAGCGCTGGGCCATCCCCGAGAAGCGCATGCAGTGCGTGAGCCGGCCGCCGCCCAGCCGCATCTGGGCGATGCGGAAGCCGGCGTTCTCCTCGCCGACGGTGTTCTCGACGGGCACCCGCACGTCACGGTACTTGATTTCCGCGTGGCCGCCGGGGTTCTCGAGGATGCCGTGGCCGCCGAGGTGCCCGGCGTTCCGGACGATCTCGACGCCGTCCGTGTCCGTCGGGACGAGGATGATGGAGCTCCCGGCGTACGGGTGCTCGTCCATATCCGTCCGGGCCATCACCAGGAGGAAGTCGGCGTCGTAGCCGTCCGAGGACCACCACTTGTGGCCGTTGATGACCCACTCGTCGCCGTCCTTGTAGGCGGTGGTCTGGAGCATCTTCGGGTCCGAGCCGGCGCCTTGCATCGGCTCGGTCATCGAGAACGCCGACTGCAGCTCCCCGGAGACGAGCGGCCGGAGCCACTCCTCTTTCTGCTCCTCGGTGCCGACCATCTCGAGGGTGTGCATGTTCCCCTCCTGAGGCGCGTTCGCGCGGATGGCCTGCGCGCCGATGAGCGACCGGCCGGCCTGCTCGAACGCCGGCAGCATGTCGCTGAAGTCCAGCCCCTGGCCGCCGTACTCCTCGGGGACCTGCGGCGCGAACAGGTCGCGCTCCTTCGCCTGCTCCCAGAGGTCGTGCAGTTCGTCGTCGGAGATGTGCTCGCCCGTCCGAAGGGCCTCCCGCTCGCGGGGGATGACGACCTCGTCCATGAACGCCTCGACGCGGCCTGCCACCTCCTGCGCTTTCTCGGAGTCGTGGTACTCCATGTCGCCCATCTCCGCGGGCAGGACTTAAAGTTGTTAGCGACGGTGCCCAGAATCTCGTAATCTGGTAGCGGACGGGGCGATGGGTAGCGGTCGCCCCGGCCGTCAGACCTCGTTCCGCAACCCCTCGAACGCCCCCGACTCGTTCACGCGCCGGACGTTCTCGGCGAGGATGTCGGCACACCGCTCGAAGTAGTGGGGCGTGTGGCCCGCGGTGTGGGGCGTGAGGAGGACGTTCTCCAGCGTCCAGAGCGGGTGGTCCTCCGGGAGCGGTTCGGGGTCGGTCACGTCCAGCGCGGCCGCGTGGAGGCCGTTGCGCCGGAGCGTCTCGACCAGCGCGTCCGTCTCGACGACCGGCCCACGCGCGACGTTGACCAGCGTGGCGTCCGGCGGGAGGAGGTCCAGCGCCGCCGCGTCGACCAGCCCGCGCGTCTCGTCGGTCAGCGGACAGGCGAGCACGAGGTGGTCGGTGCGGGGCAGGACCGCGGGCAGGTCGTCGTAGCCGACCACCTCGTCGGTCGGCCCGCCCTTCCCGGGCGTGTACCGGACCCCGACCGTCTCGACGCCGAAGCCCGCCAGCCGCTCGCCGATGGCCTCGCCGATGGCACCCAGTCCAACCACCGTCACCGTCGAGCCCTGCAGCTCGCCGGCGGCCTGGAAGTGGGCCCACTCGCGGCGCTCCTGGCGCCGCCACCCTTCGTCCAGCCGCCGGACCATCGCCAGCAGCCACCCGATGACGTGCTCGGCGACGTTCGGCCCGTGGACCCCGGAGGCGTTCGTGACGGCCACGTCGCGCTCGCGGAGCGCCTCGAGGGGGAGATGGTCCACGCCCGCGTACGTGCAGGCGAACAGCCCCAGGTCGTCGGCCGCCTCGAGCAGTTCGGCGTCGAGGTCGTTGCTCGTGACGACCGGGGCGTCCGCGACTGCCCGGCGCCGCTCGTCGGGGGTCGCGGCGAGCGTCACCGTCACGTCCGGCAGTCGCTCGCGGAGGGCGTCGGCGTACTCCGTTGCCGGCATCCCGTGCGGTTTGTGCTGCAGGACCGACAGTTCGGAGATAGCGTTCGACATATCCGCCGAGAGGGCGGAACTGACAATAAATATATGTCCGTCTCGGACGAGGCCCAGGGCGCCTCAGACCGCGAGGTAGCTGGTGAGGCGCTCCTCGTCGGTGAGTGCGCTGGGCCCGAGTTCGTCGACCACCTCGCCACGCTCCATCGCGTAGCAGCGGTCGGCCATCTCGCGGATGACCCCGAGGTTCTGCTCGACGAACAGGATGGTCGTCCCGAGCTCCTGGTTGATGGTCCGCATGTCCTCGCTGATCTGGTCGACGATGGACGGCTGGATACCCTCCGAGGGCTCGTCCAGCAACAGCAGGTCCGGGTCGGCCACCAGTGCCCGCGCGATGGCGAGCATCTGTTGCTGGCCGCCCGAGAGTGTCCCCGCGTCCTGGTCGGCCCGCTCCTCGAGGATGGGGAAGTAGTCGTAGATCTCGTCGTACAGCGTCCGTTCGCTGCCGGTGTTGACGGTCTCGCCCATCCGGATGTTCTGCTCGACGCTGAGGTCCGGGAACACGTCCCGGCCCTGCGGGATGTAGCCGATGCCCGCGCGGGCGCGCTCGTCGGCGTCGGCGCCCGTCACGTCCGCGCCGGCGTAGGTGACCGTCCCGGCGCGTGGTTCGAGCAGGCCGATGACGGTCTTCATCAGTGTCGACTTGCCGACGCCGTTCTTGCCCATCACGCCGACGATCTCCCCCTCCTCGACGGTCAGGTCGACGTCGCGGAGGATGGGCGTCGCGTCGTAGGCGGCCGTGACGCCGTCGAGTTCGAGCAGCGTCACGCCCCGTCACCTCCGAGGTAGATATCCTGGACGGCAGGGTCGGACTCGATGTCGGCGACCGGCCCCTCGCGGAACACGTCCCCGTTGTGGAGGACGGTCACGCGGTCGGCGATGGTCGCGACGAAGTCGGTGTCGTGCTCGATGACGACGAAGGCGATGCCGCGCTCCTCGTTGAGCCGCGTGATGCGCTCGGCGATGGCCTCGCGCTCGGCCACGTCGAGCCCCGCGACCGGTTCGTCGAGCAACAGCAGGTCCGGCTCCATCGAGGCGGCCATCCCGATCTCGAGTTGCTGCTGCTGCCCGTGCGAGAGCGTGCTCGCGGGCGCGGCCTCGTAGTTCGACAGGCCGGCCGCGGCGATGGCCTCGTCGACCCGGCGGCGGCGCTCGGCCCCGTCGGCGAACCGCTGGATGGGGAGCCGGGCGTTCTCGCGGACGGTCAGCTCGCCGTACACCGACGGCACCTGGAACTTCATGCTGATGCCGCGACGCACCCGCTCGTGGGGCGGCAGGTCGGTGAGGTCGTGGCCGTCGTAGTAGACCTTCCCGTCGGTGGGGGCGTGGGTCCCCGTCACCAGTTTCAGCAGCGTCGACTTGCCGGCGCCGTTGGGGCCGATGAGACAGCGGAGTTCGCCCTCGGCGACCGAGAAGTCGACATCGTCGATGGCGGTGAAGCCGCCGAACTCCTTGCGGAGCCCCTCGGTCGCCAGCAGCGTGTCCGTCCGGTCACCCGTCGCCAGTTCGGCCGCCGTCTGACGGACGTTCGGGTGGCCCGTCGCGGTCTCCGGCCCCGTGTCGGTCTCGGCGTCGGTTCCGTCGGTCGTGTCGGTGTCGTTCGTGCTCATGCCTCGGTCACCTCGGGGTCGGTCGAGTCGGTCGTCTCGGTGGGGGGCGTCGTCCCTCCGCCGCGCAGGTTCCGGTAGGTCCGGTCGAGCCACGGGACGACGCCGCCGGGGAGCCCGAGGATGGACACCAGCAGCAGGGCCCCGACCGTGACGAACGCCCACTCGCCACCCAGCGAGTTCCGGAAGAACTCGATGCCGACGGTGGCCGCCACCGCGCCCAGCAGCGTGTCGCGGCCGCCGATACTCACCCAGACGACGGGGAGCGAGGCGAACGCGAGCTCGAACACGCCCGGACTGACGTAGTTGCCCCAGGCCGCGTACAGCACGCCCGAGAGCCCCGCGAGGGCGCCGCCGAGCGTGAACACGAGGAGCTTCGCCCGCCGGACGTCGTAGCCGAACATCCGGGTCCGGTCCTCGTCCTCGCGGACGGCGACCATCACGCGGCCGAAGTCCGAGTTGACCAGCACCCGCAGCCCCAGGTACGTGGCCACGAGCAACACCAGGACGAGGTAGTAGAACATCACGTCCGAGATGACGAGGGCGGCCCCGCCGACCCCGAGCGCGAGGTTCGGGATGGTGGGCATCCCGTTGAACCCGCCCAGTGCAGCCTCGCCGATGGTCCACTGGTCGCCCGCGGTCTGGGCCATGAACGTGTGCAACACCAGCGTCGACACCAGCGTGATGATGGTGACGTAGACGTCGCGGACGCCGCCGTAGAACATGAAGTAGCCCAGGACGGCGGCCACCAGCGCCCCGCCACCGATGCCGACGAGGAACGCGCCGGTGATACCGGCCGGGGTGGCGAAGTTCACCGAGACGACGCCGAACGTGTAGCCGGCGACGCCGAAGAACACCACCTGCCCGAAGCTCAGCACCCCGGCGTACCCCCAGACCACCGACAGCGACAGCCCGAGGAAGGCGTACACCAGGAACAGCGAGAACCGCGAGGCCTGGTAGGCACCGACGATATAGGGGTAGACCAGCAGGGCCGCCACGGCGACGGCGAAGCCGGCCCAGTACGCCCGTGAGTTGCCGATGGTGTTCGGCCCCTCCAGCCGGCCGCGGATTCGGCCGAGGAGCCCCGACGGCTCCGGGTCGGTCCGCCCGGCGCCGGTCTCGGTCGCCATCTCAGGCACCCCCCTCCTGCCGGCGCGCGCGGACCCGCTCGACGAAGCCCGTGATGCCGTCCGGCAGGAACCGGATCATCACGATGGCGGTCACCAGCAGTGCGATGCGGCCGGCGGTCGTCCCCAGCAGGTTCGAGACGAGGGCGTTGATGCCGCCGAGGAAGCCGCCGGCGAGTGCGGTCCCGAGGACGACGCTGGGGCCACCGACGACGACGGCGACGAACGCCTCGACGAGGAACGACCCGCCCAGTCCCGGCACCATCGTCACGGTGGGAGCGTACAGCGCGCCGGTCAGGCCGGCGAGGCCGGAGCCGATGACGAACGTGGCCGCGTACGTCCGTTCGGTGTCGACCCCGAGCGCGCGGGCGGTGTCCTCGTCCTGGATGGTGGCGCGGGCGCGCATCCCGAACTCCGTCCGGGTGAACACGAGGTACGCCAGCACCAGCACGCCGAGTGCGACTCCCGAGAGGACGACCCGGTACATCGAGTACGAGAAGCCGCCGTAGGCGAGTTCGCCGAGCGGCGTCCCGATCTGGTCCAGCGAGTTGCCCAGCGTGATGCGCACACCCTGGACCATGATGAGGCTCAGCCCCCACGTCGCGACCATCGAGTCGGCCAGCCGGTCGTACAGGGGCTCCATCAGGTCGCGCCCGGCCACGCGCTGGCCGATGGCGTTCGGAATCGACCCCGAGATGATGACCCGCTCGACGAGGAGGCCGAACAGCGCCGTCACGACCATCCCGACCAGCATCGCCGCCACGAGCGGGAGCCCCAGCCGGACGCTCGCCAGCGTCGTGGCGTACGCCCCCAGCATGATGAACTCGCCGTGCGCGAGGTTGATGACGCCCATGATGCCGAAGATGATGGCCAGTCCCGCCGCAGCTAACACGACGAACGCGAAGCTGTCGAGGAACTGGAAGAGCAGGTTCAGCCCGTTGATCATCCTGCCTCCTCGTAGAAGTCCTGTGGCGTGTACTGGGTCTCCTCGTCCTCCTCGGTGAGGTCACAGCCGACCGTGTCCTTGAGGAAGGTCTCCGGGATGACCCGGTCGTCGACGGCCTCGACGTTGTGGTTCTCGTCGGCCCGCATCACCCACATGTGGTGGTCGACGTGGTGGGTCTCCGGGACCAGACTGATCTCCTCCTCGCCGGGGGCCTCGGGCGCGCCGTAGGTGATACCCGACTCCAGGGCGGACTTGACCTCCTCCTGGTTGGTCGTGCCGGCCTGCTCGACCGCCGCCTTGTACATGTAGATGGAGAAGTAGTTGTTCTCCGCCTCCTCGTTGAGGTAGGGGGCGTCGGGGAACTTCTCGTAGTAGCGGTCGACGAAGCCCCCATCCGAGGTGTTGCGCTCGGTCGGGATCTCCTCCATGTAGTTGACGCCGGCGTAGATGTTGGCCATCGCGGGCGGGTCCAGACGGAGGTGCTCGTACCCCTGGGCCATCGCCGTCGACGTGCCGATGGGCACGTCCAGCCCGGCGGAGGCCTTCTGCTCGTAGAAGGAGGTGTGGTTCGCGCCGACGAGCATCGACATCACGAAGTCGGGGTCGGCCTCCTGGATGCGGTTGATGGTGGAGCCGAACTGGGAGTTCGACAGCGGGATGAACTCCTCGCCGATGACCTCGGCGTCGTTCTCGTCGGCCAGCACCTTCACCCAGTCCGCGCTCAGCTGGCCGAAGTTGTAGTCGGCCGCGATGGTGTATATCTCCGGCCCGTACTCCTCGCGGAGGTACGGCAGGACGCTCCCCAGCTGCTGGCGGGCGGTCGGCCCGACCGCGAAGACGTTCTTGTCGCAGACCCCGCCCTCGTACTGGGTGGTGTAGAAGTAGAGCTGGTCCTCGCGGTCGATGATGGGGCGGATGGCCTCACGCGTCGCCGAGGAGTAGCCCGCCCACAGCGCGTCGACCTGCTCCTGCTGGATGGCCCGCCGTGTGAGTTCCTGGTAGCGCTGGTTGTCCGACTGCGGGTCCGGGTCGAACACCTCGATCTGCTTCCCGTCGATACCGCCGTTCTGGTTGATCTCCTCGATGGCCAGCAGTGACGCCTTGTGCTTCGGGTCGCCGACCAGCGCGAAGTTGCCCGAACGGTCTTCGAGGATACCGAGGGTGATGGTGTCGTCACCACTGCCGCCACCGCCACCGCTGGAGCCGGGGACGCCGGTACAGCCGGCCAGTGCCGCCAGCGTCGCCGCGGACCCGGAGGCGAGGAAGCCACGACGGCCGACACGACGGTCGCTCATTCGGCCACCTCCGTGCCGACAACAGAGTCATGGCGACAGACAGCGACATTTTCAGACATATCTACAACTTTCGTGCGAAGACGAACATACTCGTCCATATTCTCGGGCACACACCGGCCAAATCGTGAGCAGCATATAACATTTACCAATCGTGTATTATACTGCCCTTTTCGTGGTGTGAAACGTATAAGGACGTGTTATTATCCACCGAATGTAATCGAAAGTCCGCTATTACGGCAGATATTTTAGAAATTATCTCGGTTCGAGAGAGCCAGTGTGCGAGCGGTCGGGTTCGGAAAGAATTGCGACGGCGGACCCGGGGACGCAACGATGGGGACGGGCGAAGAACGAGCCGGCAGAAGAGGACGGGGCAGGGCGAAGGAGCGGAACGATGCGACGGGGCGGAGACGGAATCACCGCGAGAACGGCGACGGCATGGCGGACGTGCGTTACGCGGGCGGCGTGGCGGCGCCGAGGAAGAGAACGGCGGCCAGCGCCACCACGGCCACGCCGCCGATGGCCTGGACGGCGCCGTGGAGCGTCGCCCCGCGCTCGTCGAGTCGGCCGAAGACCGTGCCGACGCCGGCCCCGAGCAGACTCATCGTGACCGTGATGGCGACGGCGTAGGTCAGGACCGCGAGCGAGACGACACCCGCACCGGCACGCGGGAGCAGCGTCGAGGCGAACACCAGCATCGAGACGGGCGGCGACAGCGTGAACAGCGCCCCCACGAGGCCCGTCTTGAGGTACGAGCGCACGTCGTGGGAGTGGTCGTGGCCGTCGAAGCCCGGCAGCGGGAGGTGGAGATGCGGGTGGCTATGCGTGGTGTGCTCGTGGTCGTGTTCGTCCGTCCGGAGGACCCGCCGGATGCCGGCGACGGCCATCGACGCGCCCAGCAGGCCGAGGACGAGGCCGGCGCCGATGGTTCCGAGGCGGTCGTACAGCGGCGGGAAGGCCGTCCGGTCGAGCAGGAGCGACGCGGCGGTGAGCCACACGACGACCAGTGCGACGTGGCCGAGGCTGAAGCAGGCCCCGACCAGCGCCGCGACCCGCGAGTCGCCGTACTCGGTCGTGACCGAGGAGATGCCGGCGACGTGGTCCGGTTCGATGGCGTGGGTCACGCCCAGCACGCCAGCGGTGGCCAGTGCCGCCACGAGCGGTCCGCTCATCGCCAGTGCCTCACTGGAACACGGTCGACCGTGAGGGGGTTCGTACGCATTGCCTCGGGCTACACGAAGCGACTCCCAAACACCTTCTGATTCCGCAATTATTGACCAATATACCGCCTTTATGCACATACTCCATCAATTCGGCACTGATGCTGAACGAACACGCGAGTAGACAGCCACGAGGTGGACGGTCGGGATGACCGACATGGTTCCCGGGGAGGTCCGGACCGGCGAGGGAACGGTGACGCTGAACGAGGGGCGCGAGACGGCGACCGTCTCGGTGGCCAACACCGGCGACCGTCCGGTGCAGGTGGGGTCGCATTTCCACTTCTTCGAGGCCAACGCCGCGCTCGCGTTCGACCGCGAGGCCGCCTTCGGGATGCGACTGAACGTCCCCGCCGGAACGGCCGTCCGGTTCGAGCCGGGCGAGCGCGAGACGGTCGAGCTGGTCGCCATCGGCGGGAAGCGCGTCGCGCACGGCATGAACGGCCTCGTCAACGGGAGCGTCGACGGCGACCCCGGTGAGGCCGTCGAGCGGGCCCGCGAAGCGGGCTTCCGGTTCGCCGACGACCACGGTGCCGAGGACGCCGGCGCGGACGCCGACGGGGGCGACGATGGCGACGACGACGCGGGGGGCACGGAGTGACCCGCGACATCGACCGCGAGGCGTACGCCGAGCTGTACGGCCCCACCGAGGGCGACCGGGTCCGGCTGGGCGACACGGCGCTGTTCGCCGAGGTGGAGACCGACTACCGGACCCACGGCGACGAGGCGGTGTTCGGGGGCGGGAAGACGCTGCGGGACGGCCTCGGCATGGCCCCGGGCGTCACGCAGGCCGAGGGCGCGCTGGACTGGGTCATCACGAACGCGACCGTCATCGACCCCGTGCTGGGCATCGTCGCTGGCGACATCGGCATCCGGAACGGCGATATCGTCGGCGTCGGGAAGGCCGGCAACCCGGACACGATGGACGGCGTCGACATGGTCGTCGGCCCGTCGACGGACGTGTATCCGGCCGAGGGGAAGATCGCCACGGCGGGCGCGCTGGATATCCACGTCCACTGGAACTCCGCCCAGCTCCACGAGCACGCGCTCGCGGGCGGCATCACGACGATGCTCGGCGGTGGCTACGGCGGCGGCGCGACCACCTGCACGACCGGGCCGGAGAACGTGAAACGACACCTCCAGGCCGCCGAGGCCTGGCCCGTCAACGTCGGCTTCTACGCCAAGGGGAACGCCTCGGCCCCGGCGCCGCTACGCGAGCAGATCGAGGCGGGAGCCTGCACGCTCAAACTCCACGAGGACTGGGGCTCGATGCCCGAGGCCATCGACACCGCGCTCTCGGTCGCCGAGGACGAGGACGTGCAGGTCTGCATGCACACGGACACGCTGAACGAGGCCGGCTTCGTCGAGAACACGTTCGCGGCCGTCGACGGCCGGACGATGCATCTGTTCCACATCGAGGGCGCTGGCGGCGGCCACGCCCCGGACATCATGGAGATGGTGGGCGAGCCGAACATGCTCCCCTCCTCGACGAACCCCTCGATGCCGTACACGGACAACACGTTCGACGAGCACCTGGACATGGTGATGGTCTGTCACCACCTCAACCCGGACGTGCCCGAGGACGTGGCGTTCGCCGAGTCCCGGGTCCGCGCCGAGACCATCGCCGCCGAGGACGTGCTCCACGACATGGGTGCCATCTCGATGATGACGACCGACTCCCAGGCGATGGGACGGATGGCCGAACTCGTCCCGCGGACCTGGCAGACGGCCTCGAAGATGAAGACCCAGCGGGGGCCGCTCCCGGAGGACGAGGGGACCGGCGCCGACAACCACCGCATCAAGCGCTACATCGCGAAGTACACCGTCAACCCGGCCATCGCGGCGGGTATCGACGGCTACGTCGGCACCCTCGAACCCGGGAAGCTGGCGGACATCTGCCTGTGGGACCCGGCCTTCTTCGGCGTGAAGCCGGCGATGATATTCAAGGGCGGTTTCCCGGTCCATTCGGAGATGGGCGAGGCCAACGGCTCGCTGATGACCTGCGAACCCATCAAACAGCGTGAGCGGGCGGGTGCCGTCGGGAAGGCCAAACACGCCCTCTCGCTGTCGTTCGTCTCGCCGGCCGCGGCCGAGGCCGGCGTCGGCGAGGCGTACGGGCTCGATTCGCGGGTCGTCCCGGTCGAGGGGACCCGGACACCAGGCAAGGCGGACATGGTCTACAACGACTACTGCCCGGACGACATCGACGTGGACCCCGAGACGTTCGAGGTGCGTGTCGACGGCGAGCACGTCACCTGTGAACCGGCCAGCGAACTCCCGCTCGCACAGCGGTACATGTTATGAAACTGACACCGAAAGAGGAGGAACGGCTGACGGTCTTCACCGCCGCAGAGGTCGCCCGGCGCCGCAAGGAGCGCGGCGTCCTGCTGAACCACCCCGAGACGGTCGCCTACATCAGCGACTGGTGCATCGAGCGGGCCCGCGAGGGCCAGTCCGTCGCCGAGATCCGGTCCGGCGCCTCGCAACTGCTCGGTCGCGAGGACGTGATGGACGGGGTCCCGGAGATGGTCGACATGATACAGGTCGAGCCCGTCTTCCCGGACGGGACGAAGCTCGTCACCGTCCACGACCCCGTGCGCTCGGACAGCGTCGGGACCGCCGACACGGACGAGTCGAGCGACAGCAACGAGGAGGAAGCGTGAGCCCGACCCACCGCGACTTGGCGACGGTCGGTGTCGGCGGGCCCGTCGGGTCGGGCAAGACCTCGCTGCTGACCGAACTCGTGCCGCGGCTGCGCGAGGCCGGCCTCGATGTCGGGGTCATCGCCAACGACATCCTGACCCAGGAGGACGCCGACCGGCTCCGTGAGCGGTTCGCCGGCGTCGTCCCCGAGGACCTCGTCGCGGGCGTCGAGACGGGCGCCTGCCCGCATACGGGCATCCGCGAGGACCCGTCGATGAACCTCCGGCAGGTCGACGACTTCCTCGATTCCCACCCGGAGCTGGATATCGTCCTCATCGAGAGCGGCGGCGATAACCTCGCGGCGACGTTCAACCCCGAACTCGCGGACTACTCGCTGTACGTCATCAGCGTGGCCGAGGGCGACGACATCCCCCGCAAGCGGGGCCCGGGCGTCGTCGAGTGCGACCTGCTCGTCGTCAACAAGACCGACCTCGCGCCCCACGTCGGCGCCGACCTCGACCGGATGGAGGCCGACGCCCGCGAGGTCCGGGACGGCCCGTACGTCCTCACGAACTGCAAGGACGAGACGGGCGTCGACGAGGTGCTGGAGCACGTGCAGGAGGGGGTGCTGTTCGCCTGATGGCGACGGACGCGCCGGGAGCGGCGGACCCGGATGCGACCGACCCGGACGCGGACGGCGAGGAGCCAGCGCCCGACGCCCCGCACCCGGCGTTCGCGGGATACGCCGCCGAGCCCGTCCCGCAGGCCGCGGTCGGCTCGCCCGGGAAGGACGGCGTCCTCGAACTCCGGTTCGAGCGGACGACGGGCGGTACCGCGCTCGTCCACGACTACGCCACCGTTCCGTTCCACGTCTCGGGGACGCTGGGCCACGACCCACACCCCGACGCGGAGACGGTGTTCGTCCAGTCGCCGACCGGCGGCGTCGCGCAGGGCGACCGCCACGACGTGACCGTCGAGGTCGGCGCCGACGCCGTGGCGCACGTCTCCACGCAGAGCGCCACCAAGGTCCAGACGATGCGGGCCAACTACGCGGCCGCGGAGACGCGGCTGTCGGTCGGCGCGGGCGGCCATCTCGACTACGTCCCCGAGCCGACCATCCTCCACGAGGGGGCGCGCTACCACGCGAGCCTCGACCTCGACCTCGCACCGGGCGCGTCGGCGGTTCTGGGCGAGGTGCTGGTGCCGGGGCGCCTGGCCCGGGGCGAGCGGTTCGACTTCGAGCGGTGCCTCTCGCGGGTCCGGGCGACCGGCCCCGAGGGGCTGCTGTTCACGGACGCGACGCATCTCGCGCCCGGCGGCGCCGGGCCGGTCCCCGACGCGCCGGGCGTGCTGGGTGAGTTCACCGTCTACGGGACCCTGTTCGTCGTCGCGCCCGACCACAACGCCCCCGCCGACCTGAGTGACGCGCTCCACGAGGCCATCGTGACGGCGTGTGCCGGCGCCCCGAACTCGGCCCGCGGCGGCGCGACGCGGCTCCCGAACGGGGCCGGCGTGGCCGTCCGGGCGCTGGGCGCCCGGGCCGAGACCGTCTGGGCAGGCCTCCACGCGGCGTGGGACGCCGCCCGGCGTGACCTGCTCGACGCACCCGCACCCGCGGGGAGGAAGTACTGATGCTGGTCGCCGAGACCTACCTCGGCCACCGGAGCGAGGAGGTGGTCACGAGCGCGCTGGCCGAGGCGGAGACCGGCACGGGCGGCGGCGTCCACCGGGTCGTCCTCACGGACACGGAGCGGCGGCGCTCGCGGGTCCGGACCGAGACGGCCGACGGGACCGACCTCGGCATCGTGGTCGCGCGGGAACTCGCCGATGGCGACGTGCTCCGAACCGAGAACGGGGGACTCCTCGTCGTCGAACTCGCGGCGGTCGAGGCGCTGGTTGTGGACCTCGCCGGGGCGGACGCCCCGACGACCGCGGCCGTCGCCTTCGGCCACGCCGTCGGCAACCGCCACTGGGACATGGCCGTCCGGGGGACCGAGGTGCTGTTCCCGGTGGCCGACGACCGCGAGCGGATGGAGCGGTTCGTCCGGGCCGAGGCGCCCGCGGGCGCGACGCTCCACACCGAGCGGGTCCCCCCGACCACGTTCGACGACGGCGGGCCGGACCACTCGCACGGCCCGAGTCTCGGGGACGACCACGCCCACGAGGACGGCTCGCATCTGCGCCTGACCGACGACGGTGGCGTGGCCGGGGACGGGTCCGGAGGGTCGGACCGATGAGCGACGATGCGACGCTGTCGGCGTTCCGGCTGGCGGACTCGTTCCTGCCGGACGGGAGCCACACCGCCTCGTACGGCCTCGAACAGTTCGCCCAGGCCGACCGTGTGACGGACGCCGACGACCTCGAGGCGCTGCTGGAGACGTACCTGCGGCGGCAGGTCGGCCCGGCCGACCTCGTGGCGCTGCGCGCGGCCCACGCCGGCGCGGGGGCAAGCGAGGGCGACCTCGATGCGGTGCTCCGTGCGGACCGGCGGCTCGCGGCCACGACGCTGGCCGCGGAGTTCCGCGAGAGCGCGACCGCGGCGGGCGAGCGCCTGCTCCAGTTGCAGTGCGAGGTCCGGGAGTCGCCATTGCTGGCGCGGTACGCCGACCGCGTCGACGCCGGGGACGCCCCGGGCATCCATCCGGCCGTGCTCGGCGCGGCGACGGCCGTCGCGGGCGTCGAGGCGCGCGAGGCCTGCCTGCTGTGCTGTCACGCGTTCGTCACGGGACTGCTCGGGGCGGCCCAGCGGCTGCTCGCGCTGGGGCATACCGACGCACAGCGCGTGCTGGTCGCGCTTCGGCCG
This sequence comes from Haloglomus salinum, assembly GCF_024298825.1. Taxonomy (NCBI): domain Archaea; kingdom Methanobacteriati; phylum Methanobacteriota; class Halobacteria; order Halobacteriales; family Natronomonadaceae; genus Haloglomus; species Haloglomus salinum. Next base: position 1,665,650 of record NZ_CP101153.1, read on the forward strand.
GCGATGCGCGCGGCCGTCGACGACAGCGCGGGCCGCACGCTGGACGACATGACACCGTTCGCGCCACTGGTCGACGTGCTCGCGGCCGAACACGAACGAGCCGACCGCAGGCTGTTCGTCAGCTGAGCGGCGGCCGAACGCACGCGTGGTCGGGAATCCGCTTCCGACCCGGGAACCCCTCGATTAATCACCACACATATGTCGAATAGTTAATACTTCTGAGGCCGAAGCCCCGGCATGGGACTCGACGAGGACGCGCTGGCGTATCACGAACACGACCCGCCCGGCAAGATAGAGATATCGACGACGAAGCCGACGAGCACGCAGCGGGACCTCTCGCTGGCGTACTCGCCCGGCGTCGCGGCGCCGTGCGAGGCCATCGCCGACGCCCCCGGCGACGCCTACCGCTACACGACGAAGGGGAACCTCGTCGGCGTCGTCTCCGACGGGTCGGCGGTGCTTGGCCTCGGTGACATCGGTCCGCTCGCCTCCAAGCCCGTGATGGAGGGGAAGGGGGTGCTGTTCAAGCGGTTCGCCGACATCGACGTGTTCGACCTGGAGGTGGACGCGTCGGACCCGGACGCGTTCGTCGAGCACGTGGCGGCACTGGAGCCGACGTTCGGCGGCATCAACCTGGAGGATATCTCGGCGCCGGCGTGCTTCGAGATAGAGGAGCGCCTGCGCGAGCGCCTCTCCATCCCGGTCTTCCACGACGACCAGCACGGGACCGCCATCATCAGCGGCGCCGCGCTCGCCAACGCCGCCGACATCGTCGGCAAGGACCTCGCGGACCTCTCGGTGACCTTCGCGGGCGCCGGTGCGGCCGCGCTCGCGACCGCCCGCTTCTACGTCTCGCTGGGCGTGCCCCGCGAGAACATCACGATGTGTGACATCGACGGCATCCTCACGACCGAGCGGGCCGAGGCGGGCGACCTGGACCCGTACAGCGAACCGTTCGCCCAGGACCGCCCCGCCGGTGACCTCGCAGACGCGATGGACGGTGCCGACGTGTTCGTCGGCCTCTCGGTGGGCGGCATCGTCGACGAGGCGATGGTCCGGTCGATGGCCTCGGACCCCATCCTGTTCGCGATGGCCAACCCCGAGCCCGAAATCGACTACGAGGCGGCCAAGCACGCCCGGGAGGACACCGTCGTGATGGCGACGGGGCGCTCGGATTACCCCAACCAGGTGAACAACGTCCTCGGGTTCCCGTTCCTCTTCCGCGGCGCGCTGGACGCGGGCGCGACCGAGATCAACGAGGCGATGAAGGTCGCCGCCGCCGAGGCGCTGGCCGACCTCGCGCGCCAGGACGTGCCCGACGCGGTCGTGAAGGCGTACGACGACGAGCCACTCCAGTTCGGCCCGGAGTACATCATCCCGAAACCGCTGGACCACCGGGTGCTGTTCGAGGTGGCGCCCGCCGTGGCGCGGGCGGCCGTCGAGAGCGGCGCCGCCCGGCGCGACCTGGACCGCGAGCGGTACGTCGAGCGCCTCGAAGCGCGGCTGGGCAAGTCCCGCGAGATGATGCGTGTCGTCCTCAACAAGGCCCAGAGTGACCCCAAACGGGTCGTGCTGGCGGAGGCGAGCGACCGGATGGTCCGGGCGGCCTACCAGCTCGCCGACCAGGGTATCGCCGAGCCCGTCCTCATCGGCGATACGCGGGGCATCCTCCGGACGGCCGACCGGCTCGGGCTGGATTTCGACCCCGAAATCGTCGACCCGACCGGCGTCGAGCTCGCGCCCTACGCCGAGGCACTGTACGAGCGACGCAAGCGCAAGGGCGTCACCCGCCGCGAGGCGGCCGACCTCGTCCGCGACGGCAACTACCTCGGGAGCGCGATGCTGGCGCTGGGCGACGCCGACGCGATGCTGACCGGCCAGACCCACCACTACCCCTCGGCGCTGCGGGCCCCGCTGCAGGTCGTCGGGACCGCCCCCGACACCGAGTACGCGGCGGGCGTGACGATGCTCACCTTCCGCAACCGCGTCCTCTTCTGCGCGGACACGAGCGTCAACCAGGACCCCGACGCCGACGTGCTCGCGGAGGTGACCCGCCACACCGCCGACCTCGCGCGGCGGTTCAACGTCGAGCCCCGGGCCGCGCTGCTGTCGTACTCGGACTTCGGCAGCGTCGACAACGAGGGCACCCGCAAGCCCCGCGCCGCGGCCGACCGCCTGCGCGCGGACCCGGACGTGGACTTCCCGGTCGACGGCGAGATGCAGGCCGACACCGCCGTCGTCGAGGAGATGCTCACCGGCGACTACGACTTCACCGACCTGGACGCACCCGCGAACGTGCTGGTCTTCCCGAATCTGGAGGCGGGGAACGTCGCGTCGAAGCTCCTCCAGCGGCTGGGCGGCGCGGAGGCCGTCGGCCCGATGCTCGCGGGGATGGCCAAGCCCGTCCACGTCCTCCAGCGCGGCGACGAGGTCAAGGACATCGTCAACCTCGCCGGTGTCGCCGTCGTCGACGCACAGGAGTAGGGCGCACGCTCTGGGCCCGGAAGCGCGCACGACCGCGCGGCAGCCTACTCGTCGGCCGGCGGGTTGGCCCGTGGGAGCCGGAGGACGAAGACGGTGCCGCGAGGGTCGTTCTCCTCGATGGCGGTCTCGCCACCGGAGGTGCTGGCGGTCCAGCGGACCATCCAGAGGCCGAGCCGCGAGGCGTGCATCAGCGGCGTCTCCAGCCCCTGCTCGATGACGCGGCGCTCCATCTCCGGGAGGCCGGGGCCGTTGTCCGCGACGCGTAGCTCGACGGTCCCGTCGTCCGGCGCGTCGCCGACCGAGACCGACACCTCGGGGTCGCGGTCGTTGTGCTCGATGGCGTTCTCGACGAGTTCCTCGACGGCGACCCCGAGGAGGCCGTGCGAGCGCGCCCACGCCACCTCGGGAAGCGACGTCTCGATGGTCGCCCCGGGGAACTGCTCGCGGGCGTGCGCGACGGCCTGCCGGACTTCAGCTGTGACGTCCATCCCGGTGACCTCGACGCCGTCCGGGTCCGTCACGGCGCCGAAGCGCCGTGTCTTCTCGCTGAGCGTGAGCAGGTTCCGGGCCGCCTTGCTCGCCGCCGTCGCCGCCGTCACGACACTTCCGTCGTCGTGCTCGGTGAGGTCGTCGACGTTCCCGAGGACGATGGACAGCTGGTTGCGGAGGTTGTGGCGCAGGACGCGGTTGAACACCGAGAGCAGCTGCTCGTGGCGCCGGAGTTCGGTCACGTCGTGGGCGACGAAGACGGCCCCCGCGAACGCCTCGGCCTCGTACAGCGACGAGACGTTGACCCGGTACTCGCGCTGCTCGCCGCCGCCGATGCGGAACGACTCCTGGAAGGTCGTCGAGTCCGCCGCCTCGTCCTGGAGCGTCCGCATCCGCACCTGAATCTGCTGGGCCAGCGCCCCGGAGAACGCGAGCGAGGTGTCCGCGCCGACCAGCTCCGACCGGCGGTAGCCCGACAGGTCGACGAACCGCTGGTTGACCTCCGTCAGGGTCCCCGCGGTGTCGACGGCCCAGATGGGGTCGCTCGCCGCCTCGACCATCTCGCGGTAGCGCTCGGTCTCGTGTTCCCGGGCTGCCCGGTCCAGCACGGCCTCCGTGTTCGAGGCGAGGATGCGGAGCAGGTCGAGGTCGACCGCGGTGAACTCGGCCACCCGCGTGGTCGCCGTCGTGAGCACGCCGTACCGTCCGATGGGGACGTCGAGCTCCGAGCGGATGGGCGTCGAGGGGTTGTAGGCCCCCTCGACCTCGCCCACGTCGTCGTACTGACCGATATCGCCGGACTCGAACGCCTTCCACGCGAGGCTCTCGCCCCGCTCGAAACTGACGGGCTCGCCCAGCAGTTCGCGCCCCTCGTCGGTGACGGCCGCGGGCTCCAGCCGGTCGGTCTCGTCGTCGTAGAGCCAGATGCCCGTGACGGGACAGTCGAGCACCGTCCGGGCCGTCTCGACGGCGACCCGGGCGATCTCCGATTCCGACTGGGCCCGGAGCAGCGACTCGGCGGTGGTCTGCAACGCCCGGAGCTTCCGGTGCCGGTCATCGGTCCCGGTGTCGGCCCTCTGCGTGGCCGACTCGGGCAGCGACGCGCCGGTGCCCGCCCCGTCACCCGCCGCGGGGCCACCGGACGGCACCGGCGACTGGCCGTCACGTGACAGGACCGCGGCGGCGGCGTCCCCCAGCTCGCGGAGGAACGACCGGGCAGCCGTGTCGAACCCGCTCGGCTGGTCGGTACCGAGCACGAGCGCCAGCCGACCCAGCCCCGGCAGCGGGACGGCGGCGACCCCCACGCCACCGTGGTGCCGGGCCGTCACGTCCCCCATCTCCACCGCCCGGGAGACGGTCGCCGCGAGCAGGTCGTCCGGCAGCCGGTCACCGGCGCTCGCGACCTCGGACCACCCCTCGGACCCCCACTCGACGACGCTGGCCGCGGTGAACTGGTCCGTCCGCACACACCGCGTACAGAGCCCGCCCGCGCCGACCGCCGAGACCTGCGTGAACCACCGCAACAGGGCGTACCGTTCGTCCGCCTGGGCTCGGTCGGTCATCGTTCGGTATCACAGACACGAGGGAGTTCCACATAGGTGTGATGGGGTCCGTGGTCGCGTCGAGACCGAGGAAGGCCGGGGCGTCGCCGGTGTCCAGTCCGTAGTATTTCTGCTCGGAGCTGGGACTAAATCCAGAGATGTTCATATACTAGATAAAATCGAAATATTATCAGATAACGCCAGCAATCCGCTGACAATCCCGGTGGCCGTCGCGACCCCTACCGCCAGGCCTCGCGCAGGAACGCCAGTGCGCCGCCGAACATGGCGAGGTTGCCCCAGAAGGCGAGGCGCTCACCGTCGCGGCTGTCCTCGTCGGCGTTCCAGAAGTCGTGCATCGTCAGCGTGACCACCGCCAGGAAGGTCGTTACGGCCCCCGTCGACAGTTTCGGCTTCTTCCAGAGCGCGACCATCAGTCCGCTCACGAGCATCATCCCGGAGGCGAACGGGGCCGCGAGTTCCGGCATCGGCACGCCCGCCGACTCCGCGTACTCGACGGTGTCCTCCATGTCGCGGAAGTCCTCGGAGGCCTGCAGCGCCATCCCCAGGCCGAACAGCACCCGACCGATACCGAACGGTGCGCCCTCGTCGCCGCTGTCGTCTGGCATGCCCGTATCCACGCCCGCATCGGGGATAAATCGGCGGGGCGCCGTCGGGAGGCGGGGCCACCCGCCACGTGGGTTTTAGCGCCCCGCCCACGACGGCCGGAGACATGGGAGACCGCTCGACCCGGCGGGGCGCCGTCGGAACGGACCCCCGACGAGACTCGCGCGCCGCGCGCACCGCCGCCGCCGGGCTCCTGACCGCACTCTGGCTCGTGGCGTTCCTGCGGGCGCTCAACCGGGTCTTCGTCCTCAACTTCTCGACGGCGGGCCCGAACGTCACCGGCCTGCTGGCCCTGGCGCTGGTGACCGGCTGGACGGTGCCCGTCGTCGCCCGCGTCGCGGACCGACCGGTGGCGTGGCACGCGACCGTGGCCGTCGCGCTCGGCGGCCTCGGCCTCTCGCTCGTCGGCGGGACGCTCGTCTCGCTGGCCGGGGCGGTCGTCTTCCTCTCGGCCACGACGCCGCCGCTGGTCGCGCTCGCCGGTGACCTGCGCGAGCGGTTCGCCGTCGCCGCCGCGCTCGGCGTCCTGACCCACGGCGCCCTCCGCGCGGTGCTGGACACGGCCCCGCCGTACGCGACGCCGCTCGGGCGAGGACTGCTGGTCGCGCTCGCGCTCGTGACGCTCGCGGCCTGGTGGCTGGTGACCCGCGAGTCACCGCCAGACGCGACGGCGCTCGCGGCACCCGGCGGCGCGACGGCGACAGCGTTCCTGTTCGTACAGGCGACCTTCCTCGGGCTGGCGCCGCGTGTGAGCCTGTGGACCGGTCGCTCGCTACTGGTCGTGCTGGCGGCGACGACGCTGGGACTGGTCGCCGGCGCAGCGTGGGTGGCGCGCCGTGGCGCCCCCGGCCGCCGGGCGACGGTCGCGTGGAGTGTCGCCCTCCTCCTCGGGCTCGCGGCGCTGCTGTTCGGCCCGGGACCGGGCGTGGCGGCGCTCCCGGCGGCCGCCGCGACGGTCCTGCTGTGTGCCCGTGGCTGCCGGGCGGGGACCACGACGGCCCGTCGGACGGGCCTCGGCGTCGCCGGCGTGCAGGCGGTCGGGCTGGTGCTGACGGTGACGGTGGTGCTGGCGATGAACTGGGCGTTCGTCCCCGGCGTCGGCCCGCTCGTCCGGGGGTGGCAGGCCCAGCTGCTCCTCACCCTTGGAGCGATGCTCCCCGGTGCGGTCCTGCTCCGCGAGCGCACCGCGGCGGCCGACCGGGTCGACCCTGCCCCGGCCACGGAACCATCGCGCGAGCCGGTGGCGGGCGGCCGCCGCGCCCTCCTGACCGCCGCCGGTCTGGGCCTGCTGGGACTCGGCGGAGCCGCCGCCCGGCGAGTGACGCCCTCGGACGAGGTCCCGGCGGCGGATTCGGTGACAGCCCTGTCGTTCAACATCCACCAGTACATCGACGCACGCGGTCGCCACAACCTCGAATCGGTGCGGGACCTCCTCGCGGAGGCGGACGCCGGCATCGTCGGCCTGCAGGAGACTGCCGGTGGGCGGCTCACGGCCGGCGGGCTCGACGGCGTGCGCTGGCTGGCACGCGAGCTCGACCTGCACGCCGCCGCCGGCCCGCCGACGCGCATCGCGAGCTACGGGGTCGCGCTGCTGTCACGGTGGCCCATCCGCGAGGAACGGTGGGTCGTCCTCCCATCGACCGACACCGCAACCCGGGTCGCGCTGGCGGCGGTCGTCGAATCGCCGCTCGGCGACCTCCCGGTCGTCGTGGCGCACCTGGAGACCGAGGGCGCGGTCCGGGTCGAGCAGGCCGAGCGCGTGGTCGAACTGGCCCGCGAGACGGGCGACCCGGCCCGGGCGCTCGTGCTGGGTGATTTCAACGCGACACCCGACGAACGGCCGTACGCGGTCCTGACCGACGCCTTCGCGGACCCGTGGGCCGGCGTCGGGAGCGAGGGCGACACCTACAGCGCGAGCGACCCGCGGAAACGCATCGACTACGCCCTCGTCGGCCGGGACTGGGCCCACGAGCGCGGGACGGTGGTCGGGAGCCCGTCGGTGTCCGACCACCTCGGGGTCTCGGTCCGGCTGACGCGCCCGCCGGAGTGACCCGTGTGGGCCCGGCCGCTGGTGGCCATCCCACCACCGGCACGCCCGCGGGCGACACGTATCAGAGCAGGGCGCGTGGGTGCTAGGATGGCCCGCCCGTGGGGAGCGCCGCAGCCGGGGGGTGAGCGGGGCGGCGGGTAACTGCTCAGTCGAACAGTTCGCCGCGGTCGCGCTCGGCGACGGCCTGCTTGAAGCCGACCGCCTCGCAGCGCTCCTTGAACGCGACCCCCTCCGGCGTGTGGCGGGTCATCCCGTCGAAGATGGTGGCGAACATCTGGGTCGTCTCGAGCCCCATGTTCTCGTAGGCCTGGTTGATGGCGAGCTTCTGCATCATCAGCTGGTTCCGCGGAACGCCGGCGATGCGGCGGGCCAGCGCGTCGACGCGGTCGTCGAGGTCGTCGCCCGGCACCGCCTCGTAGACGAGCCCCATCTCGGCCGCTTCCGTGCCGTCGACGAGGTCGCCGGTGAACAGCATCCGTTTGGCGTCGGCCGGCCCCAGCCGGTACACCCACATCATCGTCGTCGGACAGCCCCAGACCCGCGCCGGTGGGTAGCCGATGGGGGCGTCCTCGGCCATCACGATGAGGTCGGCACAGAGCGCGATGTCGCTCCCGCCGGCGACGGCCGGCCCGTTCACCTTCGCGATGACCGGCGTGTAGCACCGCCAGAGGCTCATGAAGTCCTCCGTGTTCGACTTCATCATCCGATAGTCCTGCATCGGGTCCCAGGGCATCTCCTGGCTCCCCTGCACCGGCCGCGGGGCCTCGGCGTAGTGCTTCAGGTCGTAGCCCGAACAGAACGCCTCGCCGGCGCCCGTGAGGACGATGACGTGGATATCGGGGTCGGAATCGGCCCGCTCGACGGCCTCGCGCAACTCTCCCGGCATCGACTCGTCGATGGCGTTGTACCGCTCCGCCCGGTCGAGTGTCAGCGTCGCGACCCGCCCGTCCGTCTCGTACTGGACCGTGGTACCCATACTCGGACCCGAGACATACCGGCGGGTTGAATCTACCGTCGAAGGTAACAGTGTTCACCAGATTCCGGGACTGGTGCTCCGGAGTTAACCGTCAGCATCCAGCAACCGACAACTGTTTTCGTATCTCCGCCGGTATTTTACCGGCAAATTTTAACTGTGTGCTGGTAGCACACGTAGTGGTATGAACGTCGCTGTGAGATTCCAGCACCGGATGGGGGAGCAGCCCGAGAAGACGGCCATCGTCGACGCCGGCGGGGCCGAGGTGACCTACGGCGACCTCGACCGACAGACCCGACAGGTTGCGGCGTGGCTCGACGCGCAGGGACTCGGCGGGGGTGACCGGGTCGCAGTGTATCTACCGGATACGGCGACGTACCTGCCGGTCGTGCTGGGCATCTGGCGGGCCGGGGCCATCGCGAGCCCCATCAACACCCGGTTCGGCGTCGACGAACTGGCGTACACGCTCGGCGACCTGGAGCCGGCGGCGCTGCTGGGTTCGGACGCGTTCGCCGACACCATCGACGACCTCCACGACGAGGTCGACGGGCTCGACCCGTCGAACACCCTCCTCGTCGAGCGCGACGGGGCCTTCCAGGCGGACGACCTGCCCGCCGCCGACGCCGCGCCCGACCCCGCCCGCCGTCTCGACGACGAGCCGGCGGTCGTGATGTACACCTCCGGGACGACGGGCCGGCCGAAGGGGGTCGTCCAGACCCACCGGAACGTCGGGGCACAGCTAGATGTCAACGTCACTGCCTTCGGCGTCACGCGGGCGGATACGTCGGTCGTCGCGGTTCCGCTGTTCCACGTCGGTGGCCTGTACGGCGGGGCGCTGCCGGTGCTGCTGGCGGGTGGAACCATCGTCGTCCAGCCTGCGTGGGACGCCACGGAGTGGGCCGACCTCGTCGACGCACACGGGGCCACGTTCACCGGACTCATCCCGACGATGATGCTCGACGCGCTCAACACCGAGGCCGCCCGGGAGTACGACACCTCGTCGCTGGAGCGGGCGGTGTACGGCGGGTCGCCCGCGACCGAGGAGACGCTCGACACGTTCCAGGAGGTCTTCGAGGTGGGGGCGCTCCACAACTACTACGGCCAGACCGAGAACACCGGCCTCAGCGTCACGTACGATGCCGACACGGAGCGCCGGCCCGGTCTACTCGGGCGACCCGTCCAGGCTGTGGAGTACCGGGTCGTCGACGTGACCGCCGACGAACTGGTCGACGTGGGCCCGAACGAGGAGGGCGAACTGGTCCTCCGGGGCGACATCATCACGCCGGGCTACTGGGACGAGTCGCTGGACGCGGACTACTTCACCGACGGCTGGCTCCACACCGACGACGTCGTCCGGGAGGACGAGGACGGTCTGCTGTACTACGTCGACCGGGCCGACGACATGATAATCAGCGGTGGCGAGAACGTGGCCCCGAGCGAGGTCGAGAACGCGCTCCAGGAACACCCCGGCGTCGAAGCGGTCGCCGTATTCGGGGCCCCCCACGAGCGATGGGGTGAGGCGGTCACGGCGGCCATCGTCGCCTCCGACCCGGACCTGACCGCGGCCGATATCGAGGACTGGTGGAACGAACATGCCGGGCTCGCGGGATACAAGCGCCCTCGCCGGGTGGAGTTCGTCGAGGAGTTCCCGCGGACGGCGACCCAGAAGGTGGACAAGGTCACGCTGAAAGAACGGCTCGAGGAGTAGCCAGAAGGAGACGCGAGTCGGTCGACCGGCGCGTCAGGCCTGCTCCTGTGCCCGCTCGACCAGCTCGCTCGCACGCTCCTCGCTGATCTCGGCTGCCTCGGCGACCGCGTCGGCGCTCGCGTCCGCGAGGTCGCCGACCGTCTCGATGCCGGCGTCGGCCAGGCGCTCGGCGTACGTCGGGCCGATGCCGTCGATGGCGTCGACGGAGGCCTCCAGCGCATCGCCGACGTCCTCGGCGGCCGTCTCCAGCGTCTCCTGGACGTCCTCGGCTGCCTCCTCCGTCGTGTCGGTCACGTCCTCGGTGGCCTCCTCGGTCGTCTCGGCCACGTCCTCGGCGGCATCGCCGACCTCCTCGGCAGCCGTCTCGAGGTCCTCCTCGAGGTCCTCGGCCGTCTCCTCGGTGCGGTCGATGCCGCTGCCGAGCGCGTCCTGGATGCCGTCGAACAGGTCATCCTGGGTCGACTCGATGTCGTCGAACAGGTCGTCGACGCGGCCCGGCGCCTCGTCGTCGGGGACGACGCCGGCGAGCGCCTTCGTGGAGCGCCGGGTCAGGTCGAGCCCCTGCCGGTGGAGGTTGCGCTGTGTCTCGATGGTGCTGTCGACGAGTCGTCGCTGGGTGCTGAACAGCGACCCGAACGGGGTGGATGCTTCGCTCATGGTACCACGAGGTACGTGCTCCAGCACCTTGAGCCGTGTTCCGGCAGTTACAGGCGGGTTGAACCCGCCGCGGCGACCGCTCAGCCGACGACGGCCGCCTCCAGCACCTGCAGCGGGTGCTTCACCTCGTAGCCCGTGCCGTGCTCCATCTGCATCGCGCAGGTGGGGCACTCGGTCAGCCCCACGTCGCCCTCCACGTCCGCCATGTGCTCGAACATCTCCGCGCCGATAGCCATCGAGGTCTCGTACTTCTCTTCCTTCCAGCCGTACGTTCCCGAGATGCCCGAACAGGAGTCGCCCACGTCCTCGACGGTGACGCCGTCCACGTCGGCGAACGTCTCGCGAGCCTGCCGTGCGAGCCCCTGGTTCCGGGCGTGACAGGGCGCGTGGTAGGCGAGCGACTCCCCGTCGAGTTCGGCGTCGGCCAGCGCACCGCCCAGGTCCTCGTGGATGCGGAGGTACTCCAGCGCCTCGAAGGTGTGTTCGGCCACGTCCTCGATGCCGTGGAGGTCGAACAGTTCGGGGTACTCCTGGCGGAGCGAGAGCGAACAGGAGGTACAGGAGGCGATGACGTCGGCGCCCTCGCCGATGGCGGCGACGAGTTCCTCGACGTTCGTCTCGGCGTGCCGGCGCGCGTCGGCCAGCATCCCGTTGGCGAACATCGGCGTCCCCGAGCACTGCTGGGGCGGGACCATCACCTCGTAGCCGAACGCCTCGTAGACGCGGACCATCGCCTTGCCCACCTCGGGCGTGTTGTAGTTCGAGTAGCAGCCGTGGAAGTAGGCGACCCGCTTGTCGGGGTCGCTGACCTGCGCGCCGCCGCGGTCGCGCCACCACTCCCGGAACGTCTCCTCGGCGAAGTCGGGGAACTCCCGTTCGCTCGTGATGCCGAGCAGTTTCTCGCCGGCCCACTGCGTGACCGAGAGTCCCGTCACGAAGTTCGCGAGCCGCGGCGTCTTGCTCGCGAGCGCGGCGAAGAAGCGGTAGTTCGAGAGGATGCGGTTGCGGACGTACTCCCGGGAGAGCTTCGCCATCTGTTCGTCGACGTACTCGCCGCGGGCCTCGTTGTGCATCTGCGAGAGCGGCACCGACGACGGGCAGGCCGAGTCACAGCGCATGCAGTTCGAGCAGTCCGTGATGGAGGGGTCGATATCGGCGTCCTCCTTGCGCTTGAGCCGCCACTGCTCCGGACCCTGGAACTTCGGGCCGGGGAACGAGTCGTCGACCTCCGCGACCGGGCAGGAGGTATCGCAGGAGGTACACTTGTAGCAGGCGTCCGAGCCGTCCCGCAGGTCCAGCGCCCCCGTGTCGAACACGTCGACGGCGTCGTAGTTCGCGGGGTCGAGGTCACCGTCAGAGCGAGGCTCTGACGAGGCTCGCCTCACTTCGCTCGGCTCCCCGCCGCCGTCGGACGCGGAGGTACCGCCGTCGGCGGCGATGTCCGTACCCTCGTCAGGGGTCGGGCCGGTCGCCCGCGTCACCGGGTCGATGCCCGCCTCGGGCGGGTCGACGATGTCGTCGGGGCCGTAGACGGCTTCCTGCTCGTCGCGACCGAGGCGCGGGACGCCCGGTGCCGGGTGGTGCTCCTCGTCCTCCGGGTCGGAATCGTCGTGTCCTGTCATCGTGCCACCTCCGCAGCGGCCTCGCGCCCGGCGACCAGGCCGGTCGCGAGCGAGACGCCGCTCGCGGATTTCTCGCGGGCCACGTCCGCGCCGCCCAGCGTCGCCCCGGCGACGCGGACGTTCGGGAACTGCACCGCGCCGTCGGCGTCGAGCGGCCGGAGCCGGTCGTCGGCGTCGACGCCGAACCGGGCGTACGGCTGGTCGCCGAGGGCGTCGTCGACGTACCACTCGTAGCGCTCCGCGGGATGCGGGACGTGACAGCCGAGAACGGGTTCGCGGACGCCCTCGCGGTCCGAGTGGATGCCCTTGCCGACCAGCCCACCCGTCGCGAGGACGACCGCCTCGGCGGCGTAGGGCACCTCCGTTCCCATCCGGTCGACCAGGAGCGATTCGACGCGGCCGCTCGCGCCGTCCCTGCCGTCGGCCCCATCGGCCAGTTCGCGCCCCACGACCGGATTGCCGGTCTCGTACCGGACGCCAGCGTCCTCCAGCGCCGCGTAGAGGCGGTCCTCCAGCCGGAGTCCGGGGAGGCTGGGCGGTCCCATCGGAATCTCGAACACGTCGGCGCCGAGGTGGTCCGCGAGGTCCGCGCGGACCGCGGACGCCGCGTCGTCGCCGAGGAACGCCGGGAAGCCGATGCGGGCGGCACCCCCCTCGACGGCGTCGAGGTGCGGTTCCACGGCGGCCGCCAGCGCGCGGCGCGCGGGCGTCCCGTCGATAGCCTCGTCGCGGTCGAGCGCGCGGGCGAACCGCGTCACCGCCGCGTCGTCGCGGAACGCCGCCGGGAACGCGACCTCGACCCCGGCAACGGGGAACGGGACCCCCGTCGCTTCCAGTCGAGCGGCGACCTGCCGGGCGTCGAAGTCGGTGAGCGACCGGAAGCCGACGACCAGCATCGGCCGGTCGTCGCTGGCGAGGCCCGCCGCGACCGCGTCCGGGTAGCGCGCGGTCGGCTTCACCGTCCCGCCGAACGTCGGGACGAGCGCGTTCCGGTCGGTGTGGCTGCCCCGGTAGCCGTCGACGACCTCGTCGAACAGTGTCAGCCCGGCGCGGAGCGCGTCCGTGCCCACGAGCCGGTAGGGGTGGCCCTCGGGGAGCCGGTCCACGGCCGCGAACGGGTCGACGAGCGGTCCATCCGGGTCCGGTCGGTCCCGGATTCCGGTGCGACCCGCCGTCGGGGTCGCCGTCGGGTCGTCGTCAGCCTCAGCACGCGTGTGCGGCACGTACCCGAGCGCGTCGACCAGCCCGGACGCCTGCGACAGCGTCGACTGCTTGTGCGAGACGAGCCGCACGTCGGCGCCCTCGCGGGCGGCCGCGAGCGCCGCCGTGGCGCCGGCGAGGCCGCCCCCCACGACCAGTACGTCGCTGGCTATGGCCATGCGTCCCCTCCGTCGAACGCCCCGAAGTCGATGTCGTCGTCGAGCCGCGCCGGGTCGCCGTCCCGGTTCATCGTCGTCGCGTGGAGCATGTGGTTCAGCATCGCCTGCGAGAGCTGCTCGCCCCAGCACGCGTGGCGCTGGCCCTTCCAGCGCTCCTGGTACAGCTCGTCGAGCGAGGCGCGGGCCTCGCTCGCGTCGAACTCGGGTTCGAGTTCCGCGGCCATCCGGTGACAGCAGAATCCACCCTGACAGGTCCCCATCGCGGCGCGGGTGCGGAGCCGGACGGCGTTGAGGTCGCGCCCGGCGCCGTCGATGGCGTCCCGGACCTCGGCGCGGGTGACGGCCTCGCACTCGCAGACGACGGGGTTCGGGCCGTCGGTGTCGAGCACCTCGTCGGTCCGGGAGCCGAGGCGCTGGGCCGAACGTCGGCTGACCGGCGACCGGAGGCCGAACTCGTCCATCCGCTCGTGGAGGGCGCCGATGTCGTCACTGCCGGGCAGGGACTCGTCGGCGGTCCGGCAGGTCGCGCTGACACCGAGTTTCTCGCAGACGTGGTCGGTGATGTCCTCGGCCATCAGCCGGTAGGTCGTGAGCTTCCCGCCGACGATGCTGGTCATCCCGGGCAGGCCGTCGCGGTCGGCGTGGTCGAGCAGGAAGAAGTCCCGCGTGATGTCGGTGGGGTCCTCGGTCCCCGTACCAGGCGGCTCGTACAGCGGCCGAACGCCCCAGAACGAGCGGAGCGTGCGGGCCTCACGGAGGATGGGGAGGAGTTCGGCCAGTTGCTCGACCAGCAGGTCGACCTCCCAGCGCTCCTCGGGGTAGTCCTCGGGGTCGTCGACCTCCTCGTCGGTCGTCCCGAGGATGCAGGCCGTCTCGTGGGGCACGACGATGTCGGCGTCGCCCTTCGGCCGGCAGCGGTTGACGACCGTGTCGACCTGCCGGGTGTTCATCACCGTCATCACGCCCTTCGAGGGCCGGACCGCGATGTCGACGCCGGCCATCGCGCCGAGCTGTCCGGCCCACGCGCCCGTCGCGTTGACGACGTGGTCGGCCGTGATGCGCTCGGTCGTGCCGACCTCCGTGGTCGCCTTGCGAGGACCGTCGCCGTGGCGGACCTCGACGCCGACCACCTCGCTGGCCTCGACGAGCACGTCGGTCACCTCGGCGTGTGTGGCGACCCGTGCGCCGTGGTCGGCCGCGTCGGCGGCGTTCGCGACGCAGAGCCGGAACGGGTCGATGGCCGCGTCCGGCACCGCGATGGCCTTCTCGATGTCGGTGGCGAGGTACGGTTCACGTTCGCGCGCCTCCGCACCCGAGAGGACCTCGGCGGGGATGTCGCAGGCTCGACAGCCCGCCAGCTTCTCCTGGAAGTACGACTCCTCGTCCTCCGGGCGCTTGACGAAGAGGCCGCCGGTCTCCTCCACGCAGTGGGCGGCGATATCCCGGAGGACGTCGTTCTCCTCGATGCATTCGCGGGCGCTGGCCCGGTCGGCGACGGCGTAGCGGCCGCCGCTGTGGAGCAGGCCGTGCATCCGGCCGGTCGTGCCGTGGGTCAGGTTCCCCTTCTCGACGAGCGTGACATCGACGCCGCGGGTCGCGAGGTCCCGGGCGATGCCACAGCCGGTCGAGCCGCCCCCGACGACGAGAACCTCCGTCGTTCGTCTCACGTGTTGGCCGACGGTTGTGACCGACGGGCCTTAGCCCTGTGTTCCGCGCGTCGCGAAGTGCTCGAACGGGTAATACGGCTAGAACGGGCACAGGGAAGTATATACTCGAATAGATGCCAGGTCGGTGATGTAACAGTCATGGGGCCTACATAGGGGCCGAACGACCGGGATATGTCGATAATCGACACCGACCAATAGTTGGATACCACCGGAGGGCGAGGCACTCGACAGCAACCATGTCGGAGCACACCTACGTCGGGGCCGTCGACCAGGGGACGACGGGGACCCGCTTCATGGTCTTCGACGACGCGGGGCAGGTCGTCGCCGACGCCTACGAGAAGCACGAACAGTTCTACCCGGAGCCCGGCTGGGTCGAGCACGACCCCGTCGAGATCTGGGAGAACACGAAGGCCGTCGTCACGCGCGCACTCCGCGAGGCCGGCATCGGCGCAGGGCAGTTGGCAGGTATCGGCATCACGAACCAGCGCGAGACGACGGTGCTGTGGGACGCCGCCACCGGCGAACCCGTCCACCGCGCCCTGGTCTGGCAGGACCGCCGGACGACCGACCGCGTCGAGGCGCTGCGGGCGGCCGGGAAGGACGGGTGGCTCCGCGAGAAGACCGGGCTGGAGTGTGACGCCTACTTCTCGGCGACGAAGGCCGAGTGGCTGCTCGACAACGCCGACCCCATCGAGACGGACCGCGCCGGCGGGGCCGACGTCCGCGAGCGGGCCGCGGCCGGCGAGTTGCTGCTCGGGACCATCGACTCCTGGCTCGTCTTCAACCTCACCGGCGCGCACGTCACCGACGTGACGAACGCCTCGCGGACGATGCTGTTCGACATCCACGACCTGGCCTGGGACGACGAGCTGCTGGCGGAGTTCGACGTGCCGCGCGCGGCGCTCCCAGAGGTCCGCCCCTCCAGCGACACCTCGTACTACGGGTACACGGACCCGGACGGTTTCCTCGGCGCCGAGGTGCCGGTGGCGGGTGCGCTGGGCGACCAGCAGGCCGCGCTGTTCGGGCAGTGCTGCTTCGACGCCGGCGACGCGAAGAACACCTACGGCACGGGCTCGTTCTTCCTGCTGAACACGGGGCCCGAGGCCGTCGACTCCGACCACGGCCTCCTGACGACGGTCGGCTTCCAGCGCTCGGGCGAACCCGTCCAGTACGCACTCGAGGGTTCCATCTTCGTCACCGGCGCGGCCATCGAGTGGCTGTCCGACATCGACCTCATCGAGGACCCGGCCGAGACCGCGGAGCTCGCGCGGTCGGTCGACTCGACGGACGGTGTCTACCTCGTCCCGGCGTTCACCGGGCTCGGCGCCCCCCACTGGGACGGCCGCGCCCGCGGGACCGTCGTCGGGATGACCCGCGGGACGCGGAAGGCCCACATCGTCCGGGCGACGCTGGAGGCCATCGCCTACCAGACCCGGGACATCGTCGAGGCGATGGAGGCCGACGCCGGCATCGACATCCGCCGCCTCCGCGTCGACGGCGGCGCGGTCAAGAACAACTTCCTCTGCCAGCTCCAGGCCGACAGCATCGGCACCGACATCGTCCGCCCGGAGGTCGACGAGACGACCGCCCTCGGTGCAGCGTACGCCGCTGGACTCGCCGTCGGCTACTGGAACGGTATCGATGACCTCCGCGAGAACTGGCAGGTCGACCGCGAGTTCACCCCCTCTCTGGACCGCGCGACGGCCGACCGCAGGTACGAGCGCTGGGGCGAGGCGGTCGAGCGGTCGCTCGACTGGGCCCGGGACGAGGGGCGTGACCGGTCGGCGTGACCGCCCTCCTCAGTATCGCCCCAGGACGGGATGCTCGTTCCGGCCCCGGACCAGTCCGACGACGAGGTAGACGAACGGCGTGTCCACCAGCGCGATGAGGAGCTTCACGAGGTACTGGCCGAGCATGAGCGCTGCGACGCCGGCGAGCGAGAGCCCGAGTTTCGGGTTGACACCCGCACCGGGGAGGACGTAGAACGCGAGGCCGACGAAGATGACCGTGTCCAGCGCCTGGCTCGTCGCGGTCGAGCCGATGTTGCGGAGCCACAGCGCCTCGCCGTCGGTGTACTCGCGCAGCGCGTGGAAGACGAGCACGTCCCAGTTCTGACTCACCAGGTACGCCAGGAGGCTCCCGACGACGATGTTCAGGCTCGCCCCCAGGACCGTCGCGAACATCCCCTGCGGGACGCCACCACCGTGGGGCGCCCCGACCGTCAGCGCGACCAGCGCGAGGAGGATGAAGTTCATCCCGAACGCGACGTTGACCATCACCTGGGCCGGGCGCTTGCCGTACAATTCGGCGTAGCAGTCCGAGGCGAAGAACGTCAGCGGGTAGGCGATGGCCCCACCCGGGAGAAGGACGCTCGCGCCCACGACCGGAAGGCCGACGGGCAGCGGGACGCTCATCAGCTTCGCCGCGGTCACCTGCGAGGTCACCAGCGCCGTCACGAACAGCGCGACCAGCGCCACCGCACCGGCAGGGAGCGTTCGGTTCGTCACGCCTACAGGTGGTGAGGAGACCAGCAAGGAGCTTTCGACCCGTCGGCGGGTCGGGGTGGGACGCGACGAGCGAGCGGCCCCAAGAGGAGACGGGGCGGCGCTCTCGATACGCTCCGATCGGGGTCTGTGTGAAATCGATTTCAGATGAAACTTATCCCGGAGCCCCCCCGTCACACGGATGGGAACTTCCCCCGGTTCCCGCTTCGGCCCTCCACCACCGCACACTCTCCACTCTCCCCACCGACACACTCCCCACTCCCCACCCTCTCCTCTCCCTCCACCACCGACACGCACGGTCCCCCAAGGTCATTACGCCGCCGCCGTAGCTACCCCATATGGGGGGTAATCCGGTCGGCGCCGACGGTCCGAGTCTCGCCGCCGCCGACGAGGTGCTGAAGACCATCGCCAACGAGCACCGGCTGTTCATCCTCATGACGCTCGGTGACGCCTGTACGACGGGAGGATACGCCACGCTCCGGTTCACGGATATCTGGGAGGGGACCGAACTCGAGGACAGCGGGCGGCTGAACTACCACCTCCAGCAGCTCGTCGACACGGACTACGTCGCCAGCGTCGAGGACGGCTATCACCTGACCCTCCGGGGACTCAAGGCCTACCAGGCGGTGAAGGCGGGGTTCTACGCGAAGGACCTCGAGATACCGCCCTTCGAACTGGAGCCGACCCACGATGTCTGCGGGGAACACCTCCACGCATCGTACCGCGACCAGCGCGTGAGCATCGAGTGTCGCTCGTGTGACGACCAGCTGCACCAGTACCCGCTGCCGCCGGGACCGTTCGACGAGACCGACGCCCCCGAGGTCGCGGCGGCGATGAACACCCGCTTCACGATGGACCTCTGCTCGATGTCGCAGGGGTTCTGCCCGTACTGTTCGGGCCGGGTGGAACTGGATGTGGACCACGAACACCTCGACCGGCTCGATACCGAGGGGTGGAACGCCCCGGGGCTGCTGTTCTGGTGCACTCACTGTCACTGGTTCATCCTGAGCACGATAGAGCGGCCGCTGCTGTTCCAGCCCCCGGTGATGGCCTTCTTCGCCGAGCGGGGCGTGAACGTCTGGGAGACCCCCGGCTGGAGCGATGTCTTCGCGGCCGAGGACACCGTCCGCTCGACCGACCCGCTCGAGGTCGAACTGACGTTCACCTGCGCGGACGACGCCATCGATGTCGTCGTCGACGGGTCACTGGACGTACTCCACACCGAGATGCGCCGCGGCTGAGCCACCTCCGCTGCGGGCGGCAGTGCGAGTGATTCGCCTCGTCGTGGGACGGCAGCGGCCGCCGGCCGGAGGTGGCCAGGGAGCGGTCGTGGATACGGGAGCGAGGGCCGAACCGGCCCTCGAGGAGCGTGTGTGTCGCTCTCAGTCCGAGGTGGCCGTCTCGGGGCCGTCCTCGGGCGTGAACTGTGCGTCGCCGAACGAGCGCTGCCCGACGCCGAGCACACCCCCGTCCCCGCAGGTGGGGCACTCGCGGCTGGGCTCGGTCGTGAGCGCGGTCATCTCGTGGGCCGTGTCCTCGTACCGGATGAAATCCGGCGGCGTCTTCACCCCGGTCACCACGTCCGTGGCGACCGAGACCGTCTTCGAGGCACAGAGCCCGTTGAGGTGGATGACCGCCGGCTCGGGCGATACCTGCTCGGTGTCGATGTAGCCGCGTTCGAGTTCGGCCTCGCGCTCGTCGGGCGAGAGCCGCTCGATGCGTGCGGCCTCCTGGTCGTGACGTCCCAGGCAGTCGAAGCACGCGGTGCTCCCGGGCGCCACCAGGTGGACGTACCCGGTCATCCCGACTACCTGCTCATCCGTCGTGTCGATGCGGACCCCGGCGTCGACGTAGTAGGTCAGGTGCTTGACGGCCCACTCGTTGCAGAACGAGCGGGCGGTCACGCGGTCGACGCAGCCGACGACGAGGTCGCAGTCGGCCAGCCGCTCCGGAACCGCCTCGACCGGCTCGGCGATGGCCGTCACGTCGATGTCGCCCGGCGAGGACCGCCAGGCGTGCTCTCGGACGGCCTCGACCTTCGGCTTCCCGACGTGGTGGTCGTAGGCGCCGACCAGCCGCGGCAGGTTGCTCGGCTCGACCGTGTCAGGATCGACGAGGACGAGTTCGCCGACGCCGAGTCGCGCGAACTGCTCGGCGACCTGCGAGCCGATGCCCCCGACGCCGACGACACCGACCGTGGCGTCGCGGAGCCGGCGCTGGCCGTCGGTCCCGAGCGCGCGGACGTTCCGGTCGAAGCGCTCGCCGATACCGTCGTCGCCCCCCGGCGTGTCGGTGTCGGCAGTGGGTGCATCCCCGTTGCTCGCGGTCGCGGCACCATCCGCGGTCGCCCCGTCGCGCTCGCCGCCGTCCGTCGGGGCGAACCGGTCGACCGCCCCCGGGACCGGGTCGTCGAGCTTCCACTCGCCGACGACCTCGACCGGGAGCGCCGCGAACCGCTCGCCCGCGTTCGCCACCGCCTCGATGCCGGACTGCCCGACGACCGCGAAGCCGAACGGGCGGTCCGGGAAGAGGCCGGTCAGCCACTCGCGGAACCGCCCCATCGCCTCCACGTCGATGCTGCTGAAGCGCGGGTCGTCCGAGAACGGGTGGCTGTGGACCAGCATGGGCGCGAGCTGCCGGTCGTAGCAGTCCCCGACGTGGTCGCGCTCGACGGCCGGCTCGGGCCGGCACGCGGTCTTCGACTGCCGGGCCAGCCGCTCGTCCGGCACCGGGACCACCTCGCCGGCGAGCAGGTCCGGGGCGTCCGCCGACCCCCCGGCGTCGGCTGGGGCGTCGGGCTCCCCATGCCCCGATGCCGGGCCGGTCCCGGCATCGACGAACGCGAACCGCTCCTGTTCGTCGTCCCGGAGGAGCGCCTCGCGCAGCTCGCGGACGACCCGTGCCGGGACGCGCAGACGGCGGTCGCTCACGCCGACCCCTCCGCGAACGGGTTGTCGCTGTACGGGTCCGCCAGCGACGCCCGCATCATCGTCGTGAGCTTCACCAGCGTATCCGACGCCGGGTCCCAGTTCGCGTTGTGGTCCTCGATACACCACTTGCTCCAGTCGGAGTCGCCGTACGGCGAGATGCCCGTGAGCAGGTGGGTCGGCGACCCTCCCTCGTAGGACATCTCCTTCGGGACGTACACGGTGGGCATGTCCCGGGGGTACGTGTCGGGGAGCTCGTACCGGAGCTTTCCGAACTGCGGGTCCCAGCCCGGCGGGAAGTCGAACCGCTCGAGCACCACCCGCCGGTCGGCCTCGCTGTACTCGACCGGGTACCGCTCGCCGAGCTTCCGGGCCTCCTCGTAGGCGCGGCCGCGCTTCATCAGACGCCCCCGACCGGCCGTCCGACCCGATTCCCGTCGGGTCGGCCATCCCATCCCCCGACCTCCCGACCCCCACGGTCGTGACCGCCTTGGTCCCTACCGGGTCGTCCGAAGACCTGTCCCTCCCCGGGCTGGAAGCTGACGTTCGTTCCCTCCGGGACGGCGTCGGCCACGACATCGCGGTCGCCGAGCACCTTCACCTCGCCGTTCTCCTCGTAGGTCGCCAGTTCGTCGTCGTCCCGGTCCAGCCGCTCCTTGAGGTCCTGAACCGTCGTGCCGTCCTCGACCGGCACCTCACGGCCCTCGACCTGGATGAGTTCGCCCATGGTTGACACCACACCGGGCGCACGGATGCCGCCATTATAGTAGTTACTGCTAGTCGAGTTGATATAGTTACTAGAGTTGTTAGAGTCGATTACGCCGATTGGCCAGCCGCGACAATCGAGTCGATACAGCCAGTGCACCGGATACACCCACTACGTTCAAGAGTCAGGGGCGGGAAGTCCGGGGTAACCGATGGTCGACGACATCGTCTCGGAGATCAAGGGGGAGTTCGAGAGCGGGGGGAGCTGGCCGTACGAGGTGGACGGCCACCGCTTCCGGACGAACCCGTTCGCCGAGAAGTGGCCCGACCCGAGCCTGTTCGCCGGCTACGAGGACGAACTCCGGCGGCTCCGAGAGAACATCCAGCGCAACGTCAACACGTTCATCACGGGCCCGTTCGGCACGGGCAAGACCATCCTGACGAAGACGATGTACGAGGTGCTGACGGAGGTCGAGGAGTACGAGCCCGTCTTCGTCGCGGTCCAGAAGGGCCGGTTCAGCAAGACGATGGCCAAGCGCATCCTCGACGAGCTGGGCGAGCCGGTCGACTCCACGGCCACCAGCACGGAGCTGTACGACGACGTGGCCGATGCGCTGGAACGGCGCTACGAGGACGGCATCCGGACGGTCGTCTTCTACGACGAGGTCATCAACGGGAGCGAGGGCACCCTGCGGCAGATCCTCCACCTCCAGCGCGACGTGGAGAACTGGGAGCCGGTGCTCGTCTTCAACGGCACCGCCCACATGCTCGACCAGATCCACGGCCGTATCGAGCCGCTGTCGGACCGCATCGGCGACGAGATCACGCTCTCGGGCCTCGACATCGACGGCGTGGTCGAACTCGTCAACAAGCGCCTGCGCTACTACTGCCGCGAGAGCGAGTGGGGCGACGGCGACGGCTGCAGCCACGACGAGGGCGACCTCGCGCCGTTCACCCGCGAGGCCATCGAACTCGTCCACCAGGACATCACGCCGTACCCGCGCCACATCCGCCGCGAGTGCAACGAGGTCATCGAGGCCGGTGCCCGGGCCGAACGGGAGGTCCTCGACTTCGAGTTCGTCCGGGCGACACTCGCCGAGGAGACCTCGCGGAAACTGGAGCAGCTCTCGGGCCACGCCGCCGACGTGGTCGCGGTCCTCGACGAGCAGGGCCCCAGCACGGCCAACGGCATCACCGAGGCGCTCGAGGCCAGCTCCTACCACATCCAGGAGGCACTGACCGAACTGGAGAAGGAGGGCCTCATCCGCGCCACCGAGGGGGACCGCGGCATCGAGTACAAACTGACCGAACAGACCAGCCGTGAACTGTCGAACCTGACACAGAGCTAACATGTCCGTCCCCTCCGAGACAGAACTCCGCCGGTTCTTCGACGACGAGACGGTCGCCCGCGAGGCCCACCGGGCTGCCGTCGCCACCTCGTGGCTGAGCCTCCGGTTGCTCGATTACCTCTACCGGGAGGGCGCCGCCTCGACCGGGGAGCTGGCCCGACACTGCAACCTCGACATGCGCGAGGTCCGCGACCGGCTGGAGGAACTCGCCACGGCCGGCATCGTGGCCGACCGCGACGGCGAGTGGGAGCCGACGGCCGACGAACTCACCGTCACCGTCGGCCGCGACGAGGGCGTGACCGTCGCGCTCGCCGTCGGCGAGCCCGAACCGGAGGAGCCCGAATCGGCGGAGTCCGAGGAAGCGGTGGACGAGGACGGCGACGGCGAGACGGGCCTGCTCGCCGGGACGGTCCGGCGACTGGGTCGGCTGCTGTCGCCGTAGGAGGAGTCGGGCGTCACGGTTCGGCCTGCGTCCGTCTAGACCTCTGTGGACGGTTCGGACAGATGACGGACCAGCGCCTCGGTTACCTCGGGAGCTTCGTGGTGTACCCAGTGTGAAGCGTCAGGGAACATCCGCAGGCGGCCGTTCTCACAGTAGTCGATACTCCGTTCGGCCATCGAAGGGAGGAGTGCGATGTCCGCTTCGCCCCAGCAGAGCAGCGTCGGCTGGGGAACGGTGGTTCGTGATGGACGCTCCGACCGACGGAACCCACGATACCAGTTTATGCGGGGTTCGACGCCCGTGTGCTGCCAGGCAGCCCTGTAGCGGGCAATCGTCTCGTCGTCGAACGTGCCGGGGTTCGACGTTATCTCGAGGGAGTCGACCATGTTCTTCATCCCGTTCCGGTGCAGTAGCCATTCGGGGAGCCTCGGCAGTTGATAGAACCAGACGTACCAGCTCCGGATGATCTGCTGGAGACTCGACCGCAATGTCTCCCGATACACCGTCGGATGTGGGACGTTGAAGATTCCGAGCCGGTCGACCATCGACGGGTGGCGGAGGGCGAGGGTCCAGGCGACGAAGCCGCCGAAGTCGTGCCCGACGACGTGGGCCGATTCCCGCCCCTCGCTCCGAATCAATTCGGAGATGTCTGCGACGAGTCGTGAGAGCCGATACGCATCGATGCCGTCGGGGGCGTCGCTCAGATTACAGCCGCGCTGGTCCGGGACGACCACACGGAAGCCGGCGTCGACGAGCGGTCCGATCTGGTCGCGCCACCCGTACCAGAAATCGGGATGTCCATGCAGCAGGACGACCAGCGGTGCGTCGGCATCGCCTGCGGCCGCGACATGCAACCGGATGTCGTTGATGTCACGATAGGTGGATGCTACATCGTGACCGGCTAGTAACGACGAATCGGTGTCGGTGAGGGGTTCTGTGACTGACATCGGTATTCGATTGAACGGACTGCCGGATTCGATATCTGTACGACGTACATGGGTTCGTGACCTGCTGTAGGCGAGAAGACGCTGCGTAGCCGAATACGAGCACTGCCACACCAGTGTGGTCGCTTATCCCATCCGGCCGGTCCACGAGCGAGGGACGTCCCAGCCCGGTTCAATGGACGATCTCGCCGAACACGCGCTCTTCGACCTTCCGAAGGTGCTCTCCGACCGTTCCGGGCGTAATCCCGACGACGTCGCTGATGTCCTCGAGCGATGCTTGCCGAGGTTCACTGTAGTACCCCAGGTCGACTGCTGTCTCGAGTATCTCTTCCTGCCGGGAGGTGATCATCCTGCTGAACGATAATCCGTCGGCCTCGTAATCGCCCGTTTCGAGGATATCCACCGACATATGTTCCATTCCTTCGACATATTCGTATATACTCCGGAATATCTCGTCGGTTCCCAGATACGTTACCTTGAGATGATCCTCGGAGGTGAAGCGTATCGGTGTATCGATCACCAGCAGTGACTCCCGCTGCAGTTCTAGCGCGCGACGGACCGTTTCCGTCGGCTCGAACTGGCTCACCGCCATCCAGCGGTCCGCTCCGGCGGTGAGGTAACTGATCACGTGTGGGGACTCCTCCATGATCTCCCGGTACCGTTCCTGGCTACCGCTTGCCTCGGCGAACAGCAGCACGGTGTCGTCGGCGAGAAGTTCGACGTAGTGAATGGCTCTCCGCTGGATGGACGGGTCATCCGTCAACGCCCCACCGAGCGGATGGAATGCACCGTCGCCGTCTGGTCTGACCAGCACCGTCAGATACCGCATACATCCACTTGGAGTACGTGTCGTTAAACTCCCACGGACGGTGTCTCAGCGCCCAGCTACCAGGCGAGACCCCCGGGAGACGCGGCGAGGTGAGCCACTCGTGGTGGGATACCTCGCTGTGGGGACTCCGGGATGGGCTATATATATTCCACCACTGGTGAGGCAGAGCGGCTACCCGACTATGTCGAGACCTGGCTTCTGTGGACGATGCAACAGCAGCAACGCCCGACTACTGACCGACTCGCGGACGAGGCGGTCACAGCCCTCCCCGACGACGCCATCGTCAGCGATGAATCACACGAGAACGCCCCTGCAGTCGTAATCCGTGGCGACCGGGTCCGCAGCGTCCTCTCGGCGCTTCGCTCGGAGGCAGGACTCGACCACTGCTCGTGTGTGACCGCGCAGGAGTACGAGGACCGCTTCGAGACGGTGTATCACCTCACCAGCTACGACGACCGGACGCGCGAGCTGTCGGTCGTCGTCCCGACCCGGAAGGACGGCCCGGTCAGCGAGTCGGCCGCACCGGTCTACCGGACGGCCGAGTGGCACGAGCGGGAGGCCTACGACCTCGTCGGCATCGAGTACGAGGGACATCCGGACCTGCGGCGCATCCTGCTCCCGGAGACGTGGCAGGGGCATCCGCTCCGGACGGACTACGACCAGAGTCAGTCGCAGGTCGTGACGCTGCGCGAGCACGCCAATCCCATCCAGGACGACAGTCGGGAGGGTGACACGATGTTCCTCAACATCGGACCACACCATCCCTCGACCCACGGCGTGCTCCATCTGGAGGTGGTTCTGGACGGCGAACAGGTGGCCGATGTCGAACCGGATATCGGCTACATCCATCGGTGTGAGGAGCAGATGTGCCAGCAGGGCACCTACCGCCACCAGATCATGCCGTACCCCGACCGCTGGGACTGGGGCGGCGCAGGTCTGCTCAACGAGTGGGCCTACGCCCGCGTCATCGAGGACCTGGCCGGTATCGAGGTCCCCGAGTACGCACAGGTCATCCGGACGATGAGCGCCGAGCTGTCGCGCATCCTCTCGCACCTGCTGTTCGTCGCGATGTACGCGCTGGACGTCAGCGGGGAGTTCACCGCGAGCTTCATGTACGGCTTCCGGGACCGGGATGTCGTCCAGAACCTCCTCGAGGACCTGACCGGCCAGCGGCTCATGTTCAACTACTTCCGGGTCGGCGGCGTCGCCTGGGACATCCCCCAGCCCCGGGCGGAGTTCTTCGAGGACGTACGCGCCTTCACCGACGACCTGCCGCGCAAGCTCGGCGAGTACCACGACCTGCTGACGAGCAACGAGGCCTTCCAGATCCGCACCGTCGACACCGGCGAGCTGCCGCCGGAGGTCGCGAAACAGTACGGTGTCACCGGCCCGGTCGCTCGCGGCTCCGGCATCGATTACGACCTCCGGCGGGACGACCCGTACGGCTACTACGACCGCCTCGAGTGGGACGTCGTCACCGAGGACGGCTGTGACAACTTCGCCCGCGTTCTCGTGCGGCTCCGGGAGATCGAGGAGTCTGCCGCCATCGTCGACCAGTGCATCGACCGCCTCGCGGACTGGCCGGAAGCGGAGCGCACCTGCCAGGCCAACGTTCCGCGGACGCTGAAGCCCGCCGGCGAGTGCTACAGGGCCGTCGAAGGTGCCAAGGGCGAACTCGGAATCTACATCCGCGCCGACGGTACCGAGACCCCGGCACGGTTCAAGATCCGCGGGCCGTCGTTCTCGAACCTGTCGGCGCTGCCGGCGATGGCCGAGGGCGAGTTCGTCCCCGACCTCGTTGCGACCCTCGGGAGTCTCGACACGATCATGGGGGAGGTGGATCGCTGACGATGACCACCTCGACGCTGTGGACCGATGACTCCGACCAGCAGGTGACCTGCATCGCCTGTGGCGACACGGTCGACCGCGAGGATGCCCGCGAGTACGACAAACACGGCGATCGCTGGAGCCGCGAGGGCAAGGCGTTCGAGTACCTCTGCAAGCCCTGCCACCGCGAGTGCTGTCATCAGAACCGCGACGGACTCGAGGAGACGCTCGTGGCAGCCGGCGCCGGGCGGACCGACCGCAAGACGTTCCTCGAACGGTACTGCGAGTTCGCGACCGAGGATACGGAACCGGGCACGACGGAATCGTAGCAGGAGAGCCGAACGAGACAACCCACCAGAATGACATCGACAGACCACGCGGAACGGACACGAGCCCATCGAGAGGAGCAACGACCCGACAGCGACCCGGCATCTGACCGCTCGATGTCGGTGTCGGAGATCAGAACGTCGTACGCCGAGTTCGCGGACGGGATACGTCGGCTCGAATGGCTCGACCGGCTCATCACCGGTCGCTACCGGCGCCACCGGTTCGGCGACGTGGACGGCGAGGTGCTGGATGTCGCCTGTGGCGCCGGGACGAACTTCCGGTATCTGCCCGAGACGGTCGAGCTCGTCGGCATCGACATCAGTCCGGAGATGCTGGCGGCGGCCGAGGCACAGCTCGCCGACCTCGGGAGAGAGGGGACCCTCCGGGAGATGGACGCACAGGACCTCTCGTTCCCGGCCGACAGTTTCGACGCGGTCGTCTCCGCACTCTCGACGTGCACGTTCCCGGACCCGGTCGCCGCACTGCAGGAGATGGAGCGGGTCTGCAAGCCGGACGGGACGATCCGGCTCGTCGAACACGGCCGGAGTGACCTGGGGCCGCTCGCCCGGTTCCAGGAGTGGCGCGCCGACGCCCACTACGCGAAGATGGGCTGTCGCTGGACCCAGGACCCGCGCGAGGTCGTCGAAGCGGCAGGCCTCTCGGTCGACGATACGGCGACCGGGCTGTTCGGGACCATCACCACCTTCGAGATATCCCCGGCCCCGAGTGGCGACCGATGATAGCGTTGCGCTCCGGGGCAGTGAGATGGCTCGCCAGTGGCCTTCTGCTGGTGGCGGGAGCCGTACCGGATGCGGTGGGCCTGCGCTACCGCCCGAGCACGTGGTCGCCACGGGAAGCCTGACGCGATGCCGAGAATCTCGCCCCTGGCGGATGCAGACGCTGTCCGGTTGCGCGTGGTTCCCGTCCGTAAACCGTTTCGCAGGTCCCCCATGTACGTCGAACCATGACCGACCTCCTGATTCACGATGCGATCGTCGTCACGGTGAATCACGGGAACCAGATCCTGGAGCGCGGCTCTATCCGGGTGACGGACGGAACCATCTCGTCGGTCGAACCGACCGAGCCTGCGGATCGAGCCGCGGCCGCGGAGCACGTGATCGATGCCAGTGGCAAGGTCGTGATCCCCGGGCTCATCGACGCCCACCGCCACACCGATTTCGCGCTCGTCCAGGGCCTGTTCAGTGAACTCGACGGTGATGAACTGCTCAAAGAGGCCTTCGCGTTGTACCACACCGCCGAACCGACGCTGGGAGACTCGTTCTTCGACGCCGCGTGGCGGCTCGCCTGCCTGCGCCAACTCACACACGGGGTCACGACGGTCAACGCGATGGATTTCACGCCGGAACTCGGAGCGGAAGCGATCGGCGAGAGCGGATTACGCGGCGTGATCGGACCGGAGCTCGCGGACTTTCTCGACCCGGCGTCCGCGGACGAACAGCTCACAGCTGCCCGGCGGTTCATCGAAACTCATCACGATACCTACGACGGGCGTGTCACCGCGAGTATCGCGCCGGGTGGCGAAGCCGGCTGTTCGCGCGAACTCTGGGAGGGAGTGGCCGAACTCCGGGCCGACTATCCCGACCTGCGGCTCCACACCCATCTGTACGACGCTGCCGAGGGCGACACGATGGCTGCGGGGAGCGGTGCTGACGACCCGCTCGACCTACTCGACCGGTACGGCCTCCTCGATGAGCGAACACTGCTGACCCATCTGCTGCATGCCGACCGTGGCGACGCGCGGCGGGTCGCCGAGTCCGGCGCACACGTGCTTCACTGCCCGACCGTGTACAGTTACTTCCGGGCTGGAGCGCGAGCCTGGTTCCCGCTCCCGGCGCTCCGGGAGTTCGGCGCGAACGTCGTCATCGGCCTGGACGACCCGTTCTGGTTCGATTCCTGGGACCTCATCCAGGAAGCCAAGCACGCTCGACTGTTGTCGAACTTCGAATACGGGGCCCAGCAATGGTCCTCGTACGAACTGCTCAGGATGCTCACCATCGATGCCGCACGCGCACTCGGGCTCGACGACCAGGTCGGGAGTCTCGAACCCGGGAAGCGCGCCGATCTCGTCGTCGTCGATATCGATACCCCGCGCCACCGGCCGTACAGCAATCTCCCCTCCGTGCTGATGAATACCGTCACCGCGGGAGATATCGAGACGGTCGTCGTCGACGGCGAGGTTCTCATGCAGGAGCGGTCGGTCGAATCGATGGATGTCGAGCGCGTTCACGCAGCCGCAACCCGAGAACGCGACCGGCTCCAGGCGCGTACCGGCTGGGAAACGTCCCTCGCGGGCAGTACGCCGCCGGACAGGTCCATACTCCGGCGTGTGTCCGCACGACCCCTGCTGAGAGCGGTGAAGCAGTACGGACGGGGGGTCGTCAATCGACATCTGTGGTGAGTCGGACAGCGGACGGATGGGTCTCCCTGGACAAGGGACTGCAGCACCAGAGACAGTGGTCCCTCCCTTTTCTCGGCTCCCGCCCCGTCGCCGGTATGGAGATCAACGGCCCATCGGGACCGTTCGGCATCGCACTCGCCCTCCTCGTCGGCCTGGGGGCGATGGGGTACGGCGTCTACGACTACACCCAGCAGACGTCGGCGCTGGAGTCCGCGACGACGGTGAACGCCACCATCGTCTCCACCGGCGTCGAGACGAACCAGCAACGGCGCGGGACGAGTTACAGCCCGCAGGCGACGTTCGACTACAGCTACGAGGGGACGAACTACACCGCCTCGAACGTGTATCCGGGGGAGATTCCGCGGACGTTCAACAGCGAGGGGGCCGCCAGGGCGCAGTTGGAGGGGTACGAACAGGGCGCCACCGTGACGGCCTACGTCCCCCGTGACGACCCCGGTGACGCGTTCCTCCGACACGAGAGCAGCAACACGCCGTTCCTCGTCATCGGGTTCGGTCTCCTGTTCGTCCTCGGGACGGTGTACTCGGCGTTCCGGGAGTAGGGTGGCATCGAGCCGAGTACCCGGAGACTGATGCAGGTGCCACCCCATCGTGTCCGCACGCCCCCCGGTGCGTGGCGGTTCGCGCTCGTCGTCCCCTCGCCTCGCTGCCCGTCGGCGTCGTTGGCCCGATTGCCGAACTCGGCGGCGATCCTCGCTGCCTGGGTGGTGAAGGCCGTTGCCTCGTGAGCCGCTGCCCCGACTGTAATCCGGGAAGCCGGCGGGGGAGATTGGGGGTCTGTCGGCGCTGTCCAGCGGTCCCGTGGTCAGTCATCCAGTCGGCGCTGCCACTCCTGCACCCGCGAGAGCAACTCCACGGGAGACGTATCCTCGACATCGACGCCCTGTAGCTCCTCCAGCACGGATTCGGTCGTCGGGTCGAGCGCCTCGGGGTCGCTTCCGCCATCCGCGGTCGCACCGTCGGTGAACTCCCCGCCGTCGAGGTCGAAGACGGCCTGGACGGTCTCGTCGGGGCTCGTCTCAGACCCCGACCCCTTCGCCTCGATGGCCTTCTCCTCGCGGAGCCGGTCCAGCACGTCGCGCGAGCGCTCGACCACGGGCGCCGGCACGCCCGCGAGGTCCGCGACGTGGACGCCGTAGGAGCGGTCGGTCGCGCCGTCGCGCACCGTCCGGAGGAACGTCACGTCACCGCCGGACGAGTCCGGCGAGCCTCCGCTCGCTTCGCTCGCGGAGACGCCGTCGCGCTCCGCGGCCACGTGGACGTTCTCGACGCGGGGAAGGTGCTCGGCCAGACTCGTGAGTTCGTGGTAGTGGGTCGCGAACAGCGTCTTGGCGCGGACCTCGTTGTGGAGGTACTCCGTCGCGGCCCACGCGATGGAGATGCCGTCGTACGTCGCCGTCCCGCGCCCGACCTCGTCCAGGATGACGAGCGAGTCCTCGGTCGCGTTGTGCAGGATGTTGCTCAACTCCTGCATCTCGACCATGAACGTCGAGCGACCCTGCGCGAGTTCGTCGAGCGCCCCCACTCTCGTGTAGACCCCATCCACGAGCCCCACGCGCGCCTCGCGGGCGGGCACGAACGAACCGACCTGCGCGAGCAGCGTCACCAGCGCGGCCTGGCGCATGTACGTCGATTTGCCGCTCATGTTCGGCCCCGTCACGAGCAGGAAGCGCCGGTCGCGGTCCAGCCGGAGGTCGTTGGGGACGAACTCGACGGACTGCTCGACGACGGGATGGCGGGCCGCTTGCAGGTCGAGCACGTCCTCGTCGGTCAACTCGGGCTGCGTCCAGTCGTTGCGCACGGCGTGCTCGGCGAGCGCACAGAGCGTGTCCAGTTCCGCGAACGCCCGACCCACCGCCTGCAGGAGGTCGGCCTCGCCACCGACCCACTCGCGCAACTCGCGGAAGACCTCGGCCTCGAGGTCGCCGCGCTGCTCCTCCAGGCGCATTATCTCGCGCTCGCGCTCCTCCAGTTCCTCGGTGACGAACCGTTCCGAGTTCTTCAGCGTCTTGATGGCCTCGTAGTGCTCCGGCACGTCGTCGCTCTCCGATTTCCCGACCTGGATGTAGTAGCCGTCCGTCTTGTTGCGGCCGACGGAGAGGTGGGTGAGCCCGTACTCGCGCTTCTCGCGGTCGGCGAGCGTGTCGAGCCACTCGGCGGCCTCGTCGTGGCGCTCGACGAGTTCGGCCAGTTCCTCGTCGTACGAGGGGCGAATCAGACCGCCCGCGGTCAGCGATTTGGGCGGGTCGTCGGCGAGCGCGGCCTCCAGTTCCTCCCGGACCTCGGCGGCCGATTCGCCGTCGAGGTCGGCGAACAGGTCGGCGACGGGCGAGTCGGCCAGGCGGGGCGAGGATTCGACCGCGTCGACCAGCGTCGGCAACTCGGCGAGCGTCTCGCGCACCCGCAACAGCGCGTCCGGGCCCGCACTGCCCGAGGCGGTCCGCGAGGCCAGCCGTTCGAGGTCGTAGGTTCCGTCGAGCCGCTCGCGCAGGCGGTCGCGGGCCATCGCGTCGGCGGCGAGCGCCGCCACCGCACCCTGCCTTCGTTCCAGCTCGGCACGGTCCCGGCGGGGCCGACCGAGCCACTCCTTCAGCAGCCGCCGGCCCGCGCTGGTCTCCGTGTGGTCGAGCGTGTCGAACAGCGACCGGCCGTTGCCGGTCATCGGCTCGGTGAGTTCGAGGTTGCGCTGGGTCGTCGCGTCCAGGGAGACGTGGTCGTCGGGCGTGTACGCCTGGATGCGCGAGACGGAGGCGAGCGCGCCGGCGCCCGTCTCCGCGACGTACGCGAGCGCGGCGCCCGCGGCCTGTATCGCGGGCTCCGAGTCCAGGCCGACGCTGTCGGCCGCGCCGTCGCCGAACTGCTCGCGGAGGGTGTGCTTCGCGCGGCCGGGGGCGAACGCCTCGGCGTCGTGGAGCGTGAGGCGTGTCTCGCCGCCGTCGGCGCCGAGCGACTCGCGCAGGCGTTCGAGCAGTGCGTCGTCGTTGCGCGCGTCGGGGCCCGGGAGCACCTCGGTCGGCGCGAACCGGTAGCACTCGGTCAGGGCGCGTGATTCCGCTTCGGGTCCGGAGACGGCGGTCGCGTGGAACCGGCCCGTCGTCACGTCGAGGAAGGCCAGCCCGACGGTCGGCTCGGACCCGCTCTCGCCCCGGACGAGCGTCGCGAGGTACTGGGCGTCGTCGCCGGAGGGGTCCAGCAGCGTCCCGGGCGTGACGACCCGGTCGACCCGGCGCTCGTGACCGTCGTCGACGGGATGCTGGTCGGCCACCGCCACCCGATACCCCCGCTCGACCAGCGCCTTCAGGTACGGCGCGAGGTCGTCGACGGGGACGCCGGCCATCGAGTAGTTCTCGCCGCCCGACGAGCGCTGGCTCACCTTCAGGTCGAGCTCTCGGCCGACGAGTTCGGCGTCCTCGCCGAAAAATTCGTAGAAATCCCCCATCTGCATCGCCAGCACGTCCGCCTCGGCCTCCCGCCGGAGTGCGACGTACTCGCCGACGATACCCGACGCCTCCGTCGGTTCGCCGGTGCCGAACCAGTCCTCGTCGGGCGAGTCGGTCATGGCAAGAGAGTGGTGCGGGCGAGGGCAAAAACGGTCGGATTCCGGGGTGGAACTGAACTCCGTGGGGTCCCCCGGCAACGGCGCCGCCACCTCGCCGTGCGCTGCCGCGCAGACCGGAGAGGAGGAACCGACGACCGGATTGTATTGCTGGATTTGTGCAAAACTCTTAAATCTAACAGGCGAGTACGGTGTGTCGATGAGCGAATCAGACAGCGACCTGTCGGAGGCACGAGCACGGAAGGCCGAGGAACTGCGATCGCGGGCTGAATCGGGAGTCGACAGTACCCCCGGCCGCGACGAGCCGGTCCACGTCGGCGGCCCCGACGAGTTCCAGTCCCTCCTCGACGAGGGCAGTGTCGTCCTCGTCGACTTCTACGCAGACTGGTGTGGTCCGTGCAAGATGCTCGAACCTATCGTCGCGGACCTGGCCGCCGAGACGGACGCGACCGTCGCGAAGGTCGACGTGGACCAGCAGCGCCAGCTCGCCACCCAGTACCAGGTGCAGGGCGTCCCGACGATGTACCTGTTCGCCGACGGCGAGCCGGTCGAGCGCATGGTCGGCGTCAAGCAGAAGAGCGAACTGGCCTCGCTGGTCGAGCAGTACACCTGAGCGAGCCGGTCGACGGGCCGGACTCCCCACGACAGCCGGCACCGGATTCTTCATCTCGGTCGCCGAAGTGCGAGCATGCCCGCCGCATCGGCGACCCCCTCGCCAGCGCCCGACCAGCGCTCCGTCTGGTGGTACGCTGGTGGCGCCGTGGCTCTCACCGTCTTCGGCGTCCTGATGTCGACCATCCTCTCGCTCCCGGCCGTCCTCCTCGGGGCGGTGACCCCGGGAACGTTCGTCCTCTCGGTCGTGCTGGGGGAGGCGGGCTTCGTGGCCGCGGCCGCCTTCTTCGTCCTCATCACGGACCGCGGGATGGCGTACTTCGACCGTGGGCTGCCGAGCGCGTGGGGGATGGTAGCTGCCGTCACCCTCGGCGCGTTCGCGTTCCGGACCGTCGTGGTGGCCGGCGCGGTGGCGCTCGGCCTCGACCCCTCGCCCCCGTCGCTGGTCGACACGCCCATCCCGGTCGAGACGCTGCTGGCGGTGATGATTCCGGCGTCGCTCCTCGTCGTCGGTCCTGCCGAGGAGTTGCTGTTCCGCGGGACCATCCAGAAGTACCTCCGCGAGCGGTTCTCGGCGACCGGCGCCATCCTCGGTGCCGGCGTCCTGTTCGCGCTGGTCCACGTTCCGACGCTCGTGGTGGCCTCGGGACCGAGCGCGGCGCTCTCGCTCGGCGTCATCCTCCTCGTCGGCCTCTCCTTTGGCTGGCTCTACGAGCGGACCGGCTCGGTGGTCGCGGCGATGGCCGCCCACGGCGGCTACAACGCCCTCATCTTCGGAAGCGGCCTGCTGTTGACGCGGCTGGTGTGAGCGGGCGTCGCCTCCGACTCACTTCCAGATGGCCGTCACCGCCACGTCGTCGGCCGTGACGGTCTCGAACTCGTAGCCGCGGTCGTCCAGCTTCGGATAGAGGTGCTGTGGTGCGCGGTCGTTGAACTGTACGAGGACCGTCTCGTCCGGGAGCTCGACGAGCCGCTCCAGCGTCTCCTTCAGGGGCGTCGGCGGGCCCGCCTCGACGTGGTCGAGCCGCTCGCGGGGGCGGTCGGTCGGCGCGTGCTCGAACTCCGGTAGTCGCCTGGCGCGTGACATATCCGGGACCAGGCGGCCCCATCCCCTCG
This sequence comes from Haloglomus salinum, assembly GCF_024298825.1. NCBI lineage: Archaea > Methanobacteriati > Methanobacteriota > Halobacteria > Halobacteriales > Natronomonadaceae > Haloglomus > Haloglomus salinum. The sequence continues at coordinate 1,700,419 of NZ_CP101153.1, forward strand.
CGGTTGCCCCGAACGTGTTCGGGTCCGGTCGACGGCCGCGCTCCCCGCTGCTACTCGACCACGTACGACTGGTACTCCCCACGCGTCCGCACGTCCACGAAGCGGTGCCGGCGGCCCTCGCCGGCGGTGCCCATCCCCGACGGGTCCGGACCGTCCGAATCGTACACCTCGTTGGCGCCCCGGAGGCCGCTGGCCGCGAGCCGCTCGCGGATGCCGTCGGGCAACGCCGCGTCCGGTTCGACCGTCACCACCAGCACCCGGTCGGTGAAGCTCTTCGCCAGCCACGCGTCCGCGACCGCCGGGTCCTCGGCCACGTCGGCGGCCAGGTCGCGCAGGTCGGCGCCGCGGTCGGTCCTCGGGGTCATCACGCGAACGGCCGACGGCAACCGATGAAGGCTCCTTCCCGAACATCTTCGGGCGCAAGCGCGACCGAAACGAAGAATATCACTAGAATGGTGGGGATTGTAGTTATATATCTGCCATTTGGGACTTATCTATACGATTCCGATCAAGTATCAATCTCCGCTGGCGAAATCGGCACTCTCGTGTTCGGGACCGGGCAGCGGTCCGTCGTACTCCTCGGGCACGTAGGCACAGAGCGGGTCGCTGGCGAGCGGGTCGCCGGTGTGGGCGTACGCCCGGGACCGGCTCCCCCCACAGACGCCGCGGAACTCGCAGGCCCCGCACTTCCCGGAGAGCGCATCGCGGTCGCGCAGGCGCCGGAACAGCTCCGAATCGCGGTAGATGTCGACGACGGACCCCTCGCGGACGTTGCCGGCGGCCTCCGGGAGGAAGCCGGACGGGTAGACCTCACCGACGTGGCTGACGAAGGCGAACCCGTCCCCGGCGACGATGCCGAGCCGTCGGTCCATCCCGCTGCCGGGGATGTCGGGGACCTCGCCGCCGTTCGGCCGGGCGGAGTCACGCAACCGCTCCAGACCGATGCGCCGGTAGGAGGGCGCCTCCGTCGTCTTCACGGCGAACGGCGCCTCGTCGTTCACGTCGTGGAGCCAGTCCATGACGCGCTCGGCACGCTCGGGCGAGATGGAATCCAGGGTCGCCCCCCGGCCGACCGGGACGAGGAAGAACACCGACCAGAGCACCGCACCTAGCTCGCGCACGCGGTCGCGGATGGCCGGCAACTGCTCGACGGTGTCGGCAAAGACCGTCGTGTTGACCTGCAGCGGGAGCCCGAGTTCGCGGGCGTGCTCGGCTGCACGGACGGTCGTCTCGAAGCTCCCCACCTCACCGCGGAAGGCGTCGTGGCTCGTGGCGTCGCCGCCGTCGAGGCTGAGCGCGAGCCGCTGGAGCCCTCGCCCGTGGAGCGCAGCCAGGGTCTCGCGGTCGAGCCCGTCGGTGCCCGATGGCGTGAGCGTCATCCGGCAGCCGGCGTCCGTGCCGTACCGGACGAGTTCGGGCAGGTCCGGCCGCTTCATCGGGTCGCCGCCCGACAGGACGACGAGCTGGTCGTCGCCGAAGCGAGCCGCGTCGTCGAGTAGCGCCTTCCCCTCGCCGGTCGACAGCTCCCGGGGGTCGCGGGCGGGCTGGGCGTCCGCGCGGCAGTGGTCACACGAGAGGTCACACGCCTGTGTCACCTCCCAGACGAGGACGAACGGCCGCCGGTCGGTGTCGAGTTCGGACGGTCGCATGGGCGCCGGTACGGTCCGAATCCTACCAACGGTGTGGCCCAGTCCCACACGATGGGAACGGGCATCGTTTAGGGCAGCGGGGCCCAGAGAGGAGGCAATGCCCCACGCCGAGTTGACGGTCACACTGCCGCCGGCGATCTGGATCGGCGCGGTCTCCCGGGAGTTCCCGGACGCGACGTTCCGGGTACTGTCCGCGGTCCCCCGCGACGAGGACGGGTTCGGGCTGGTCGATGTCCGGACCGACGACCCCGACGGCGTCCTCGCGTGGCTGCGGGACGCGCCGGCGGTGATGGCCGTCGAACCCATCCGGCAGGAGGCCGACGGTGTCGTCATCCAGTTCGAGACCTCGCAGCCGCTGTTGCTCGCGTCGGTACAGGCGTCCGGGGTGCCGCTCTCGCTCCCGGTCGATATCAGCGACGGTCGGGCCAGCCTGGAGCTGACGGCCTCGCGCGACCGCATCGCCGCGCTCGGCGAGGCGTTCGACGACCTCGGTGTCACCTACTCGCTGGACCGGCTGTACGAGTCCGTCGAGGCCGCCGCCCCCCTGACCGAGAAGCAGCGCGAGACCCTCCTCGCCGCGCTGGAGCATGGCTACTACGACACGCCGCGGACGGCCACCCTCTCCGAGCTGGCCGACGAGCTGGAGATGGCGAACTCGACGCTGAGCGAGCTCCTCCACCGCGCCGAGGAGTCGGTCATCAAGGCGTTCGTCGCCGACCGGCTCGACACGGACCTCGACGTGGAGCCGCCCGGCCCGTAGCCACCGACCCGCCGACCGACCTTCGTACCGTCACTCCCGGACGTGGACCCGGGTGACGAAGCCGCCACAGCCACAGCGCTCGACGAACTCGTGGTCGAGGTCACGGGCGTCCAGCTCCGCGTCGAGGTAGCCCTCGGGATGCCCGTGGTCACCGTGCGTGACGAGGTTGACGTGGTAGCCGGGGGCGGTCCGTTCGACCGCCAGCAGCGCCGCACGGACGAGGCGGCCACGGTCGTCGGCGTGGACCGGCTGCTCCAGATTGACCGACCAGGAGCCGTCGTGGTCCTCGGCGAGCGCGGGGTCCGCGGGGTCGACGACCACGGCGTCGTCCGGGTCGACCGCGTCGAGGTCGTGCGCGCGGTCGGCGCTCATCCCTCCACCTCCTCGGCCGGGAGCTTCGGGAGCGTCGCGACGAACTCCTCGACGCCGCGGCGCTCTACCTCGTAACCGTCCGCGTCGAACGCCTCGACCTCGGCCTGGAACTCGTAGAACAGCGGTTGCGGGTCGTGGTCGTTGATGATGGTCAACGCCTCGCCCGACGGGATTTCGGTGAACGTCTCGTGGATGCGGTCGTGGCGCTCGGCTGGCGGCAGGTCGCGGATGTCGAGTTCGGTGCTCATGACAGCCCATGCTCCGAGGGCCAGCAGCCTGGGCCTTCGCCCGAAGATGTTCGGGGGCGGGGCGTCGGCGACCCCGGGTCCGCGGGCGCTGCTCGGCTCGCCGCCCCGTTCGCACACTCGGTACACTGCCCTTCCGTTCCGAGGGGTTGTTTACACTATTGGGTACTAATCCGCATATACTCTTACACTGTTTCCTCCGAAGGACATTTCAGTTGACGGTTCCTATACAGGTGTAGTGATGGCTTCCCTGAGACCCCCCGTTGCGCGGGCCGCGTGGCGTGCCCCCAGCGGCGCACAGCCGGACACAGGTGCGGCGCGAGACTCGGGGTGGGTAGCATGATCGAAGGGCGCCGTGCCCCGTCGTCGGGCGGTCGATGGGGTCCGTCGGTTCGCGAGGCGTTCGAGGACGAGTACGGCCGGGAGATACGGTTCCGACCGTACGAGCCGAGTGACCGCGACGCGCTCGTCGGGATGTACGAGTCGTTCGACCCGGCCCAGCGCGCCCAGGGGATTCCCCCGGTCCGGACGGACGGCATCGAGTCGTGGCTCGACAGCGTGCTGGACGGCCCCTCCGTCCTGGCCTGGCACGGGGACCGGGTTGTCGGACACGTCGTGTTCGTCCCCGACGGGGACGGTGGCCACGAACTCGCGATATTCGTCCACCAGGCACATCAGGAGGCCGGCATCGGTTCGCGGCTCCTCGATGCGGGCCTCGACCACGCACGCGAGCAGGGCGTCGCGAACGTCTGGTTGCTGGTCACCTGGGGGAACACGCGAGCGCGCGGCCTCTACGAGAAGTCGGGGTTCACCGTCGACGACCCGACCGGCAGCGACCTCCGGATGTCGAAGCGGCTCTGACAGCCTCCTGCGGCCCGCCAACGCTCCCGACGCCGCTCAGTCCGCCGTTCTCAATCGGCCGCCCCGCCGTCGCCCGCCGGGGTACCGGCGCCGCGCTCGGCCGGCGTGAGGTAGCACTGCGGGTCCGTCGCCGCGATGTCGTCGGTCACGGTCAGCGCACGCAGCCGTGAGGCCCCGCGGCAGATGTCGGCGTACGCACACGACCGGCACTGCTCGCCGAGGCTGGCGGGGCGGTCGCGCAGACGGCCCAGCAGGGGATTCGACTCGTCGTCCCAGATGGCGCCGAACGGACGGTCACGGACGTTGCCGAGGCTGTAGGACTGCCAGAACTGCGTCGCGTGGACGTTCCCCAGGTAGTCGATGTCCGCGACGCGCTCGCCGGCCGGGTCGCCGCCGTTGCGCTCGAGGTAGCGCCGCACCCGGCGGGCGCGCTCCTCGCCGAACGCCTCGCGCGCGTACTCGACGAGGTACGCGGCGTCGCAGTAGTTGCCCACCAGCAGCGTCTCGATGCCGGCGCCAGAGTGGTACTCGCGGGTCAACTCGACCAGCTCCGTGATGGCCTCGCGCCGGCGCTCGGGAGTGAGGTCCGCCTCGGGAACCCCACGGCCGCCGTAGGCGAGGTGGTAGAAGCAGAAGCGGTCGACGCCCACGTCGGTCAGCAGGTCGACCACGTCGGCGATGTCGTCGACGGTCTGCTCGGTGACGGTGTAGCGCAGGCCCGTCTTCAGGCCGGCATCGAGACAGGCCTCGATGCCCCGGACCGCGGCGTCGAAGGCGCCCGCCTCCCCCCGGAAGGCGTCGTTCGTCTCGCGCCCGCCGTCGACGGAGACGCCGGCGTACGCGAGGCCGGCGTCCCGCAGCTCGCGGGCCCGCTCGCGGGTCAGGAGCGTCCCGTTGGTCGAGAGGACGGGCCGTAGCCCCGCCTCGCTCGCGTGCGCGACGAGTTCCGGGAGGTCGTCCCGGACCAGCGGCTCGCCGCCGGAGAACAGGACGACCGGGACCCCGTAGGCGGCGAGTTCGTCGAGCATCGCTTTCCCCTCCGCCGTGGTGAGTTCGCCGGGCGCCGAGCCGCAGTCGGCGCCGGCGTAGCAGTGCGCACACGAGAGGTTGCACTGCTTCGTCGTGTTCCAGACGACGACCGGGTGCTCCTGCCGGCGCTCGCGGATCTGCTCGGCGTCGGAGTCGGCCCCGTACCGGAGGCCGTCGCCCGCCGCGTCGAGGTCGTAGAGGAGTTTGCTGATGGATATCACGACGGCTCACCCCCAGCCTCGGTCCGGTACCCCGCACCGAGGTCGCGCGTCGTGACCCGGGACACCTCGGTCGCCGGGCAACACCACACCGTCGTTGCCTCGGGGAACAGCCCGGTCGCCCGTTCGTGGGCGGCCTCGGGGTCGGGCGCCGTCACGCTCCCGGCGTGACGGAGCGGTTCGGTCGGCGACTCGCGCAGGAACAGCTCCCACTCCGGCTCGCCGTCCGACCGCGGGGTGTCGACGGTGGTCCACCCCGGTCCGGTGTCAGAGCGAGTCCGCTCGTCCGGCGCGTCACCTTCGTCCGTCATCACACGGGCGGAGGGACCGGACCCACCTTGATGGTGCCACCGGCTCCCAGGGCGTGGGAACGATGGCGGCCTCGTGACGGCGTTCGACCGGAAACGGAGGGGTGGCTGCGAGGGGCGGCCCGCCCGCCGCCGGCCCGCTTACTCGTCGTACGTCCCGCCCTCCAGGTAGTACTCGACGCGGTCGCGGGTCGCCGCGGCGGCCTTGACGAACTCGACGACCCGCTCGCCGTCCTCCCAGCGGTCGTCGATTATCTCCACCGAGAGCCCTTGCTGGCCGAGGTGGTACAGCAACGCCTCGACGGTATCCGGGTCGCCGCGAACGGTGTGGCGCTCGCCGACCGGTTCGTCGGTCGCAACGTCGTGGATGGTCTCGACGAACGGGAGGAGGATGGACTCCCCGAGGTCGTGGGCGCGCTCGCGGAGCCGCTCGTCGTCCTCGTCGAACTCGGCGGCCTGGAACGCCTCGCGGACGATGCGCGAGAAGACGAAGTCCTGCCCCAGATCGAACGGGAGCGAGAAGGCGTACGCCAGTTCGTCGTGGTGCTGGGCCTCGGTCGTGTACTTCACCATCGAGTGGCCGTCGTCGGCCTTCAGCACGACGCCCTCGCGGCCGGCCGCGTCGAGGTCGGCGATGGCCTCGCGGACCACCTCGATGGCGGCCGCCGGCTCCGCGCTGCCGAACAGCCGCGGCTGGGCGAAGCCGTACCGGTCACAGAGGTCGCGGCGCTCGGCGACGGGCAGCGGCACGCCGGCGGCACGCTCGCGGACGCCGAAGACGCGGAACGCGTTCGTCTCGATGCCGTCGTAGTCGTGGGTCGTGTACGGCGTCTCGGGCCCGACGAGTTCGGCACACAGCATCCGCCCGGGATGGTCGTCGAAGAAGGCCGCCGTCTCCAGCCGCTCGCGGGCCAGCACGGTCGTGTACGGACAGACGTGCCCGCCACGCGTGAACGCGAGGACCGTCGTCCCGTCGGCATCCTCGGCGTCACCACTCGCCTCGTCAGCCGTGTCCACGCGGACGATGCGGACGTTGAACCCGTCGAGCTTCTCCTCGACGTGGACGGTCTCGTCGGGGTCGAACACGGACCGGAGGCCGGCGTCGAGCGCGAGGACCCGCGCGACGCTCGGATAGCCCCGGACGACGGTGCCGTCCCCGAGCACGACGGTCCCGCGCTCGACGCCGTGCCGGGCGGCCGACAGCGCGTGGTACGTGAGTCCCTCGAACTCGCGCTCGCGGAAGTGCTCGAACAGCTCCGCGGGCTCGTCGGCGGTCGAGTCCAGCCGGTCGAACCACGCTTCGTCCATGTCCCAGGGGAGGCCACAGCCGCTGAAAAGTAACGGGGGTGGTTCCCAGGGGGCGTGGGACGACCGACCGCAGGCCGCCCGGAGCACCCCTGGGGCGGGGTGATACCTTTGTACACCGGCCCGCAACCCCCAGGTATGCCCGGCGACCTCCCGCGCCAGCAGTTCGTCCTCGACACGTCGCTGTTCATCACGGAGGAGATCCGCGAGGACGAGGAGTCGCTGGAGGACGCGGTGCTCCGGCTGCTGGACCTGGTGGCGACCGCACGGCTCGAGCTGAACATCTCCTGTTACATGCCGCCCTCCATCCACGACGAGCTGACGACGATGCTCCGTGACCGCGAGGTGAGCGAGGAGGTGTTCGAGCGGCTCGACACCTGGGTCGTCCGCAAGAGTCCGGACCGCTATGGGGTCACCATCCCGGCGGACATCGTCTACGAGTTCATCGACGAGATGTCCGGCCGCGTCGACCGCGGGCTGCGTGTGAGCGAGGAGGCGCTCCGTGAGGTCGAACAGCTCGACCCCGACGCGCTGACCGCCGAAGGGAACGACTACGTGACCGAGGCCGACCGCATCCTCTCGAAGATGCGCGACAAGTACCGGCGGGCGCTCCGCCAGGGCGTGCTCGACTCCCGCGAGGACTTCGACCTCCTCATCCTCGCGCGCGAACTCGACGCCGGTGTCGTGACCGAGGACCGCGGCGTCATCAGCTGGGCAAACGAGTTCGGCCTCCGGTACGTCCGCGGTGGGCGCTTCCCGACGCTGCTGGAGGAGTACCTCCGGGCGACGGGTGGCGACAGCCAGGCCGAGTGACGGGCCGGAGCGGGCAGTCCGGTCCCGGTGGTGCTCGTCGACGGGCCCGTTGGCCCGTCCCGTCTAGCTCAGGTCGAAATACTCCGCGGCGGTCTGCATGTCCTTGTCGCCGCGGCCACAGAGGTTCACGAGCAGGGTGTCGTGGCGGTCCTCCTCGGCCAGTTTGCACGCCAGCGCGATGGCGTGGCTCGGCTCCAGGGCGGGGATGATGCCCTCGGACTCGCTGAGTTCGCGGAACGCGGCCATCGCCTCGTCGTCGGTGATGCCGTGGTACTCTGCGCGCCCGAGTTCCTGGAGCGCGGCGTGCTCGGGGCCGACGGCCGGATAATCGAGCCCCGCGGAGACGGAATGGTTCTCCGTCTCCTCGTCGATGACGTGGGTCTTCATCCCCTGGAACACCTGGGGTTCCTCGCGCTCGGTGGCCGAGAGCGGCGCGGAGTGGTGGCCCGAATCCAGGCCCTTGCCCGCCGGCTCGGCGCCGTAGAACGCCACGTCGTCGTCTTTGAACGCGTGGAACAGACCGATGGCGTTCGAGCCGCCACCGACACAGGCGACGCAGGCGTCCGGCAGGTCACCGTGCAGTTCCTGGACCTGCTCGCGGGCCTCGCGGCCGATGACCGACTGGAAATGTCGGACCATCCGCGGGAACGGGTCCGGGCCGACCGCACTGCCGACGAGGTAGTGGGTCTCCTCGGTGTTCTCGACGAGGTCCTCCATCGCGGCGTCGACGGCCTCGGCGAGCCCCTCGTTGCCGCGCTCGACCGGTTCGACGTCGGCGCCCATCAGCCGCATCCGGAACACGTTCATCTCCTGGCGCTGCATGTCGTGCCGGCCCATGTAGACCGTCGTGTCCAGGTCCAGCAGGGCACCGACCATCGCCGTCGCGGTGCCGTGCTGGCCGGCGCCGGTCTCGGCGATGAGTCGCTCCTTGCCCGCCCGCTTCGCGAGCAGGGCCTGCCCGAGCGTGTTGTTGAGCTTGTGCGCGCCACCGTGGAGCAGGTCCTCGTGTTTGAAGTAGATGTTCGCGTCGTAGCGCTCGCTGAGCGTCTCCGCGTGGAAGACGGGTGTCGGCCGCCCGCCGAAATGCTCCAGCAGGTACTCGAACTCCTGCTGGAACGCCTCGTCCTCTTTCAGCTGGTCGAACGCGCCCGCGAGTTCGGCGAGCGGCTCCTCCAGCGGTTCCGGGACGTGTCGACCGCCGTACCCCTCGAACGTGCCTGGGTCTGCCATACAGCGGGGGCGAGCGCACGGATGTAAAACCTACTGCCATCGGTAGTATCGTTCGTGCGGGCGCCCACACGCGGCGTGCCCCGTCGACCCCGTATGGGCGTCACACCCCCCGTGACCGTCCACGTGAGGCTCTGACACCATCGTTCCGCGCGTTCGCCGTTCAGGATAAACACCCCGGTCTATTCGGGCAACAGCGCTACCGGCCCGGAGACGAACGTACGAGGTGAGTGCGGGCCCCGTCTCACTCGGGATGTCGAGGTGCCGAGGCCGGGCCCGCCGCCGCGACCGTCCTCCGCCGCGGCCCGCTCTGACATTCATTGGCTTTCTCTGGTATTGAGTGGTTTCTACACCCAATCTTTATATAGGTGCATGACGTAGGAAGGAGTACAATGGCAGACAGCAACTCCCCGTTCGGTATCGCGTTCGAGGCACAGCGCAGCGCAATCCAGACCGCCCAGGACGGTATCCACACGGCCGTCAGCATCCAGCGCGACGTGAACGAGGCCTTCGTCGACTCCATCGAGCCGACCCGCGAGGTCTCCGAGAGCGGCGCCGACCTCGCCCGCTCCGGCGTGGAGGCCTACCTCGACGCCGTCGAGGCGGCCCTCCCGAGCGACCAGGAGGTCGTCGATGACCTCCGCGAGAGCATCGACGAGCAGCTCGACACCCTCGCCGAGAACCGCGAGGAGGCCGCCGACCAGATCGAGGAGAACCTCCGCGACGGCGCCGACTCCGTCGACGAGTTCCTCGCCGACTTCCTCGAGAACCTCGACGAGCAGGTCGACTCCCTCCTCGAGTCCAGCGAGGACCTCGAGGACCAGACCGTCGAGGCCCTGGAGGAGCTGCAGGACCAGATCGAGGAGCTGCAGGACGAGATCGAGTCCCGCGGCGACGAGTTCGAAGAGCAGGTCGCCGACCAGCTCGACGGCTTCCAGGAGAACTTCGAGGACGGCGCCGGCCAGCTGAGCGAGTCCATCGAGGACGCGACCGAGCAGCTCGAGGACGCCGCCGACGACCTGCAGCAGCAGGTCGACGAGGTCTCCGAGGACATCCAGAGCCAGGTCGACGACGTCTCCGAGGACGTCAGCGCGTAAGCGCCTCGACTCGACGCTCCCACCCTTCCCCTTCCTCGACCGCCGGGCGCGTCGCCCGGCGTCGCTCCCACTCCGTAGCGGCTGCGCCGTCCGCGGGCCGTGACCTTTCTGTCCCCGCCCCCGCAGACCCGGGTATGGGCGACGAGACCGAGCGCGACCCCGAGGCCACGCTCGAGGAGTGGAAGGAATCGATGCAGGACGAACACGAGCGGGCCATCGCCGAGCCCGACCCCGACGCCGCCCACGAGGTCGAGGGGGTCGTCCAGGTGAGCTACCGCGTCGGCTACGACTACGACCCCGACGAGGGGCTGGTCGTGGCCGAGTCCGAACAGGTCGACGAGCGCGGGGAGCCCGAGCTGCTGGGCTGTTCCTGCGGCGTCCGCGGGATGACCCGCGAGGAGGCCCGCGAGCATCTCGCCGCGGCACGCGGGGCGGAGTGACGGTCGCCCGCTGGACCACCGCCTCGCTGTCCCGCCGAAACCGGTTTCGGGACGGCCGCCATCGGCCACTGCATGGCTGGGGAGGACCGATTCGTCGGGGAGGTGACGGGTGTGAACGAGCGGGGACCGACCGGCGCGGTGGTGGAGAGTGTGGAGGTACGCCATCCGGAGCGAGACGAGACGGTCACCGCCGACGTGGCCGAGCGGTACGACCAGGGAGACGAGGTAGCTGTCGAGTACTCAGAAGCGATTGGGGGGTATCGGGTCTTCGGGGAGTGGGAGGCGCTTCTGGACGACCTCGGCATCGTGGTCCAGCGGATGGACGTTCCCCACTCGGCGGCGCGCCGGGCGTTCAGACAGGCTGGCGGTGACCCCGCGGCGGCGTGTCAGCTGCTCGAGACGAGTGGAGTGAGCGACGAGGACGAGACGGGATAGCCGTCGACGGGCGCGAGGACCACGGCGACCGGTGACCAGCGGCCACGGGGCCGTGTCCCGGACGCTTTTCGCTGCGCCCGCCGAACGACCGTCCATGTCACTCGCGGACCACCTCACCGGTATCGTCCACGAACCGACCCAGACCGGGGGCGCGGGGGTCGACCTGACCGTCGACGCCGTCCACGCGGTCACCGGTCCCGGCGCCATCGATTTCGGTGGCGGCGAACTCGAGGCCGCCGAGACGACGGCGCTGGACACGGTGAAGAACGATCCAGACGACGACTACGGCTGGTGGACGCTCTCCCCCGGGACGTATCTGGTCGAGTACAACGAGTCGCTGGACACGGACGACCCGCTCGTCCTGCAGCCCCGGGACGCGCTCGTCGAGCAGGGGGCCAGCCACCCCACGCTGCACGTCACGGACCTGCCGCGCGTGCCGGTGTCGGTGCCAGAGGCGGGCCTGCACCTGAAGGAGAACGCGCGGGTGTCGACGCTGGTCGCGCCGGACGCGTAGCCGCCCCCGACAAAGCACTTATCGGGCGACGGTCACCCACCTGCCATGCGTGGCCCGGCCGCCGTCGCGGCAGCGCTCGCGGTTGCACTCCTCGCGGGAGCGGTGCTCGGCCCGGCCGCGGCCAGTTCCCCGCCACGGCCCGTCTGTCCCGCCTGCGGCACGCTGTTCGAGCGGGCCGCCGACGAGCGTGGCGTCGACGTGACCGTCCACGAGAGCACGGCGCTCGTGCGGGTCCACGAGAACGGCAGCGCCGTCTGGACGATCCGCAACCGGCTGAACGCCACGGACGGCTTCCGCGAGCCCCCCGACACGCTCGACGCGACGGCTCGCGGGCTCGCCGACCGGGAGTACGGTCCGCCCCGGGACGCGACGCTCCGTGACACCCGCGTCGAGGGTGACGCCGCCGTCGTCGTCCTGCACGACCCGGATGCCGCCGAGCGTCACGCGGGCCTGCTCGTCGTCGACTACCTCCACACCGGCGGTGACGGCACCGGAATCCGGCTCAACGCCGACCGGTTCTCGATTCGCGGGCCATCCGGGACGGTCGTCACGAACACGCCCGCGAGCGGCAGCGCGAACGGGTCGACGGTGACGTGGACCGGCTCCGTCGCCGGCCCCGGGTACGTGGGGCCGTCCCTCGACGGGTCGCCGTACGTCGCCTTTGGGGCGCCGTCCGACCGGGGACTCCGGACGACCGCCGCACTCGCGCTCGCGACGCTCCCCATCGTCGTCGGGGCGCTCGGCCGGTTCCTCCTCGGTCAGACGCTTCTGTTCGCCGGCACCCTCGCGGTCGTGGCAGCCGCCGCCCACGGCCACGAGTTCGAGCGCGGTCCGGTGGCCTACGGTAGCGTCCTGGCTGCTGTCGGCGCCGCGGGCGCACTGCTCCCCGGCCTCGCGAACGGTCCAGGCTGGGTGTCGGTTCCCGCGCTCGCGGCCGTCGGCATCGGTCTCGCGGCGACACATCCGGCCATCAGGGGGCGCCGGTGGACGCCGGGACGCCTCGCGGCAGGCGCCGGCGTCGTCCTGGGGCTCGCCTCGGCCGTGCTGTTCGCGCTCGAACTCGCCATCGACGCGTACGACCCGTTCCGCGCGACGGCCCGGTCGCTCGGCCTGGCGCTCCCGTTCGCCGCGTGTCTGCCGCTCGGAGCCGCACTCCGCGGCCGCCGCCGAGAGGTACTGGTCTGGGGCGGGGTCGCCGTCCTCGCGTTCGTCGTCACGACGCTGACGCTCGTGAACCCGGCCGACCCGCCCACGGGCCTCGGTGGCGGCCTCCTGCTGGTGTTCCTGTACGGCTTCGCTGTCGCGTTCCCGGTGCTGGGCTCGCTCGTCCTCGCGACCGGGTTGGCGCTGGCGTCCCGGGAATCGGGGTATGATTAGGGGTACTGGAAAATAATCGAGCATAGATGCCAAATAATCCCGAAATTCTGGTAATATGGCGGGAATAGGATTTTACACGCGTGGAATATCCTAACGAGATAGTCGTTCCGGCGACGACTCCCGGCCATGTCACGCCACGACTCGTCCCGTCGACCGCTGCTAGCTGCGCTGGTCGCGTGGCTTCGGGCCCGGAGCCCGTCGCTCACGGCTTCGCCGTTCGCACGGGGGGATTCGCTGCTGGGCCCCGATAGCGTCCTCGGCCGTCGACTCCGCCGCGCGCACCACGCGGTCGAGCGGTTCCGCGTCCGCGAGCACCTCCGTCGGACCGAGCACGCGCTGCGCCGGGCCGACCGCCCCGACCTGACGCCCGAACAGCGCCGGCGCCGCGAGCGCCACCTCGACCGCCTGCGCGCGTACTGGCGACGGGGCCGGTTCCCGTCGAACCACGCCGAGTCGGGCCGGGCGCCCGCGTTCGTCTCTCCCGACGACGGTACTCTGTGCGCCGTGGCGAACCTCCTCGAACGGGACCACCCTGACCTCGTCGCCCGGACCGCCACGAGGGACAACACCGTCCGGGTCGAGGCCGTCGAGGGGACACCGCTGGAGGACTCGCTCGCGGCATGGGCCGAACACAACGGTTTCACGCGCGCCGAACTCGCGCGGGTCCAGCCCTCGTACCCCCACAGCGTCCAGTTCGCGACGACCTGCGGCCCGGTGGCGTGCTGGGTCGCCGGCGCGGCCTGTGCGCTCGTCGGGAGCGCCGTCTTCGCCACGACGGAGTGGGTCGGCTACCGGCTCGTCGGCGAGTGGTTCCCGGCGAAGCCGCTGAAACGCCGCGCCGCGCTGGGGTACGCGACAGCGATGAACGGCTTCCTCGCCGTCTTCCTGGCGCTGGTGCTGTACGCGCTGTTCCCGTGACGATGGCGGGGGACGACGCTCCGACCACCGGCGACCCGCCGGAGCGGACCCGTCGCGCTGTCGTCGCGCTGTCGGCGTGGACGGCCGTCGTCGCCGTGCCCGGGTTCGCGCTCTCGGGGACGGTGGCGTTCTGGGGCGCGCACGACCACCTCTCGCGCGCTGGCTCCGGTCCCGCCGCGGTCCTGGCGAGCGACACGCTGACGCTGTTCCTGACGACGGTCCTGGGGACGGCAGTGGTCCTGCCGTTGCTCGTCGCGGGAACACGACTCGCACAGCCCGATACCTCGGGGGCCGCGACAGCGGTCGGCGCAGTCGTCGGCGTCGCCGGTCCGTTCGGGCTCGCTGCGACGATGGGTCTGCTCCTCGGTCTCGCTCCCAGCCGCTCGACACTCCTCCTCGCCGTCACCGGTGGAGGCCTGCTGGCCGCGGTCCTGGCTGTCGGCTCCGGCGTGGAGGTCACCCTCCGCCGCCTTTCCGGTACCACAGCCGCGGACGGCGGGCGGCCAGACGCCGGCGACGCCCGCCCCTGGCTCGCGTGCTGCTGGAACTACTGGCTGGTGGGCGCACTCGTCCTCGGAGCGGTCGGCGGTGGCCTCGTCGGCGCACCGCTGGGTGGTGCCGTCGAGACGTGGAGCGGGACACCGCAAGCCTCGTTCGACTACGAGACGACCGAGACGGCGAACGGGACGCGGCTGACGGTCACGCACGACGGGGGCGACGAGATTCCTGCCGCGGGGCTCCGGCTGACCGGGAACCTCACAGCGGTGCCGGGGGCGAACCAGACCCACGCGGGGCCGTGGAACGGCTCGACGACGCATATCGAGCAGACGTTCCGGCCGGGCCCACACGTCGCGCCCGGAGACCAGGTCGCCGTGGGCGTCCCCGAGGGCTGCGTCGTCCGGGTGGTCTGGGAGGGGCCCGCCGGCGACTCGGTCACGCTCGGGAAGTACACCTGTGGGGAGGACGGGGAGCGCTGAGATGCCACCGAACGACCGCGGAACGGCGGGTGCGACCGACCGCGACGGGACGGCCCGCGCGGCCCGGTGGCTGGCCGCCCAGACCGTCGTCGTCGTCGCCCTGCTCGCCGGCGTCGTCCACCGGCTCACGATGTCGACGCTGCTGGAGGGCGAGATGTCGTACATGGGTACCGGGGGCTCCGGCCTCGGCGCGGTCCTCGGCCGCCGCGCGGTGCAGGCGTTCCTGCTGGCGGGCGCCGTGCTGTTCGCCTGCTGGCCGGTGCTGGTCCTCGGCGCCCGCCGGGCCGAGGGGACGCGACTGCGGTGGTCCCTCGCGGCGGTTCTGGTCCCGGCCGCGGTGACGGCTGTCGTCCTCGTCGGCGCGAGTGGTGACCGGTGGCTGCTCGTCGTGCCCATCGTCGTGGTGGTGGCTGTCGGCGTTCTGCTGTCGCTGGCGGTGTCGCTGCTGGCCGCGATTCACGCGCGGTCGGCTCCTGACGGGCGGCTGGTCACGCTCGCGCTCGGGGTTGCTGTCCTCGCCGTCTGCGCGTTCGCCGTCGGTGCGGCGGCTGCGGCGCCGCTCGGCGGCCTCGTCGAGGTGCAGCAGTACGGCGGTGTTCCGGTGGCGAGTTTCGCGTTCGAGCCGACCGAGACACCCGATGGGACGCTGCTGGCCATCACGCACGACGGCGGCGACCGGGCACTCGCTGACCGGGTCCACGTCGAGGGTAACCTCGCCCCGGTGCCGGATGCCGACCAGCCGCGGCCGGGCCCGTGGAACGGTTCGACCTCGCACGCGGCCGACGGCCGCGTCGTCGAGCCGGGTGATTCGGTGACGGTCGGCCTCGGCGGGTCGGACGACTGCGTGGTCCGGGTCGTCTACCGTGACGGGGCCAACACAGCCTCGCTCGGGCAGCACGAGTGCGGGTCGGCCGGGCCGTAACCCGCTCCGGACCCGTCTCTCGTCTCACAGCTTCTCGGCGTCGAGCGCCTGCTCCGTCCGCCGCTGCAGCTGCTCCAGCCGCCGGTCGACGGCGTTCGCGGTCGCCCCGGGGACGTTCTCCCGGGCCGACGACAGTGCCTCGCCCACCCGGTCGAGCCGCGTGGCGACGGCCTGGAGCTGCCGGTCGGCGCCCTGCCCGTCGCCCTGTTCGGCGCGTTCCAGCGCCCTGACCGCCGACCGTCGGACCGCGTCCAGCGCGGTCGCCAGCCCGCCGGCCGGTCCGGGCGGCGTGGTGCGGTTCCCGCCGCCCTGCCGGTCGTTCCCATCGTCCGAACTCCCATCGTCCGCGTCGGCGACCGCGTCGCGCGTCTCGCCGGAGAGCGACCCGAGGAACCCCGCCAGCGAGGCCTTCCCCGTCCGGGGGCGCTCCACCGTCACCGGGTCGTCCGCATCCCCGTCGGGGTCGGGGTTGACCCGGAAGGCGCCGACCTCGTCGGCCGCGTCCCGGACCTCGGCGGTGTAGGCCCCGTCGCGGTGGACGTAGACGGCGTCGCGGCCGTCCAGCCGGCTGTCGTAGATGCGGCCGCCGAAGTCGTCCTCGACGGCGGCCCGCCGGAGGTCGTCGTCGGTCCCCTCCGTGTCGATGCGGAGCTTCCGTGCGTCCTCGTTGGCGACCATCGCGACCGTCCCATCGGCGCCCGCCGCGGTCGGCCCGTCGGCTTCGACGCGCTCGCTGTGGGGGGCGCGCCCGGCGCCGTTGACCGTCAGCCGGTGCTCGCCGGCGGGCACGTCCGCGACGATGGCGCCCTGGAAGGAGGGGACGGCGACGGGGTTGCTCTCGACGAGGGCGATGGATTCGACGGCCGGTTCCTCGGTCGTCACGCCCTCTCCCTCGGGGGCGTCACTGTCGGGGGTCACGTCCCGGACGGTGGCGACCAGCCGGGCCGCCGGGCCGCCCTCACCGATGGCGTCGTAGCGCTCGGCCAGCGTCGCCCGGTGGTTGGGGTCGCTGATATCCGTCGCCGGGTTCCGGTAGCGGGACTGCTTCCAGGGCGTGGCGGTGGCCGTGAGGTGGCTCGCGACGGCGTCCTCCACGAAGCCGGGCACGGCGAACTCGAAGCTCAGCTGTGGCCCGACGAAGGCGTCGATGTCCTCGGCCTCGGCTGTCGGGACGAGCTCGTACGCCGCGTCACCCTCGGGACCGAGCGCCAGGCCCGACCGCCGCTCGGGAAGCTCGGATGGCGGACTCGCCAGCTCCGTGAACGACCGGACGGTGAGCTCCGGTGGGGCGAGATGCCGTCGCTCGAACGCCGGCAGCTCAGGGTGCTCGTACACCGGTGCGTCGTCCAGTTCGGGGATGGCGTACGGCAGCCGGAACCCCTCGTCGCGGGGGAGCCCGTAGGCGACCGGCAGCTCCGACAGCGCCTCGACCACGCCCAGGGTGGCGTTGGTCACGTCGGCGGCCGCCGCGTCGAGCGGCAGTCGCTGGAAGCTGTCGGCCAGCTCGTTCAGCGAGAGTGCGCTGGAGTGTGACCCCAGCTCCGAGAGGACCCGCGGCCGGCGCCCGGGGTCGATGAACTCGTTGTTCGGGACCGACCGCGAGTGCGCGCTGGCGACGTACAGCTGTGCTGTGTCCGTTTCACCGTCGACGAAGACGTGGAGGGCCTCCCAGTCGTGCCAGTGGAAGTTGGTCGTGAACTGGTCGAACGCCGAGTACCACCAGAACTGGACCACCTCCAGCGGGGAGTCACGGTAGCGTCGGCCGTTGTAGAACACCGTCGGCGATGGCGGTGCGTCGGGCTCGTACGCCTCCAGGTAGCCGTTCACCGCGTCGAACCCGGTGACGACACGCTCGCCGTCCCGGTCGGTCGCGTACGGCCGGGGGTCGGTCGGGAACCAGGTCTCGTCGGCGTCGAACTGGAGCGTGGGGGCGAACCGTTCGGCCAGTTCTCCCGCCCGCTCCTCGCCCAGCGCCTCGGTCGCCGCCGTCGAGCCGCCGTCGCCGTTCCCGCCGAGCATCGAACAGCCCGCCAGCGTGCCGGCGCCGCCCGCGCCGGTGGCCACGAGCAGGTCCCGCCGGGTCAGCGTATCACGCTCCATGTCTCCCGTTCTCGCGGGAGTGGTATGCACTTACTGGCCGGTCCCGTGGTGCCTCCGACCGTAACGACCACCTTTCCCCCCACCGTTCCCCCGTCAACAGTGCCCGAGATCCACGAACTCGACGCGGCGACGGTGGACCGCATCGCGGCCGGCGAGGTCGTCGAGCGCCCCGCCAGCGCGGTCAAGGAGCTGGTCGAGAACGCCATCGACGCCGACGCCACGCGCGTCGAGGTGGCCGTCGAGGCCGGTGGTAGCGACGGCATCCGGGTCTCGGACGACGGCGTCGGGATGACTCGCGAGGCGGTCGAGCGCGCGGTCCGCGAGCACACGACCTCGAAGATACGGGACGTCTCCGACCTCGAATCCGGCGTCGGGACGCTCGGCTTCCGCGGCGAGGCGCTCCACGCCATCGGCGCCGTCTCGCGGCTGACCGTGCGCACGCGCCCGCGGAGCGACCGCGAGGACCTCCCGGACGACGCGGCCGAGACGGGGACGGAACTCGTCGTCGAGGGCGGCGAGGTCACGAGCGTCGAGCGCGTGGGCTGTCCGGAGGGGACGACCGTCGAGGTGGACGACCTGTTCTACAACGTGCCCGCGCGCCGGAAGTACCTCAAGCGCGACGCCACCGAGTTCGCCCACGTCAACCGCGTCGTGGCGGGCTACGCGCTCGCGAACCCGGGTGTGGCAGTTTCGCTGACCCACGACGGCCGCGAGACGTTCGCCACGCCCGGGCAGGGCGACCTGCGCGGCGCGATGCTCGCGGTGTACGGCCGGGAGGTCGCCGAGGGGACCGTCCTCGTCGGCGGTGGCGGCGCCGAGTCCTCGACCGAGGCGGCGCGGGCGGCCGCCCGTCCCGACGACGCACCGGCCGACGCGGAGCCGGACGGTCCGCTCGACGGGGTCTGTGGGCTGGTCAGCGACCCCGAGACGACCCGTGCGGGCCGGGAGTACCTCAACGTCTATGTCAACGGCCGCTGGGTCACCGCTCGCGCCGTGCGGGAGGCCATCGTGGAGGCCTACGGTGGGCAACTCGCGGGCGACCGCTACCCGTTCGCCGCCCTGTTCCTGTCGCTGCCCGCGGGCAAGGTGGACGTGAACGTCCACCCGCGCAAGCGCGAGGTCCGGTTCGCCGACGAGGACGGGGTGCGCCGGCAGGTCAAACGCGCGGTGCGGTCGGCGCTCCTGAAGGCGGGCCTGGTCCGCTCGTCGGCACCGCGCGGGCGTTCCCAGCCCGAGCAGACCGAAATCAGTCCGGAGCGAGCCGTGCTGGAGTCCGACTCCCTGGCAGGGACCGGCGACGAACCTCGCCGCGTCGATGACGGCCGGTGGGTGGCCGAGGCGACCGACGCGGCGCCCGACCCGGGTGTCGAGGACCCCGGCCCGGACGCGGCCGAGCGGGAGGCCCGGACCGACACCGACCCCGGCCGCTGGCGCGTCGCCGAGAGCGACGGCATCGCGCCGACCGCCGCCCCCGACGTGGACGAGTCCGGTGACGGCTCGGCGGGCTCCGGGTCCGCGCCGCCCGCGGCCGGCGCCGCTCCCGGTGGCCGGACGGGGGCGGCGACCCCCGACACCGACCGGAGCGAGGAGACCGCGGCCGGCGCCCGGACCGCTCCCGGTTCGGGGGGTGCTTCCGCTGGAACCGGTCCGGCCGAGGACGGCAACGACCCCCACCGGCGCTTCCGCGGTGCGACCGAGCAGCGCACGCTCGGCGGCGAGGCCGTCGACCGCTCGTTCGCGTTCGACCGACTGCCCGGGATGCGGGTGCTCGGCCAGCTCTCGGAGACGTACCTCGCGGCCGAGACCGACGATGGCCTCGTGCTCGTCGACCAGCACGCCGCCGACGAGCGTGTCAACTACGAGGCGCTCCGCGAGCAGTTCCTCGACGGGCCCGTCACGACACAGACGCTCGCGGAGCCGGTCTCCGTGGCCGTCACCAGCGAGGAGGCCGAACTCGTCCGCGAGCGCGGTGCGGCCCTCGAACGCCTGGGCCTGTCGGTCGCGCTGGCCGCCGACGAGGGCGAGGGAGGGGACGGCGACGCGAGCCGGGCCGTCCACGTCTCGGCGGTGCCGGCCGTCCTCGCCGACGCGATGGACGCCGACCTCGTCCGGGACCTGCTGGCCGACCTCGCGGCCGGGGACCCGGATGCGACCGTGACCGAGCGCGTCGACGCGTTGCTGGGCGATATGGCCTGCTACCCCGCCATCAAGGGCAACGAATCGCTCCGCGAGGGGACCGTCGTCTCGCTGCTGGAGGCACTCGACGACTGCGAGAACCCGTACGCGTGCCCGCACGGGCGTCCGACGCTCGTGGAGTTCGACTTCGGGGAGATCGAGGACCGCTTCGAGCGGGACTACCCCGGGCACTCCCACCGTCGGGCGTAGGGTGACGATGGGGCCCGTGGCTGGGTAGCCGAGGCTGCAACCGGGGTGGCCTCTTGTGCCTCCGGCGAGTGCGATGACCACCGACTGGCGACTGGAGGGCGGCAGTCGGGAACTGGCGGCTCTCGGCGAGCCTCAGTGTGTGTACGTTCGTCACCCCGCCGCCGGACGAGCCGGGCTGACCAGCCGGTGACGCGGCTCCGGCGGCGGCGACCCGAGTCGGCCAGTGGCGACCCACGCGACCGACCACCCCAACTAAACCACCCGGGCGCCTTCCGCCGGGCATGACCGAACTCGTGACCTTCGGAGAGACCGGGCTCCGGCTCTCCGCGACCCCCGGCGAGCGGCTCGAGACGGCCGACCGGCTCCGGGTACGGGCGGCCGGCCCGGAGAGCAACGCGGCGGTGGCCGCCCGCCGGACCGGGGTGGCGGCGACGTGGTTATCGCGGCTGCCCGACACGCCGCTGGGGCACCGCGTGGCCGACGAACTCCGGGGATACGACCTCGATGTCGTCGTCGAGTGGGTCGACCCGGGCGCCGAGGCCGACCGCGTGGGACTGACCTTCGAGGAGCGTGCGGGCCCGCCCCGCGGTGATGCGGCGGTCACCGACCACGCGGGCGCGGCGATGGCGGGTGTCTCGATGGACGACGTGCCGGTCGCGCGCGTCGAGGCCGCGGATATCGCGTACACGACCGGCGCGACGCCGGCGCTCTCCCCGCGCGCCGCGACCGCGACCGCGCGCTACCTGAAGGCCGCGAGCGACGGGGGCGCGGTCACTGCCCTCGATATCGCCTACCGGCCCGACCGCTGGGACGGGCCGGACGCGGCCCGCGAGACGCTGACCGAGTTCTTCCCGGCCGTGGACGTGCTCCTGACCAGCGAGGCGGACGCCGAGGCGGTGCTGGACGAGGATGCCCAGCCCGCGGCCGCGGCGAACGCGCTCGCGGCTGCGCACGGCTTCGATACCGTCGTCGTCCACGGCGCGCGCGGGGCGACCGCGCTCCACGACGGGACCGTCTACGAGGTCGACGCCGTCAAGGCGGAGACCCGCGACGATGCCGGTGCCGCCGACGCGTTCGCGGGGGCCTTCTGTGCGGAGCTGGCCGCGGCCGACGACGTGGAGGTGGCACTCCGGACGGGCGTCGTGACGGCCGCGCTCGCCCGAACCATCGAGGGGAGCGTGCCGGCGGTCCGCCGCGACGAAGTCGACCGGCTTCTGGCGACGCTCGACGACTGACCGGCGCCGGGCCGTGGGGCTCGCCCCAGTGACGCATCCGGGGCCACGAGCCGCCGACAGACCGAGCGCATGCGGCGCATTTACTATCTGTTCAGAAACATTACTGGCGAAGCGAGTACGGCGCCGAGTTGATATGGCACTTCAAGGCACCTCTAATGGCCGTACAGCCGCGTGACATACGTTGCCAAGAATAGCCAGCAAGCTTATACATCGGACGAAGAAACGACTGGCTGTCATGAACTGGAAAGCACTCGTGGTCGCGGTCTCCCTGGTCGTCTCCGCCGTGGGGGCGCCGATGGCTGTTGCCGCGACGACGAGCGTGGCCGACCAGCAGGCGTCCGGCGAGGTGCAGAGCGGTACCTACGTCTCGTTCGAGACGGCCGACAGCGCGGTCGTGGACTACACGGTCAACGGGAAGACGGTCGTCGACCGGCTGAGCGTCCAGTCCGCGTCGAAGGCGAAATCTCAGTCCAGCGGCGGGCTCGGGGTCAGCGTCTCCGGCTCGGTCTTCGCCGGGGCGGGCCTCGACATCGCGAGCACGTTCAGCGCCGACGCCAGCACGACGGCGACGGTCCAGTCCGAGAGCGGCGCGGAGATCGTCGCTCACGACAACGACCGCGGTATCGTGGTCGTGAAGACGAACGGCGAGAGCCACGTCGCGCGGTTCAACACCACCAGTGACTCCAGTGCGGAGCAGGTGTCCGAGAAGCGCGCCGTCGTCACGAAGGAGGACGGCACCACCGCGACGGTCATCGTCGCCGGTGACGGTAACGTGACTGTCTCGGACAGCGGCAACGTCACGGCCCAGACTGCCGAGGACGCTCGGGTCGTCTACCGCCAGTACGAGGGCGAGCGCAACAACTCCGAGAAAAAGCAGGAGCGGCTGATCGAGAACGGTACCGCGGTCGCCGAGGTGTACGTCCAGGCCGCCGGTGACGCCGCGAGCGACGCTGGCGACGACAGCGACAGCACGCCGACGGACACCGCGACGGCGACCCCGACGCCGACCGAGGCGCCCAGCGAGGAGGCCGAGGAACGCAGCGCCGACGTGGTCCGGTACAGCGAGGACACGACGGTCGAGGTGACCGAGAACGCTGCCGGCACGTTCAACGCGACGGTCGAGCGGGCCGAGAGCGAAGGGAAGGTCGTCATCATGAGCGTCTCGGAGGCCGCCTTCGAGAACGCGGAGAACGCCGAGGTGTACGTCGACGGTGAGGCGGCGGTCGAGGCCTCCTCGTACGCCGAGGTCGAGAACGCCGCGGACGGCGGCGAGACCTCGAAGTACCTCGTCCGCTCCTCGAGCAGCGCGCAGGCCTCGACGGACGTGGTGGTCGGTATCAACCACTTCTCCGCCCGCGAGGTCTCGATGCAGTCGCAGGACGCGGATGCGGACACCAGCGAGGGGTCCACCGCGACCGCGACGGCGACCGACGCGAGCAGCGGCGACGGTGACGACGCGACCGAGAGCGGCGGGCAGCCCGGCTTCGGTGCCGGCATCGCCGTGGTCGCGCTCGTCGGTGCGGCCCTGCTCGCCCGCCGGCAGCGGTAGCGAGTAGCGAACGGACGGGCGCTGTGCCCGTATCGGTCTCTCGGCTCCCGGCTCTCTCCGACGCCCCGTTTCTCCCGTCTTCGCGCCCGGTAGTGGGGACACTGCCGTCGGCGCGGGACTGCCACATTTATCGGTACCCCGTGCCGAGCGTGGGGCATGGACGTGAAGTCGCGCCACCATCTCCGGGGTGACGAGATCGACGAGATCGTCGACCACATCGCGGACCGCCTCGGCGTCACCGTCGAGGGCGACGCCTGGGAGGACGTGGAGTTCGTCGACGACGACCGTCGGGTCGTGCTCGTCGACGGGGAGCCGGCGGTCGCCTTCTACGACGGGGAACCGTTCCTGACCGTGCAGGGTGCCAACCAGTTCCCGCCCGAATCCCGCATCGTCACCGTCGACGCGGGCGCCGTCTCCTTCGTCTCCGACGGCGCGAACGTGATGCGCCCCGGCATCGTCGAGGCCGACGACGCCATCGACCCCGGCGACCTCGTGGTCATCGCCGAGGAGACCCACGGGAAGGTGCTGGCGGTCGGCCGGGCCGACGTGCCCGGCGACGAGATGGTCGGCGAGTCGGGGAAGGTGGTCGACTCGCTCCACCACGTCGGCGACGACCTGTTCGAGTTCTCGGTCTGAGTCACTCGCCGCCCGGCAGTTGCCACGTGCCGAGGAGATAATCTGGTAATTGCTGCACTCTATACAGTACGGGAGAGAAAATCTGGCTCGGGAAGAGATAACGGAGAAATGCTGGCTATTGGGTCCGTTTCGAGGGGTGGTCGCCGACGAACGCGGCGGGGTCGCGCTGGAGGTCGACGGCGATGCGGCAGGCCTCCAGCGGTAGTTCCGGCGGCACGTCCCGGTACTGGGTGGAACCGTTCTCCGTGTACTCGACGGTGACACCGTACTCCCGGAGTGCGTCGGCGAGCTGTCCTCTCCCGATGAGTGACCCGTCGTCCTCGTACACGACCGCACGGGCCGCGGCGATGCGCTCTGCCTGTGTGGGACCGCGTGCCATCTCCTGGGCCATGTTCGTAGTGTGTGTTTGACTCTCACGCCGGCGGTCTTGTTTTCTTCGGCGAGATACAGAATCTGATACGTCTACAGGCCGTCAGCGGGCGATATCGGATGTCGCGGTTCGTGCCGAAACGTGTATCTGAGACTCTCTGCTAGCGGGAGGCAACTGTGAGCGACGACGCGGCGGACAGACTGCGACTGGCGCTGCTGAACGCCTCGACGAGCGAGCGGGCGACGAGTCAGAACTTCCGGCGGGAGCTGGACGCCGACCTCGCCGAGTTCCAGGTCAACGACGGCCAGTTCCCGCGGGGCTACGAGTTCGACGGGTTCGTCGTCACGGGCTCTGCGGTGTCGGTCTACTGGGACTCCGAGGCCGAGTGGGTCGACCCTATCTCGGAGTGGATTCGCGAGGCCGTCGACCGGGGGCTGCCCGCGCTCGGCATCTGCTTCGGCCACCAGCTGCTCGCCCACGCGCTGGGTGGCGAGGTGGCGGACATGGGCGAGTACGAACTCGGCTACCGCGAGGTGGAGCGCATCGACGACGGCGACCCGGACCCCCTGTTCGAGGGGCTGGACGACTCCTTTCTCGTGTTCACCACGCATTCGGATACGGTGGCCCAGGTGCCGCCGGGGGCCGAGGTCATCGCCGAGAACGACTACGGCAACCACGGCTTCCGGCTGGGCCACGTCGTTGGCGTGCAGGCCCACCCCGAGTACGACCAGACGATGGCCGAGGCGGTGACGCTGACGAAGGACCTGCCCGACGAGCGCATCCAGCGCGTGCTCGACGGTATCACCGACGAGAACTACGCCCGGGCGTGCGAGACGAAGCGCCTGTTCGACAACTTCACCGACTACGCGCGCTGCGTGCGCGACGAGCGGGTCGCCGCGGACTGAGGCCGCTCCCTCGGGCCTCGCCGCCCTGCGGCCCCCCGTTTCCGGTCGAACCCATGGCTTATCCCGGACGCGTCGCCAGTCCCGCGTATGCCCTCTCGACGCTCGCTGCTCGCCGCCAGCGGCACTGCTGCCGCGACCGCGCTCGCCGGCTGTTCGGCGCTCACCGGCCCTGAGGGGTCGGCCGCCAACGTCGCGGAGCACCGTGACCTCCGGCCGGAGGACGGGTCGGTCGTGGCGCGGACGACCGCCGAGCGAATCGGCTGTCCCCGCGGCGATGTCGAGGTCCGCAACGTGGCCTACGAACTGCCGGACGGCGACCTCCAGACGGTGACCGTCATCGAGGTCCGCCCCGGCGCGCGCGGGTGCGACGACAGCGACTGGCGTCACGCGGGGACCGACGTGACACAGGCGTGGTCCCAGTCCATCCCCGGGACGGACACGGTGGTCACCGGGAGCGAGACGAACGTTCGCTACGCGGACACCGACGACCCCGAGGTCTACCTGCAGAACACCGGCAACTCCGAGTCCGGCGAGTGGCAGGTCCGCCGTGCCAGCGGCGACGGTGACGTCCGCGAGCGCTACGCCTTCCGCTCGACGTACGCCGGCGCTGCGGTCGAGGCCGGGGACGAACTCGCTGCGGTCACCGTCGAGGTCCCGTTCTCGACCGGCGGGCTGCTGGGTGGCGACTCCGAGACGGTGACGCTGTCGGAGACGCTGGTGTACGGGGAGCGCGAGGAGTGAGCAGCAGCACTGTTCTTGCATACCGCGCGAGCAGGGCGGGACTCCGTCCCGCTTGCAATCGGACGTCGTCCGATGACGAAGCGAGTGCGGTTTCACCGACCGGCGACCCCGAAGGGGCCGGAGGCCGGCCTGTTTTCTGAACAGGTTTCGGCGTCATCAGAACGCGAAGCGCTCTGATTGCCCGTGGAACCGCTTCGCGATTCCACGACGCCGAGTGGTTCGCACAGCGCGCCCGAAGGGCGCGCGAGCAAACCCGAGGCGTGAAAAAGCTCCGAGGCGTGAAAAAGCTCGTCGCAACCGCTATCCCCGCGCCGCCGCTACGCGGGGCCATGAGCATCACGGACGCCGACTGGCGACTCATCCGCGAGGAGGTCGTCGGCGGGGCGAGCGCGATGGCCCACGACGAAATCGCCGCACGGACCGCGGCCGAGGAGGGTATCGGGACGGTCCGGCTCTACCAGTGGCTCCCGTCCTGTCTCTCGCTGGGCTACCAGCAGGACTCCGACACCGTGGACTGGGAGTTCTGCGCGTCGAACGGTATCGACGTGGTCCGGCGGCCGACGGGCGGCGGCGGCATCTACCACGACACCCACGGCGACATCGCCTACTCCATCATCGCGCCGGCGGACGTGGTGCCGGGGAACCTGGAGGCAACGTACGAGCTGTTCTGCGAGCCGCTGTTCGCCGCGTTCGAGGAGCTGGGCGTGCCAGCGACGTTCGCCGAGGAACCCGCCGAATCGCTGTACGAGCCGTCCTGTTACCTCCGGGGCATCGACCCCGCACACGATATCGTGGTGGACGGCAAGAAACTCGCGGGCAACGCCCAGTACCGTACCCGTGACGCGGTGGTCCAGCACGGCTCCATCAGTTTCGAGGTGGGCGCCGAGCGCCATCTCTCCTGTTTCACGGACCCGCCGGTCGGCGCCGAGACGTTCCGCGAGCGCGTGGCCGGACTGAACGAGAGCGCGAACACGGAGCGGGACACGCCGGTCGACTCCCAGCACGTCGGGATGATGGACAGCCTCAATCTCGAGCGTGACCGCGCGGTCCGGACCATCGAGGACAGCCTCGCGGCGTGGTGTGGCATCGAGCGCGACGAGTTCGTCGACGACGAGTGGACCGACACCGAGCGCGAGGCCGCCCGCGACCTCGCCGACGCGAAGTACCGCAGCGAGGCCTGGACCCGGGACCGCGAGGACCCGACGGACGATTGAGCCGCGCGGCGAGCCGGTCGGGGTCCCCGGTCCCCGCCCGGCAACGTTCGCGTACGCCCGACGCTTTATCAGGTGGGCAGAGGTAGGGGGTGGTCATGGCTCAGGTCGAAATCGAGTACTGTGCCCCGCGCCGCCTCGGCGGCGAGGCCACCGCGACCCGCCGGGTCCTCGCGGACTGGCTCGGCCAGCGACACGACGTCGAGGTCTCCTGTTCGCCCTCCGCCGAGGACTGCTTCTGCGTGAGCGTCGATGGCGACCGGGTCTGGTGTACGGACCCGTCCGGCCGCATCGACCCGTTCGAGGCGGTGGCGGCGGTCCGGTCGCAGCTGGCGTAGGTTCGTTCGTACACGCCTCGCTCGCGACGACCGAGGGCTGTGGACCGACGGCCTGTCCGGCCCGGGTGATTGATACCACTGGGCGTGAATCTCGGTCTCATGCGACAGCGACGCCGCCGGTGGGACGGCCGAATCGCAACGCGTGACCGGCTGCCGGGATGGTTCACGGGGGCTGGACGATGAGCGACGAGCGCGAGCCCCTGTCGGGGCCGGACAACGCCTGGCTCCAGATGGGGCAGGCGACGAACCTGACCAACATCACGGGGATGCTCGTCTTCGAGGAGCGGGTGACCTACGAGGAACTCGTCGAACGCCTCGACGAGCGACTCCTCCGGTTCGACCGGTTCCGCCAGCGGGTCCACGGTGGCCACCGCCGGTTCCGGCGGCCGGAGTGGGCGTTCTCTCCGGGCCTCGACATCGAGACGCACGTCACGCACGTCGCACTGCCCGAACCACAGGACAAGGCCGCCCTCGAACGGTTCGTCGGCGGACTGATGAGTCGCCCGCTCGACGAGGACCGCCCGCTCTGGGAGGCGTTCCTCGTCGAGGGCGTTGGCGACGGGAACGCCGCCATCTTCCGCATCAACCACTCCGTCGCCGACGGCTTCGCCCTGCTCTCGGTGATGCTGGGGCTGGTCGATGACCCGAGTGCCGTCGAGTTCCCCTTCGATGGCATCGAGGCGGTCGTCGAGGCGGACGAGGCGGCCGACGGGGACGGACCCGGGGCGCCCCGGTCGGGTACCGGCGCCGATGCTGACACCGAGGGCGGTGACAGTGGCGCCGCCGGACTCCTCGCCCGCGCCCGGTCGAGGGTGAGCGCAGCCGGGACCGCCGCGCGCGCGGTCGGGGTCGCGGTCGACCTGCTGACCCGCCCCGACGAACCGGAGACCTCGCTCCGCGGGGAGCTGCGGACCGCCAAACGGGCGGCCTGGACCGACGCCATCGATATCGATCTGGTGAAGGCCCTCGGCGAGGAGCACGATGCCACCGTCAACGACGTGATGCTGGCGGCGACGGCGGGCGCGTTCCGTCGCCTCCTCATCGAGCGGGGCGAGGATATCGAGGACCTCGAACTCCGGAGTTCGGTGCCGGTGAACCTCAAGCCGATGCCCGAGCGGACGGAGTCACTGGGCAACTACTTCGGGCTCATCTTCCTGCCCATCCCGGTCCACACCGCCGACTTCGGCGAGCGCATCGCCATCGTCCACGAGCGGATGGACCGCGAGCGCGCGATGATAGAGGGTGTGCTGGTCTACCTCCTGTTCGAGTTCGTCGGCCGGGCTCCCGGCGTCGTGCAGGACTGGGTGCTCGACCAGTTCGAGGACGCCGCCACTGGCGTCGTCACCAACGTCCCGGGACCGATGAACACGCTCGAGTTCGCCGGGAGCGAGGTGTCCGACGTGCTGGTCTGGGCGCCCGAGGCGAACGACCAGGGGCTGTCGCTCTCCATCTTCAGTTACGACGGCAGCATCCGGGTCGGCGTGGCCGCCGACGCCGGGCTGCTGGACGAGCCCTCGCGACTGGCGGACGCGCTCGAGGAGGAACTCGCCGAGCGGGCGGCCGATCTGGAGTGAGCCACGGCGCGCCGGCGGCCCGTCGAGCCCCGCACCACGGCGGCTGCGCGGGGTTCAGTCGTTCGGCCGGAGGTCGACGAGGTGGCCGCAGTTGCCACACTGGTAGACGCCCTGGGTCTGCTCGGTGAACAGCGAGCCCAGTCCCGTGTCCCGCTCCTGACAGCGGGGGCACTGGTCCGGGCTGGAGTACGACGGCCCGCCGCCTGTGTCCACGGGGAGCATCCGCTCCAGGAAGCGCTGTTGCATCTCCGCCTCCAGTTTCCCCTTCGTCCGGCCGCGCGACTGGTGGTAGGCACCCTGCGCATCGGCGCTCTGCTGTCGCCCGATCAGCTGGTCGAAGTCGGCCTTCGGACAGTCGCGGTTCTCCAGCACGATGTCGCCGTTCGGGGCGACGGTGACGGTGGCGTACCGGGTCGAGTGGAACCGCGTCGCCCCGACGTACCCGCCCGCGACCACGGCGGCGAGCATCACCGGCACCGCAAGCGATGGCACGACGATGACCAGGACGAGCCCCAGCACGACTCCCACCAGCAGCCCCAGGAGCACCCCGAGGACCGCCCCCTTCACACTGGCTCCCTTCGGGTGCACGTGGAGTCCCGCCCGCGTCCCCTTCGAGACGTCCCGCGTCGCGACCACCTCGGCCTCGGCGCTGTCGTACATCACGTTCTCGGCGTGCGCGATGGCCGCCTGCCGCACCTGGTTCGAGGTGGACATCGCCCGGGAGTCCCACGTGCGACAGGAAGAAGATTACGCCGATTCGAATCCGACACCGGGCCGACGGCCGCTCGGTCCGGTCGGATGGCCCCGGTCAGTCTGGGAGGGGCGGCCACGTCGTCGCCAGCGTCTCCTCGATGAGCTGGGTCTGTGCGCGACGCAACCGCTCCGAGAGCGAGGCCGCGGTGATGTCGAGTTCGGCCGCGACCGCCTCGAGCGACGCGCCCCGCGGGATGTCGAAGTAGCCGCGTTCGTACGCCGTCCGGAGCGCCTCCTGCTGCCGGTCGGTCAGCCCGTCGCCGGGCGGCTCGGGCTCCCCGTCCCGGGTGAGTCGGTTCAGCCGGAAGGCCGCGTTACGCTGCCAGAACGACGAGAACGCGCCGAACGATTCCCGGTCGGCGAACCAGCCGGCCTGCCGCCAGCCCGTGGGCCTGGCCTCGATCCGTTCGATGATGGCGTCGGCCGTCGCCAGTGCTTCGAGGCCGTCCAGGTCGTCGATGTGTGCCCCGAGCTGTTCCTCCAGGCTGAGCGCCGGGACGACCTGGTACCGCCGCGTGTCGCCGGCCACGCCGACCAGCGTCCACTCCTCCACGTCGTACGCGTCACTCAGGGCTGCCTCGATAGCCGGCCGACTCCCACCCCGCGTGGTCAGCAGGAACAGCGGCCGCGCGCCGTGATTGAACTGTAACTCCAGCACCAGGGTCGCGTCGGACACGGCCGCCGCGACGTCGGTGAGTGGGAGCGCCTCGCAGTGGATGTCGAACTCCGCGACGAACCCCATACGCGTTCGTTCCGGTCCGGAACCATGGGGCTACCGGACTGCCGCCCGGGACGCCCGTTGCCCGGTTCCTGCTCCACTTCAATGGCCTAACCACTGAGAGTACGGCTTAGCCGCGTCCCTCCCGGACACGAACGTGTATGCAGTCGACTCACTCCCCTGATGGTACCGACATCGTCTACGAACGGCACGGCGACGGACAGCCGCTCCTCCTCCTTCACGGTGGGATGGCTCCACGCGACTACTGGATGCCGGCCATCCCCCACTTCGACGAGTACGCCGCCGTCGTCCCCCAGCGCCCGGGCTTCGGCACGTGTCTCGACGATGCCTCGGAGACCGGCCCTGGCGAGGTACTGGACCGCGAGGCACGGTACGTTCGCGAACTGGCCGCCGCGGTCGACGGTGACCCGATTCTCCTCGGGCACTCGTTCGGCGCACTCACCGCGGTCGAGGCCGCGACCGACGCGGACGTCGCCGCCGTCCTCGCGTACGAGCCGGCGGTACTCCCCGAGGACTACCGCCGGACGGCGGACCTCTCGGCCCGGATGCAGTCGCTGCTCGACGAGGGGAAACGCCAGGAGGCCGTGAAACGCTACGTCGAGCAGGTCCTCCATCCGGACGGTATCGACGACCTCGACGCCTGGCTGTCGGCGTGGCCCGTCTGGCCGGGCTGTGTGGACCTCGCCGAGGAGGTCGTCCGGATGAACCGCGCCGTCGAGCAGTACCGGCTTCCCGACCGACTCGCGGCCGAGGCGCCCGTGCTCGTCATGTCCGGAACTGACGGCC
Organism: Haloglomus salinum; assembly: GCF_024298825.1. NCBI lineage: Archaea > Methanobacteriati > Methanobacteriota > Halobacteria > Halobacteriales > Natronomonadaceae > Haloglomus > Haloglomus salinum. The sequence continues at coordinate 1,731,208 of NZ_CP101153.1, forward strand.
CGGATTTCCTTCGGGAGAGCGCCCGCGCCGTTCACGACGCGCTCCCGCACAGCCGCTTCGTCGAGTTCGACGGCGTCAGCCACAGCGGCCCCTCGGAGGCCCCGGCCCTGGTCGCCGCCGAGGTCGAGGCCTTCCTCCGCAGCTAGACGACAGCGCCCCTCGCGGCTGCAGGTACACCGGCACTGTCGGCCCGCTGTCGCCGTCCCTGTAGCGACCCAAATGAGTTTACCACTTCCCGTTTCTGTCCCGAACATGGACGACGCGAGCCGATTCCGGCCCGGATGGGCCGACCTCGCGGCGGCGGTACCGGGTGGGGTTGGTGTCCACGCAGACGGGGGGTTCGTCCACGTCTCCCCGGAGCTGGCGGCGGCGGTCGGGATCGAGGCCGACGCCCTCGTCGGCGAGCACTGGCGGTCGCTGTTCCCGTCGACGGAGGCGGACCGCATCGAGACGGAGGCGGTCCCGCCGGCCCGGAACGGGACGGACTGGACCGGAGAGGTCAGCCTCGACGGCGGGACGCCGGCCGACCTGACGCTGTCGACGACCGAGCGGGGTGCTCTCGTGTGGCTGGTCGAGGCGTACCCGACGAGGACCGACGGCTGGGACGGGGAACGAGCCGGCGGCCGCGACGGCCCCCCGGCCGACGAGCGGCAGTCACCGCCGGGGGGTGGCGGGGTCCGGCCGGCCACCGGGCCCGGACCCGCCGACCCCTCCGGTCCCTGGAGCGACCCCTGGGAGGGGCGCCGGTTCGTCGAGAACGTCGTCGACGCGCTGGACGACGTGCTGTACGTGGTCGACGAGGACGGAACACTGGTCTTCTGGAACGAGGCGCTGCGCGAGCGGTTCGGCTACAGCGAGGCCGAGTTGGCGGCGCTCGACCCGGCGGACTTCCTGGTTCCTGCCGAGTCCGACGAGGTGCCCGAGGACCCGGCGGCGTTCGTCGACGTACCGGACCGACACAACGTGGTGAACCTCGTGACGAAGGAGGGTGAGTCCATCCCCCACGAGCTCCACGGGTCGACCTATACGGACCCGGAGACCGGAGCACGCTACCGGGTCGGTATCGGCCGGGACATCACCGGCCGGCTGCAGCGCGAGCGGGCGCTGAAGCGCCAGCGCGACGAACTGGCCACTCTCGACGGCATCAACGAGGTCCTGCTGGCGACCGTTCGGGAACTGGTCGGGACGGCCAGTCAGGGGGGCGTCGAGCGGCGGGTCTGCGAGCGGCTGGTGGCCTCGGACCGCTACCGGTTCGCCTGGGTCGGCGAGCGAGAACTCGACGGCGACCAGGTCGTCCCCCGCGTGACCGCCGGCGAGGGCGACGGCTACCTGGACTCGGTCACACACACCATCGACGGGGACGAGCGGGGGACGTCCGACGAACCGGTTGGCGCGGCGCTCCGGACCGGCGAGATACAGGTCGCCGACGCTGTCGCCCCCGATTTCGAGCACCGGGCGGTGGCACGCGAGCGGGACTTCGAGTCCGTGGCCGCCGTCCCGCTCCGCAGCGAGGGGACCGTCTACGGGGTACTCGTCGTCTACGCGGCCCGCGAGGGCGCGTTCACGCCCCGCGAGCGCGACGGCTTCGACGTGCTCGGACGGACCGTCGGGACCGTGATACATGCCGCCCGGAGCCGTGAACTCCTGTTCGCCGACGCCGTCGTCGAACTGGAGTTCCGGGTCGACGGCGGCGTGCTCGTCCCGGTCGCCGCCGAGGCGGACTGTGAACTGGAGCTGGAGGGGTACGTCCCGTCGGGCGAGGCGTGGGTGGTCTACTGCGCGGTCGACGGGGCGCCCCCCGACGACGTGGCCGCCGCCGCTGGGGCGGACCCTCGCGTCGAACGCGCCCGGACGGTCACCGCGGCTGACGGCGGCCGGGTCGAACTGCTCGCCGGGGAGGCGTCGCTGCTGCACGCGGTCGAGGCCGCCGGGGCGACCGTCCGGACGGTCGTCGCGGGCCCCGACGGCGCCGACCTCGTCATCGAGGCGCCGGTCGACGCCGACGTGCGCGACCTGATCGGGACCGTCCAGGAGACGTTTCCGGACCTGGCCCTCGTCGCACGCCGGGAGCGCGACCGCGAGGTGACCACCGTCGGCCGCCCCGGCGGCCTGCTCGACGCGCTCACCGGCCGACAGCGGGAGGCACTGGAGGCGGCCTACCGCGCGGGCTACTTCGCGTGGCCGCGCGAGAGTACCGCCGAGGAGGTCGCGGCGTCGCTCGGCCTCGCCGCGCCGACGCTCCACGGGCACCTCCGGAAGGCCCAGCGGACCATCCTGGCCGCGCTGCTGGACGACTGACGGGCGGAGAGGCGAAGGCACCAGCGGGGACGCCGGTGCGGGTGGCGGCAGGACGGACGATAGCTGGCCGGCCACCGTCGTCCGGAGTCCCGTCCTCGTCGACGGCTGGTCGGAGCAGGAGCCGTCAGTCCGCCGTGGACCTCTCGCCGCCACCGGCGGCGTCGGTGCTGTCGACCTGCCGTTCGAGCGCCGCCAGCCGCTCGCGAAGCGCCTCGTTCTCGGTTGCCAGTTCCTCGATGCGCTCGTCCTGCTTCTCGATGCGCTCGTCTTGCTCTTCGATACGGTTCTCCTTCTCCTCGACGCGCTCGGCGAGGCCCTGTATCGCGGCCAGTGCGACCCCGTCGGCGTCGACGTTCGCGATGCGGTCGGCGTCGGCGCCGAGGCCGAAGGCGTCGTGGAACTCGCCCGCCATCGGGCCCATGTGGGTGGCGTCGGCCTCGGCGTCGTACTCCCAGGTCGACACGTCGAGGGACTCGACGCCGTCGAGCACGCCCTGCGGGTCAACCGTCTGGACGTTCGACTTGGCGCTGGCGGCGCTCAGCGAGGACCACGAGCCACTGCCCGCGGAGAGCCGGACGCCCGCCGAGGCGTCACTGGCGGAGAAAATCGTGACGCCGCCGCCCGCCTGGAACACCATCTGATTGGCCTGGGTCGCCTGGACCGTCCGCCGGGTCCCGTCGCCCCAGACGAAGCTCCCGTCCTCCGACGCATCCGCCTGGCGACCGGCGGCGAAGCTGAAACGCCCGCTCGCCGTGTTGCTCTTCCCACCGGGGACCGTCGCGAACCCGTTCTCGATCTCCTGGATGCTACTGGCCCCCTGCTGTGGGGACCCCCCGTCGGTCGTGTTGTTCGCACCGCCGCAGACCACGTCGCCGAACCCGCCGGCCTCGTTCCTGCTTCCGCCCCCGATGGCGGAACTCCTGCCGTCGGCACCATTGAAGCTTCCGCCCGCGACCGTCGCCCCGCCGGCCGCCCTGTTCTCTCCGCCGCCGCTGATTGTCGACGCCTCACCGTTGAGGCTGTTCTGGTAGCCGAAGGCGATACCGGGGGTGTTGCTCTGTGCCGGCGCCCGATACCGTGCCAGCGCCAGCGCCGGGAGCCAGTTCTCCCCGTCACCGATGGAGACGACGCCGGTATCCGTGGCGAGGAACTTCGCGCCGTCGACCGGCTCGTAGTTCGAGCGGTTCGCTTCCTCGTCGCGGATCTCGATGTCGGTGTCGTACTGCCGGAAGTTCTCGTTCAGCGGCTGGTGCCAGTCGGTCGCGCCCTCCTCGGGTATGTTGTAGGAGTGATTGGGTGTCTCGGGCATGTGTCAGTCGATGCGTCGCGTCACGGGGCGACGCCCCCGTAGCCGTACTCGCCGTACGTCTGCTCACCGTAGTCGCCCTCGGGCCGACCCGTCGGTGTCGCCGTCCGGGGGGATGTGTCGGTCGGCGTCGCCGTATCGGTGGGTGTGTCCGCTGGTGTCGCTGTCTGGGTGTCCATCGGCGTGTCGGTCGGCCGGTCCGTCTCCGGCTTCCCGGTGGTCGTCGTCCGGGGCTTCGCCGTCGGACTGGCTGTCGCCGTCGGTGTCGGCGTCGCGGTTGCCGTCCCGCCGTAGCCGTACGTCGTCGGGCTCGGCGTGGACTCGGCGTCACTGCCGTCACTGGTGTCGTTGCCACCGCCGTCGCCGCCGTCGCCCCCGCGGAGGCCGGAACAGCCGGCCGTCGCCGCCGTCACGAGCAGCGAGGCCGTCCCCAGCAGCGTTCGTCGGTCGATGTCGAGTCTGTCGTCCATGTATCGGATGTCGTGATTATCGTCGGTCGGTGCGCCTTGCCTGTGTGCGGAACGAGGGGGGGGGACAGGGGCTCCTGGCACTTGGGGGGTCGGACGACGGCTGAGTGAGCATATCCTGGACGGCGTGGCCCCCACAGCCATCCCTGCCGGGAGCGGTCACGCCCCCGTCACCCCGAAACCGTGCGTGCGAAGGAAGCACATCCCGAAGTCATGCGGACCGGGTTTCAACCCGGACGCTATGCACGTAGGGCCGGCGGCGTGGTCAGGGTGTTGTCCCAGGTGCGGCTGTACGGCAGGGACCCTCCGGCCATCACCGAACAGGCCTCGTTGACGACCGCGCCCGAGGGCGCGCACTCCCCATCCCACAGCACGCACGTCGCCGAGTCCGTCTCGCCGGGCGCGAGCGGATTTCGGTGAACGCTGCGCTCGTCGGTCGGAGCCGTGGCTCGTCGGGTATCTCGTCGGTCGGGTCTGGGTATCGCTTCCCGGACTCGGCCACGGTTCGACTGGAGAAGGAGTCCGCCCTCCCCGATTTGAACGGGGGACAAGTCGATCTACAGTCGACTGCTCTACCAGTCTGAGCTAAGGGCGGGCACACGGAACTGGGCCGGTCGCGGACTTAATCGTTATCATCCCGTGAGGGCGTGGGCCGTGGACACACGGTGTCCGACAGGCGTGTGTGTGTCGACACGTCGTCGACCGTCGTCAGCCACCGACACACCGGTTACAGGCCCCTGCAGCCGGGAACGCGGCCGGGCGCCGGCAGACGGGCGTCTGACGCACGCGAAGGTTGATGTACCGTGACACACAACGTCGGACAACGTGAGCAAGATAACGTTCCGGGCCGACGACGACCTCGTGGCCCAGCTGGAGGAGTTCGATGCCTCCAAGAGCGAGGTCATGCGCGAGGCGCTCCGCGAGTACCTCGGGGAGCCGGCCGGGACGTCCGCCGACACGTCCGACGCCGCCGAGGTGGCCGACGCCGGGACGCTCGACGAGCTGGTCGCCGAGCGGGTCGATGCCATCATCACGGACCGGCTGGAGGGCTACCGGCCGCCCACCGAGAGCCAGGATATCAACGTAAACATCTCTCTCGACGGCGAATCCGGGGCGAGCGCTACCACCGAGGGTGGTGAGCGTAACACGGTGCCCACAGAGGGCGCAAACGAGGCCGAGTCGGGGGAGAATCCGTGTGCTCAATGTGGTGAGAAACTCACGCAGGACCACGTTTACTGCCCGAACTGTGGTGAGAAGGCGAGCCACCGCGTGTTCTGCGAGTGCGGCGACGAGCTCCGCTCGGACTGGGCGTTCTGCCCGTCCTGCGGCCGTCGGACGACGGCGGCTGACGTGTTGGACAGTCCGTAAACGGCGGGAAAAAACGTTCTATTCGGTGGTTACGGGATGATGGCTACTTCCGCCGGAGGTAAACCGACCGTCGATGGCCGGCCGTGTCCGCCAGTCCGGCACGGTTCGGCGACCCTCGAAACCGTTGTAAACGCCGTAATCGCGCGTCTCAACCGAGTTTACGCGGTTGTGCGACGTTCGTCATACGCTCGCAGAAAGGTTTAAGTAATAGCCGTCAATGCATACTTCTGCGTAAGACGGTCGTCTTACAGCGCGGGTGGTCGGATTACATCCGGCCGCTGTCGGGCGGTTTCGCGCTGTACGACGCATGCGGGTGTGTGCCGCACGCCGTCTTACCGACCAACAAGGGAGCAATACAATGGAGCGTGTGACACTACGGATTCCGAAGCAGCAGATCGAAGAGGTCGAGCGAATGGTCGATACGGGGGAGTTCCCCAACCGGAGCGAGGCGATCCGGTCGGCCGTTCGTGAGATGTTGAACGAACACGAGGATACCGACCGGGCCAGCGACCGGCGCGGCTGGGCCAAGGTGTAGACGATGCAGGACATCGTCAACTCCGCTCTGGAGAACGCCGAGGCCGAGTCCCGGGAGATGGACGACGGCGACGGTGCCAGCGACTTCGGTGACCCGCGGATCGTCATCGTCGGAGCTGGTGGCGCCGGGAACAACACGGTCAACCGGCTCTACAACATCGGCGTCGAGGGTGCCGAGACCATCGCCATCAACACGGACAAGCAGCACCTGCAGATGATCGAGGCCGACACGAAGATCCTGGTCGGCAAAAGCCTCACCAACGGGCTCGGCGCTGGCGGCGACCCCTCGATGGGCGAGCGCGCCACCGAGATGGCCCAGGGAACCGTCAAGGAGGTCATCGGCGACGCCGACCTCGTCTTCGTCACCGCCGGCATGGGTGGCGGGACGGGCACCGGCGCCGCGCCGGTCGTCTCGAAGATCGCCAAGGAGCAGGGCGCCATCGTCGTCGGCATGGTGTCGACGCCGTTCAACGTCGAGCGCGCCCGCACGGTGAAGGCCGAGGAGGGTCTCGAGAAGCTGCGCAACGAGGCCGACTCCATCATCGTGCTGGACAACAACCGCCTGCTCGATTACGTGCCCAACCTGCCCATCGGCAAGGCGTTCTCCGTGATGGACCAGATCATCGCCGAGACCGTCAAGGGCATCTCCGAGACCATCACCCAGCCGAGCCTCATCAACCTGGACTACGCGGACATGACATCGATCATGAACCAGGGTGGTGTGGCGGTGATGCTGGTCGGCGAGACCCAGGACAAGAACAAGACCGAGGAGGTCGTCAACGACGCGATGGAGCACCCGCTCCTCGATGTCGACTACCGTGGCGCCTCCGGCGGACTCGTCCACATCACGGGCGGTCCCGACCTCACCCTCAAAGAGGCCGAGGGCATCGCCCAGCGCATCACCGAGCGCCTCGAGGCCTCGGCGAACGTCATCTGGGGCGCGCGCATCCAGGACGAGTACAAGGGCAAGGTGCGGGTCATGGCCATCATGACCGGCGTCCAGTCGGCCCAGGTGCTCGGTCCGACGACCCAGAAGCAGGCCGACGCCTCCCGCGCGGCCATCGAGGGCGATGCGGTCCAGGAGTCCACCGGCACGGACACCTTCGGCGTCGGCGAGACCGACGGCGGCAAGCCCGAGGTCGAGGGCGAGAAGAACAACGGTCTGGACGTTATCCGATAGATACGGATACTGTCAGTTTTCTTTCGGGTGCATACACGGGCTGGAGCAGCTGCTAAGCTATTTTTCCGGATTCAGTGTCTGTAGACTTGTCTGACAGGTGTCCGCTCAACGTCGGACACCGCCATCCGAGGCGTTAAGCGCTTCCTGCCCCTTGTCCGGGACGAATGTACAGGCTGGTGGACCCGGAGCGGACCGGGGGCCTCGCTCCGCTCGACCGGCGCGTGGCGCCGGGGACCAGCCTCCTCGTCGCGGGCCCGGTGATGACTCGGAAGGAGCGGCTGGTCGCGGCCATCCTCGCCCCCGGCCACGCGGCGGGGGAGGGCGTCACGATGGTTTCCACCGAGGACCACGCCGACGCCATCGAGGACCGGTTCGCCGAGTTCGTCGATGTCGATGGGTCCCGGTTCGGGCTGGTCGACTGCACCGGGCAGTCGTCCGGCGAGGGGCTCTCGGGCCCCGGACGCGTCCAGCACGTCCCCTCTCCGAACGACCTGACGGGGGTCGGTATCGGCATCACGCGGGCGCTGGAGTCGCTGTCCGTCCGCGGCGACGGCTACCGGTTGGGGCTCGATTCGCTGTCGACCCTGCTCGCCTACCGCTCGCCGGAGGACGTCTTCAAGTTCTGCCACGTGCTCGCGACCCGACTGGCCAGCCTGGGGTGTCTCTCCGTCCACACGCTGGATACCGACGCGCACGACGACCGGACGGTGAACATGATCGCTCGGGCGTTCGACGGGAGCATCGACCTCCGGCAGGCGCCCGGCGAGGCGTCGCACGGTCGGCCGTACGAACTCCGGTTGCGCGGCTTCGACGGCGGGGCGGGGTGGCAGCCGGCCGCCCTGCCCTGACGGGGCCGTCGGCCGTACCGTCTTCAAACACCGAACAGGTACGGAGCCGCCCCCGGCGCGAGCGACTCGAGGATATCTGACCCGGTGGGATGTCTGTTCCGGCGGCGTCCGCGTCGTGCTCGTCCGGTCGGCGCCCGCTTCGGTCGGCGCCCGCTTCGGTCGGCGCCCGCTTCAGTCCGCGTCCACGTCCGCGCCCGCGTCGTGGTTCCCCTCCGGGAGCTCCTCGGAGTCGTGCCCGTCGAGTCCGGCGCCCGCGTCGTGGACGGACTCGACGAGCGCACACTTCCGGCAGACCGCGCGCGTGGTCGGCGCGCCACACCGCTCGCACTCGCCGGTTCGCTCCGCGCCGCGGTCCCGTGCCGCGGCCGCGAGCCGCGCCAGTTCCTCGTACCCCGACATCACCGAGTGGCGCGTCCCGGGGTGGTCCTCCTCCAGCGCGAGCAGGTGCTCCTGTATCTCGCCGCGGTAGGCCTCGCTCGCGTGCGGGCACTCGGCCATGTGCACGGGGAGGTCCCGGAGGTGGGCGTACAGCGCGACCTCCTTCTCGGGGACGTCGCGCAGGGGTTTGGCGCGCGGGACGAACGGCCCGCCGTCCGCGGCGTCCGCCGAGTCTCGCTCGTCGAGCGGCCCGAGCGAGGCCTCCCAGTGGCGTGCCATCTTCGTCACGTCGCCCGAGAACAGGTTCATCAGCGCGGTCTGGGCCTCGTCGTCGAGGTTGTGGCCCGTCAGCAGCAGGTCGGCCTCGAGGTCGGCGGCGTACTCCGAGAGCAGGTCCCGGCGGAAGACGCCACAGTACGCACAGGGGGCCATCCCCTCGGGGTCGTCGTCGGCCACGTCGTCCATCTCGAGACCGAACTCCTCGGCGTAGCTGACGACCTCGTGGTCGATGTCGAGCTCCTCGGCCAGCTCGAGACAGGCGTCGAGCGAGGCGTCCCGGTACCCCTCGATGCCCTCGTGGATGGTGAGCGCGACGAGTTCGATGCGAGGGTCCTCGCGGAACGTCTCGTGGAGGATGCTCGTCAGGACGACGCTGTCCTTCCCGCCCGAGAGGCCGACGAGCCACGTCGCCGGGTCCTCGGGTGTTGCGTCCGACGGGACGAGGCTGTCCTCGCGGACCCGCGAGCGCACGCGGGACTCCACGGAGCGCCGGAAGTGCTCGCCGCAGAGGTGGAGCCCCGAGTACGCGAGGTGCGTGACCGCGTCCGCTGGACACTTGTCGCACTGCATCTGGTCTGGGGTTGGTGTGTGGGCGGTTGTGGGTTTCGCTCCGGGACGTGCTGGGCGAGGCTGGTCGGAGATTCCGATACGGCGACAGCGGAGGCCCTTACGAAGCCCTCGCGCTCTCGACTTCCGTCAGAGCAAGCTCTGACGACCTCTCGCTCGCTCCGCTCGCGCGAGCGTCCGCGGCTCGCTGCGCTCCTCGGCCTCGCTTCGCTCGGCCTGCGGTGCTTGCGTCGCCGGGGCCGGGTCGAGAGCGCTCGCCCTTCGATTCCACCAGGGGGGACTGTTTCGGGTCGAGCGACGAACATGGTGGTTCCAGGCGAGCAGGGTGACCCCACCCCTCCCCGCGCCAGCGCCGGGGAACGCCGAACACGCTCGCTGCGTCGTCGGGCTACGCCCGACTGCAAGCGGGACGGAGTCCCGCCCTGCTCGCGGTTCGACGCGGGTGGCGCCGGCGCGCTTCCTGTTCGCGGAACTGGCCGGCCGACCAGACTACGGGCCGGGAGCGCGTGGTTCGCGGCTCGCCCGGGAACCCGCGCGACCTGGGGAAGGGCAGGGCCACAGCGCCCGTGCCGCGTTCAGTCCCTGGTGGAATCGAAGGGCGAGCGGGCTCCGGGTCACCTGACGACGTAAGCACCGCAGCGACCGAAGGGAGCGAGGCGCGCAGCGAGTCAGGGTCCCGGAGCGCGCGAGGGCTTCGTAGGTGTAGTCTGCGATAGTATACCAGGATTAGGTGGTCTAATCAAGTAATGTGTTGGTTAGTTCGGGAATAATTCGATAATATCTGGAGTAAAATTCGCACCCTAGCTACTGCATCGTGACGTACGTCAGGAAGGCTAGCGCCACCGACTGCAGTCCCCGCATCGCCAGCACCGCGGTCTCGGCGGTCGTGGACATCGCGAACAGCGACTGCATGGAGAAGAAGAAGTAGATGGCGACGAGGTTCTCGACGAGCAGGACGGCGGCGAACGCGACCAGGCCGAGCGTCATCGGTGTCCGGAAGGTGCGGTAGTTGCGGAGCCAGACGACGAGCAGGCCCCCGAGCGCGAGGCTGTTGAGGACCGCCAGGGCGGTCGCCAGTGCGAGCGTGGTGGTCATCGCCATTGTCACAGGTGTTTCGTGATCTCCTCGAAGGTCTCGCGGTTGTGCTCGAAGCGGTCGGTGAGGAAGTAGAGCTTGCCGTACTCGTCGCCGCCGGTCTCCACGACGTCGTGCTCGGCGAGCTTGTCGAGGTGGTGCCGGACGGTGTTGTAGTCCACCCCGAGCTCGTCGGCCAGCTGGTTGGCGTTCCGGGGGCGCTCGTCGATGAGCCGGACGATGCGGGCCCGGTTCTCACCGCCGCGCGTGCCGGCGATCAGATACCAGAGCGCCTTCTCCATCGAGGGGACCCTCGTCGGTGCCTCACAGGGGGACGTCTACAGGCTTCCGGTCGGAGCAGTGCCTGTCTGCCCAGGGCCCCCGGCCGACGGCCGTCTCAGTTGTCGTTCATCCCGTCACTGTTCCCGCCGTCCATCGATTCACCCTCCCCCTCGCCCATCGACTCGCCGTCACCCTCCACCCGCTCGACGGTCACGCGGACGACATCGGCGATGGCGGGGTAGTCGTAGCCGTTCACCTCGCGCATGGGCGCGACGACCTCGCGTTCGACGTCGCCGACGCCGGCCCCGCGCTGGCGCTGGACCTGGTGGGGGCCGACGCCGGGCTCCTGATTGACCTCCGTGCCGGCGTCCCAGAACGAGACGTGGTCGGTCACGTCGCCCGTCACCAGCTCGTCGCCGTCGACCAGCTTCAGCCCCGAGGCGCCACCGAGCGCGTAGAAGGCGTCGTTCGAGGGGACGAACATCGTAACCGCCGAGAGGTAGTTGTCCGGCCCGCCGCGAGCGACATCGACCTCGAACTCGTAGGCGTCGCCGGGGAGCAGCGGCCCCGGGCCGTCGGCACCGACGGGTGTCGTGAACGCGCCCGCCTGCGTCACGCTGTCGCGACCGCTCAGGGACTCGACCAGCCGGCCGGGCATCCCGTCCTCGGCGATCTCCTCCAGCCCGTTGCCGCGCTCGGGGGCGCCGTGCGCGAAGAGCGGCTCGTCCGGGGAATGGACCGCGAACGCGCCGGGGGAGAGCGGTACCGGCTGTTCGGCCGCCTCGCCGTCGGCCGTCGTTGCCAGCGTCGTCCCCGTCGAGACGTTCTCGATGCGCACGCGTAGCGCCTCCCGGGGCTGGACGCTGAACCGGGTGTCCGCCAGCACGCTCCCGCCCGCCCCGACTGCCAGCGCGCTCGTGCCGACCGCTCCGGCCCCGAGCAGGAAGGTGCGCCGCGAGGTTCCGATTCCACTGTCGCCGCGTCCGTCGTTGCCGCCGTCGTTGTCGGTCATTGATGGCTCCGTGCGGGTCTCCGCACACCCTGCCGGTGGCGCGACGGGTAAAAGATGATTTTTCAGAGAGGTACCGGAGTCCGTCCGGGGTCCGTGCCGGCTCCGGTGTGGATTCCTCGTGGATTCGTCTAGAGTTCGTCGGCGGCCCGGCCGGGGGCTCGCGGGTCAGTCGCCCGCGGCGCCGGGCGGCCCGGCCAGTTCGGGGTAGCGCTCGACACCGGCGTACCGGACCAGCTCCGCTCCGAGACGGCGGACCCGGTCGGTCAGGTCGTCGTCCGCGATGCCGTCCTCGCGGACGAGCGAGTGCGAGTCCGGAACCGCCACCTCGAGCGGCACCGTCCACGCGTTCAGCGTCCGGCAGACCGCGCGGAGGTGAGCCAGCGCCGGCCCGGGGTGCGAGCCGGCGGCGACCTCGACGAGGCCGACAGTGGCGCCGCCGAACTCGTCACGACCGAGGTGGTCGAGTGCGTCCTTCAGCGCTCCCGTGTCGGAGCCGTGGTAGTTGGGTGTGCCCAGGAGTACCGCGTCGGCGCCCGCGACGGTCTCGCCGAGGGCGGCGGCGGCGTCCGACGGCGTCGGGGCATCGGGGTCCAGACGCGGGAGGTCGTGGTTGCGGAGGTCCACGAGCTCGGTCGCACCACCGGCGGCACGGGCGGCGTCGAGGGCCTCGGCCAGCACGATGCGCGTCCGGCTCGCGTCTCGGAGGCTCCCACACAGGGCGACGACGTGTGGTTCGGGCGTGGGGGACATCGCCCCGGCGTAGCGATGCCGTGCGCAAAGCTCCTCGCTGGAATCCATTCCTGTTTCGTAACTGTCAGGTGTCGTCGACCGACCCGACGACCACGTGGAACGGGACGACCTCGCGCCGTTCGTACGCCTCGTCGCGGACCTGCCGGACGACCTCCCGTCCCATGTCGCGCCAGGACTCCCGGAGCGCGTCGAGGTCCTCCTCGCTGCCGGCCATCGTCGCCCGGCGCTCGCGGAGGTCGGCGCCGCTGGCCTTCCTGGTCGCGGCCTCGACCTCGCGGTCGGCGTACGGCGGCTCGACGACCCGCTCGTGGTCGTAGCGCCGGCTCCGCACGTCGCCGAGGCCGGCCGTCTCGAACGTCTCGCGCGCGTTCGCGCCCAGCGCCACGTCCGTCGCCGCCCCCTCCAGGTAGCGCTCGCGGGCGCGGCGAGCGAGCGCGGCCTCGGCGTCGACGCTCGACTCGACCGTGACGGCGGCGTTGTCCGGTTCGATGGCGGCCACGCGCTCGCGGGCGACGCGGGCGAACTCGCGCACCACGCCGGTCGGGTCGGGCAGGTTCACCAGCAGCGCCTGGCAGACGACCACGTCGAACGCGTCGTCGGGGAACGGGAGCGACCGGGCGTCACCGCGGACGACCGGCCCGTCGCGTCGGGCGTGGGCCAGCAGGTCAGGGTCGCGGTCCAGCCCGACCACGCGACCGGGGCACTCCTCGCGGAGGACTGCGGTGAGTTCGCCGGTGCCACAGCCGACGTCGAGGACGCCGTCGGCGTCGCGCAGGCGGAGGTCGGCGAGTGCCTCGCGCGAGTCCTCCCACATCCCTCGTCGGGTTTCGGTCAGGTAGTCGGCGCCGAACCGTCGCATCACTCACGGTGAGGTGGGGTGGCGGGAAAAGCAACACGGGGCACCGTCGGCGGTCGGCTGCGGGTGGCCGACGCTATCGGGTTGGGTGGTCGGAAGAACGGTGCGGCAGAGCGGACGGACCGCTCAGGAGAGCTTCGGGACGAGGGGCGCGCCGGCCTCCTCGTCACGGGAGAGTACACGGCCCCCGTCCTGTGCAATCGTGGGCGTCTCGTCCTCGGTGGACTGTCGGGGCATCTCCGGAACCATCGGTTCGATCTCGTGGGTTGGGCGGTCCGTCATGGTCGTTTGCATGGACAGGCGTGCTGTCCTCGATTCATCATGGATGTCCATCGGGTATAAACCTTCATGTTCTTTCCTGCCAATTCCGGCAACTATTGCATCGACCGGCGCTCGTGGGTGTCGAGGATGCGGACGTTCGTCGGGATGATGGGGCCTTCTCCGACGTAAATCGAGCGGCATCCGGTATCTCGAGGAAACTTCTGGACGAACGTTTCGGAATGATGGACCGTGAGGAATTATCCAGGGCCGCGCCTGAACGCGGCTGGACGGACGGCGAACGTCAGCCCGGGCCGGCCTCGCCGCGTGGGTCGCCATCCCGCGCCCGGCGTTCACCCGTCGGTTGTTGCAGGCTCCGAGAATCGTAGCCAACCCTTATTTTCCCGTACCTGAAAGGATGACCAACCATGGGTCCAGAGGGGCGGGGTGACGAGTTCGAGGCGGCACTCACGGAGTTACGGCGGTCCGGCAGCGCGTTTCTGGTCGCCGGGGCCGTCCCGGACCGGGTCCACCGACAGACGTGTGACGAGCTGCTCGGACCGGCTGACGACGAACGGCTGTTCGTCCGGGTCGGTACCGGCGCGGAGTCGGCGAGTGACCCCACGGACGGCGACCGGGTGCTCGAACTCGACGTGACCTCCAGGGGCGCCGCGGCCACCGATGCGCCGGCCGGCGGCGCCGGTGCCGTCGCGGGCGGGGCGAGCAGTAGTGCCCTCACGGTGGTCCCGACGCTGTCGTCGGCCGGGGCGGCGTTCGAGGCCGAACTCGCGGCGCTCGACACCACGGCGGACCGGGCCCCCCGCGTCTGTGTGGAGTCGGTCCTGCCACTGGTCGAGACGAGCGGCGAGGAGCAGGCCTTCCGCTTCCTCCATCTCGTCACCAGCCGGGTCCGGCGGCTCGGTGGCACCTGCCATCTCCACCTGCCGCTCGCGGCGGACAGCGAACTGACCGGGACGATGGCGGCCCTGGTCGACACGACCGTCGAACTCCGCCTCGCCGACGACCACCCGGAGCAGCGCTGGCATATCCACGAAGCGGGTATCCGGTCGGACTGGCTCCCGCTGACCGAGTGACGCGACGACGAACCCATCATGACAGGCAACGGCTCCCCTGGCGTCTCGTTCGCGGCGGCGACCGAGGAGCCCGGGCTCCGGGTCCTCGACCCGGTGGACAACCACCAGTACCAGCTGGACACGCCGGCCCCCGTCGAGCCGGTGCCGACGTCGGGCGACCGGTTCGCCTACCCCGTCGACACCGCGACGGCGGTCCGGACGTCGGCCGTTCGGCTCCCGACCGCGACCAATGTCTACGTCCGTTCGCCGGACGGCGCGCTGGTGGCCAGCGTCGAACATCTCGAACAGGCCACGCTCGACGCCGCCCGGTACACGCTCGAACTGCTGACACCCATCAAGTGCTACCTGCAGGTCGAGTCGGGGGTCTCCATCGAGGCGGACTTCGCCGAGACACGCATCGACTTCGGCGACGACACCGATGTCCTCGTCGGTGCGCGCTCGCGCCGGACCCGCCCGGCGACGACGGTGACCACGACGGCGGACCCGGCGGACCTGCTGGCGACCGTCTCGACGTTCGGCGCCGCGCTCGGGACCACGATGCCCGAACGCTCCTATCCGAGCCTCCGCGGGCACCCGCCCGCGGTCGAACTCGGTGACGAACTGGACACGTGCGGACTCGCTCCCGTCGCGACCGACGTGTGGCTCGAACTCCCCGAGACGACGGAGGCCGCGCTGGTCGCGGCGCCGCTGGCGTACTACCTCGGGGCCGAGGTCCGGGTCGCCGACGAACCACGCATCGTGACCGACGGAGCCTCGTACCCGCTCGACGGGCCCGGTGGCTTCGAGCGTACCGTCGAGCGTACGCTCAAGACGCTGTTCTTCATGGATTGTCTCACCCGCTACGACGGTGCGTACGGCCACGGCCGCCGCCTCGACGAGCGCGAGGCCGTGAAGGGCCAGCTAGATGTCGACTTCGAGGCGCTCTACCACGCCGACCACGCCGACCGCGTCCAGGAGTACCTCTCGGTCCCCTACCGGGTCATCGAGCCCCACCTGCCGCGGTGGAAGGTGGCGGCGACCGCCCGGCCCACGGCCACCTCCATCGAGACGCTCCCGTTCCTCGTGAACGACCTCGCGCTGGTGCGGACGCCCCGCTCGCCCAGCGAGGAGAGCGACGAAGCGGCGTCGGAACAGGCGGCGGCGGTCTCGTCGTTCCTGTCCGGCGGCGGGTCGACCCGGGCCTCGCCCGGGGAGTTCACCCGCGGCCCCCGCACCGACAGTTTCACCCGGAGTTCCTCGCCGGGCGGAGGCGGGACCGCGGCGAGCGCCGGCACGGACGACCTCTCGTTCGTCAGCCCGGAGCCGGCCGACACCCTCGAACAGGTGTGGGTCGGCGACGGTATCCCGTTCGGAGCGAGCGAGGCGGTCCTGACAGCATATCGAAACCGGATCGGACGCGAGGCCGGCGACGGGGAGATCGACATCACGGTCGTCTGTAACGACGCGGCGATGGACGAGGAGACGGACGTGGAGGCGGTCTATGGCCAGCGCGACCGGCTCCCGTTCGACGTGGAACTCAGGTACGACCTCTCGACCGACGAACTGGCCCAGCTGCTCGCTCAGGACCACGACTTCCTCCACTACATCGGCCACGCTGAACCGGACGGGCTGGTCTGCCAGGACGGGAAACTCGACTGCGCGGGACTGGACGAGACCGGCGTGGACACGTTCTTCCTCAACGCTTGCCGTTCGTATCAGCAAGCGCGGGGACTCATCGATGCCGGCGCCATCGTCGGCGTCGGGAGCCACACGGACGTCACGAACGCCGGTGCGGTCGAACTCGGCCGCACGATGGCGCGACTCCTGGAGCACGGGTACCCGTTCCGGGCCGCGCTCGACGTTGCGCGTGACCACCATCCTATCGGCGAACAGTACATCGTGGTCGGTGACGGGAGTCTGGCGGTCGTCCAATCCAACGCCGGGACGGCGCTGCTGTGCGATCTGACCGTCTCGAACGAGGCGGATCTCGAACTCACCATCCACGGCTTCCCCACCCCGGCACACGGTATCGGAACGGAGTTCATGCCGCTCCTGGATCAGGCCGAGAACACGTACTATCTCTCCTCGGGCGAAATCGATAGCTACCGGCTGTCGACGACTGACGTGACCGACTTCTTCAGCTACCAGCCCCTCCCGGTTCGTCTCGACGGTGAACTGGTCTGGAGCGATACGCTGGACGTAGAAGAACTCTGAGTTACGGGCCGGAACCGCTGACTCCGGAGGCCACTGCGCTCCCCGACTGACTCAGCAGCAGCAGCAGCGTGAACAGGACGCCGGACATCCGCGGGTGCTCCTTGAGGTACGTTGCGACCGTTTTCTCCGCATCTTCAGTGTTCATCGCAACCTAATCTTATCGCTATTTGTATTGAAATTAACTAAAAGAACCCGACAATTCCGATGTGCAATAAGGGTTTGCACTACCACGAGTATGGAGCCAACTTAGTTTTTGGCACGTGAACACTTGACGCGGACTGTCGAAGCACCGTCGCGCGCCAAAATTTTATCAGCGGAACCGCTGCAATCGAGCGTAATGGTCGAGGCGGTCGCAGTCGCGAGTGGCAAGGGGGGAACTGGCAAGACGACGACGACGCTCGCGCTGGGCATGGCGCTGGCCGAAGAGTACGACGTGACGGTCGTCGACGCCGACACCGGGATGGCGAACCTGCTGTTCCACGCCGGGCTCCGGGACGCCGACACGACCCTCCACGACGTGTTGCTGGGGACGGCCCCGGTCGACGCGGCGACGTACGACCGCTTCGGGATGCGGGTCGTCCCCTGTGGCACGTCGCTAGCGGCCTTCGAGGCGGCCGACCCGACCCGGCTCCGTGAGACCGTCGCCACCCTCGCCCGCGACACCGACGTGCTCCTGCTGGACTCGCCGGCCACACTGGGCTCGAAGAGCGCCGTCCTCCCCGTCGTGCTGGCCGACCGCACCGTCGTCGTCCTCGAGCCCACCATCCCCGCCCTCTCGGACGGCCTGAAGGTCGGCGAGTACGCGACCGCCTACGGCACCGACGTCGCGGGCGTGCTGTTCACCAAAGCCGATGGCTCGGTCGACGACGAGCTCGTCGAGCGTGCCGAACGATATTTTGACGTCCCGGTCCTCGGCGCGATTCCCGAGAGTACGGTCGTGACCGAAGCAGCAGAGCAGAACGTACCGCTCCTCGCGCACGCACCTGAGTCGCTTGTTGCTCAGGCATATCGCACGGCTGCCGACCGGCTCACGATTCGGGACAGCGAGGCCGAGGCGATTGCACAGCACGCGGTGAGTGCAATCCAGCCGCAGCGGCCGTGAAGAGCTACTCGGTGGGTTCTGTGAATTCCTCTACTCTTGATGGAGCTGAACTGCGGAATCGAGAGACCATATCCCGCAATCGACCCGTACCTCCTGTGATCCGGAAAGAGTCCGGCCAGCGAATCCGTTCCTCCGGGGGGCTTACGTCACGTCATCCCGGCCATACCATCGGTACAGCCCAATACAACTCCAGCAGGCGTATGCTACCGAGAGCGGTGCAAGGAGGTAGAACAGATCGACGCGCGCCACGAGCAGGTCGAGCGAAACCGACCCCGGTGGTACGTACAGGAAGGCAGCGACGAGGGCGGCGACGCCAGCGAGAACGTTCGACAGATGGAACAACCAGTCATCGAGGCGAATGAGGCTGGCACCGATGGCGTCCATACGACTGGGTACGGCCAGTCTGTCAAAAGTATCGCCGAGTCGAGATCACTGCATCGTCGATCCATCCTCCGGTCTCCTCACGACTCGTGGCCAGTACACATTCGATCGGCGCTCTGCGTACCGCCGCGGTTCAGGAATCGACTACTTCTCGCGAGGTTCAACTGTGTCACTTCGCCGACTTCTCGGTCCGTCGTACTGATAGAACACCGGTGGGACCGCGCTATCGCGGACCTCCTGTGGGATACGTCCAGGTGGTCTACGTGCTGTCTCCGAATGGCCCGGCCTGAATTCGAACGTCGTAGTTCTGGGGGAGGTCATCGAGCGTCACCCGGATCAGGAGTGGGACGACACGCTCGTCATCGAGCGCGGTCAGCTCGTTCATCGCCTGTCGTTGACTCCGCCCGAAGCTCGCACTGCCGTGCTTGACCTCGATCGGGTAGACCCGGCGAAGGGCCGGCTCATCACGCTCGTGTGAGCGGTCGCCTGACGACATCTGGTGTTCGGCCGCGCGTGTATCGCGTTCGCCTTGGCGCTCCGGTTCGGTGCCTCCTGACTCGGTTCGGTCGTAGACCGCGAAGACCGCGTCCGGGACCCAGGAGTGGTCCTTGGGCCTCTCGATGGACGCAAACCGATCCAGCGAGTTGCCTTGCCGAAACCGCAGGTGTTCGTCTTCCACACCGAGGTCCTGACAGGCGTAGTGGACGACCGGTGCGGGCCGCCGGCCGACACCAGTGAGCAGCGCCTGCGCGAGTGCCCCGACCTCGTTGCCACGCGCCTGGAAGGTCCACCCCTCTTCGGGCGGCTCTCGTTCGGAGGGACTGGACTCGGCTGGCCGGGTTCGGACCACGTAGTAGTCGAATCGGTCGTCGTTCGCGGCCGCGGATTGGAGTTTCACCTCGTCGTTCGTGACGAGCGTGGCCTCCGCCTCAGCGACGGACGGATAGCTGAACGACCCGCTACTGGTCGTCCGCTTCTCCAGCAACTCGGGATCCGTCTTCGCCGCCTTCCGCGTTAGCTTGACCAGCACCCGTTCTCGAGGCGTGGACCCATCGCCGTCGGCAGCATCCCCCGAGGTAGTCCCGGTAGTCCCGTCGCTGTCGCTCGCGCTTCCGAACGACGAGTCGAGCGTCCGTTGGTCGTCAGTCATCTTGTTGCCCCCGCGGCGACATCGTAGACAGAACGACCGACCCGTCCATGTACCTGATGATGGTGCTTCTCACGGCAGCAAGCACCCCTCGGCAGTGCCTATGCTTCGGACTTCCTCGAACTGCACTCCAGGAAGGATGGGTCGCCACGGACCTTGATCAACTGTCCGGGAAGGACTTATCCGTGAACGGTCGGCTCCGCCCGCTCCTCCGGATGGGGAGTGAACCCATCGTCGGGAGCAATCGTTCCGGATTTCAGGGCACATTGACTGGCGCCCGGCCGGTGTGACGGCGTGTGGCCACACCGGACTGCTCGAAGACCGATATTCTTCGCGGCGTTGTAATCTGCGTGGACCTCGTAGCCACAGGCTTGGCAGTGAAAGCGGTCGCGCCGCGGGCGGTTGCCCTCGGCGACGTGCTCACAGTCGGTTCGTGAACACTGCTGACTCGTGTTTCGAGGGTCGACGGTCAGCACGCGGATGCCGTGAGTCGCTGCCCTGTACTCCACGTAGGTAACCAGCCGGTCGAACGCCCACCGATGAAACCGATCTCCGCCGGGTAGTCGATCGGTGATCCCTGTCAGGTCCTCGAAGGCGATGACCGTACAGTGGTGTTCTCGGGCTTCCTCGATGATGCCGTTCGCGACGCGGTGCAAGTCGTGCATCGTGCGCCGTCGATTACGCGTCCGTATCCGCGTCAGCGTCCGGTAGGCACTTCGGGTCCCTGTCTCCTGTAGCCGGCGTTGCCGCTCCGTGACCTCCTCGCGACGGTGTTCCAGTTCACGACCCGAGAAGAATCGGCCCGTGCTTGTCACGGCGAGCTGCTCGATGCCGAGGTCGACTCCGAGAACCGTTCCGTTCTCGGCAGCCTCCTGTTCGGCCGCCGGCCTCTGCCGGCGGAACCCGAGGTGTAGATACCACTCACCGTCTCTGACCGTGAGCGTGCTTTCGGTCACCTCCCAATCATCGTCGTCGAGATACTGGTACTGATAGCCGTCTTCGTCCTCGGGAAGCACGAGGTCACACCGGACGCGGCTCGCCGTCGTTGCGAGCGAAACGGTCCCATCGTCGAACAGCGTCATCGTCCGCGAGTCGTATCGAACCGTCGGGGCGCTGAATTCGGGCTTCGATACGGTGCGACCGTTCTCCGCGCGAGTCTCACACGCGCTGATCGCCTCGGCCGCCTGATGGGTGGCGAGGATCGCGTGCTGGCTTCCGAGCCCCGTCTCGTCTCGAATCGTTTCGTAGGCTCGGGACTGCAGCCGCCGCTTGCTGGTACAGTTCGGCCAGCCGTTCTCGACCGCCAGCTGACATCCGCGCTTCCACGCGCTGACCGTCCGTTCGAGGAGCTGGTGCTGTTGCTCCTCGACGGCCAGCCGCGTGATCGCCGTCCGGCGGATGTAGTCGTCGGCCACACCCCCAGTTGGTCCCGGTTTCGTACTTAAATCTCAGCAAGAGGGTGGAGGTCCTGCTTACTGTGGGCCCGCCTCGCGCTCGGAGTGTTGTAGGGGGACAGACTACAGAGAGGGCCTCATCCGCAAGATATCAATGTGTAGAAGTCTGTGGCGTGGCCTCCCAAGCGGACCTACGAACGCCAACCCCCTCAGAGGGTGCAGTCTGAAGATCGCCAAGAAACGGCTCTCTCTGTCCCGTCTAGGCCGAACCGACGCCACAGCGATGTGACCGCGCTGGCTCGTGACCAGCAGCCTGGAACGGCGAGTCGCTCCTGAATCCACCCCCGAGGCGGCTGGGAGCCACTACACGCCCGCGCCGTCTTGCGGTTTTCCAGACCCGCGACTCGCGACTGCAGCACCGCCTGTATGACCCGACACCGCTGTCAGGCCGTGACTCGCCGATCTCGACTGTCGGTCGGGGGCACTCCTCGTGACCAACCCATAATTGGACCAATATTTTGGTAGTAGATACGGCGCTATAGACGACTACATACCTGTCTCGTTGCCCGACTCACGTCCATTTCGAGACATGATGTTTGAATGATAGTTATCGTATCGCTGGATGCCAGATACGGCGCAGCAGGCGCCTTCTTGCCGGTCCAGCATCCCGCACGTGTGGCAGGTGGCTCGCTTCGACGCCGCCCCGGCGCTGGACACATACATGCAGCAATAGCGGCACGCTTGCGGATGATCTGCCCTCTGTAGTTACAGCATCGGAATCGACCGACGGGGGGCCAGAGGCGGCACCGCGTCTGGTGGCCCCGAACCTGGAGCCGGCTCGAGGGCGACCACTGACTAGGGGGGACCTGCAGATTGCCGGCCAGGGCTCCGGTCGAAACCACTTCCGCCGCGGTTGGCGACGATTTAGGTGCGAGTGGGACGAGACACCTACTGGGGAGGCGCCTGTCACACGCTCCCCAGCTCCCTACAGGCGGTCCAGCATGAAACGGCGGGCCATCCTCCGTGCCGCTGCAAGCATACCGGCCCTCCGACCGGGAGCCGCGACTGCGGCGCCGCCGGTCACGGACGATATCTCGGAGGGCTACTTCGGGGCACTTCCGGACACGAAGGCCGAGCGGAACGACGCCGTCGTCGGCTGTGCAACCGAGCTGTGTGCGGCTCGCAACACCGTCTCCGAGACGGCGCTCGATGCAGTCGTCGCCGGGAGCGGCTCCGCGGATGATATCCTCCGCCGACTCCGGTTCGGGGTTCGCATCCTCAACACGTACGACATCACGAACGCGATCGACGAGGGGATGATCGAGACCGGAGAGCGGGATCTCCGTGACTACACCCGCTACATCCCGCTTGTGGAGAGCTACAACAGCCTCTGTAGTGCCGCCTGTGCCATCGAGCCACCCGACCCGAAACCAGAGACCGTCATGAGCTTCCTCTTTGCAGCAGCGGCGTTTGGACTGGAGGTCGCACTCTGGACCGTCGGAGCACCCTACAAGATGGCGTGGGGCGGCACCCGGTTCGTCGCCAATCGTACGTTCCTCCGCTTCGCCAAATACGGCTGCCGTGGCTGTATCGCACTGCTAATGAGTGAGCTCC
The DNA here is from genome assembly GCF_024298825.1 of Haloglomus salinum. Taxonomy (NCBI): domain Archaea; kingdom Methanobacteriati; phylum Methanobacteriota; class Halobacteria; order Halobacteriales; family Natronomonadaceae; genus Haloglomus; species Haloglomus salinum. The sequence continues at coordinate 1,753,590 of NZ_CP101153.1, forward strand.
ACTGGGCCATTCGGGGCTCGATCTACGGGGAGGTCGTCACCGAGAATACCATCGAATTCGTCTGGGCACAGCTCCAAGACCTCCAACGCGATGCCGAGCGGTGGGACTACGATGTGGAGCTGGCGTATTCGTACGCGGAGATTCAGGAGATCGTAGTGTCTAGGGAACCCCAGCACGGTGGGGCGCTTGGACCGCTCCCCCAGGAGAACGAGGGACCGATCGAACGATTGCTCTCTGACATCGAGTTCCCGAATCTCGACTTCGACATCGACTTGCCAGACCTAACTGACCTCCTCCCGTAGACAGCTGATACCGACGGGGGCTGAAGCACGATTCGTGCACTCGATCTTTGCTGAATCCCTCAATCGGTGACAGTTCTCAACGGCCGTGCTGCATACAGGGCGCAAGTCGCGCAAGATCACCGACACCGATTGCTGTCGGAGTGGTGGTTGCTACTCGCTCATGTATCATTATCACCCAACCACTAGGATAAACGATGGACTCGAGTTCCATCTGGAGGCCATCAGCAACCGTCCTGAGAAATACTCTGAAGAAGCTGGCAGCCACTTGGTCAAGTGCCCCGCCCCTGTTCGAGGAGTTCCCTGATTCGTCGCAGTTCGACCAGTAGCTCCGGGGCCTCGGTCTCCGTTGTCGTTCGCTTGGGCGTCACTCCCGGAGTGTCGCCCCCCTCCGTCGCTTCCGGTGGACGCCGCCGGACTTTGTCGAGGATCTGATCCTTGATGTCCGCGAAGTCGGCAACCCCGCCGATGGTGAGCTCAGCACCGGTCTGGCCACCGAATCCCGCGGTGTGGATGCCGACGGCTCCGGCCCCGACGAGACGCTGGAGCGGACCCTGACTGGCGTTGACGTTGGTGATGCGGTTGTACGGGACCGTCGTCTTCTGCTGGAAGAACACACCACGTTCGTACTCGAGTTCGTCGTCCGTGAGCCTGTACGCGGCCGTCCGGTAGAACGCTGGAATCCACCACGTGACGAAGCCGAATGCGGTGACCACCAGGCCGACACCGACGTACACGACCCACGGATTCATCTCGAAGAGGATGCCACTGTAGGCGAGCACGCCGATGGCCGTAACGATGGGGACGAGGACGAGCGCCTCGATGGCGAAGAAGTAGCGGGTGAGCTTCTCCGGCTTGAACCACTCGTGTTCTGGTCTCATACCCGTAGAACGGCGTCACAGCGACTTGAAGCAGCGTCCTGCGTCCCAGGATACGAGAAGGGAAACGATCGACCGGTCCAGGCCGGATCGGATGGCACCTCCGAGACAGACGGGGTCACGGTGGGTACGAACTGCCAGGAGGTCTCCAACAATAACCGATACGGGCGGTTCTCCGTCCGCAGGAATCCTCTTCGGGACTTATTCTCACTGGCCACGAATCGGCAGCTGAGTGATTGCCGATGTCAACAGACACGAAACAATCCCGATCTCGCCCCGGGGTATCGCTCGCCATCATCGTAGGGCTGGTCGTCGCGCTCTTCGGCAGCACCCTCGTGGGGCAACTCGACCTGGCAGAGCGACTCGGAACGTCGGCGGCAGAATCGCTGCTGGTGAACTCAGTGACGATGTGGGTGTTGGTCGGAGGCTTGCTCGCGCTCGTCCTCTACTGGGAAGACCGCCCACTCGCGTCGGTCGGTCTCGAGCGCCCAACGCGTCGCCAGGTGATCGGTGGCATAGGCGCTGGTGTCGTGGCGCTCGTGCTCGGGCTGCTGGCCACAGGCCTCGCCGTCGCAGCCCTCAACCTGCAACAGCCCGAGACGCTCTCGACGATTAGTTCTCTCTCACTGCCAGTGAAGCTCGCGATTATCGGAACGGCAGTTGTGACCGAGGAGGTACTGTGGCGAGGCTACCCAATCGAGCGATTGACCGAACTCACGGGAAGTATCTGGATCGGGGCTGCCACGAGCTTCGTTGTGTTCCTCGCTGTCCACTACCCGGCCTGGGGACTCGTCGGTGCCATTCCACAGGCAGTCTTCGCCCTCGCACTCGTGGGGGTATACGTCTGGAGCCGGAACGTCATCGCCTGTATCCTGACGCACGCCGTCATTAATTCGGTCATGATACTGGTATTGCCGACGTTCCTCTGAACCACCACGGTTTGATTGATGCCGAATTTTGGTTGATGCGAGCCTCGTGAAGAGGATCAAACGGCGCGGGGTACGTTCTCAGCGAGTCGCATCGGACATGGTCTCTCGAATCGCCGTGGCCAATTCGTCGGGACGCTGGCTCCCGAGCAGCACATCTCGGTCGTCGGACCGCGTCAGGAACACACCGCGCGAGCCACGCACGTTGTACGCAATCGCTCCCGGACGCCAGCGGATTCCCCACCCGCCGTACTCCCGGAGCGGTCGATACGTCGTCGCCTCTGCGGACTCGGTGGCGGTCCAGGGGACGCGCCTGAACGACCGGTGGAGCGGGGCGAACCGGATGTAGAGGCCATCGTCTCGGACCTCGGTGACGAGTCGGAGCGACCACATGAACCCGCAGATGGCTCCAGTGAGGACCAGGCCGAGCGGTCCACTTCCGACGACAGTTACCAACCCGACGAGGCCCAGCAGGGCCCAGAGCCACCACTGTCGGAACCGTTGCACTTCGCGGAAGGCACCCTCGCGTGACACACCAGTACACTCGGACGGAAGAGGTTGAGAACCTCTCGCCTCCCGGCAAGACCGACCCGATCCGGGCGAACAGGGACCCTCAGCCGAGCAGACCGTGTGCGATACCCGGCGCGAGGAGTCGGCCCCGGCGCAGGCGGAGCCAGCCGTAGACCAGTCCGCCCGCGAAGGCCGAGACGAACAGGAACCACGCCGAGAGCGGGTAGTAGCCGACGTGCGCGGCCGAGAAGGCAGCGGCCTGCAGCACAAGCGCGGGCCACGCGCCGACGCGCTCGGCGAGGGCGGACTGGAGGAAGCCACGGAACAGGGTCTCCTCCTGGAACGCGGCGACGGCGAAGCCGAACAGCAGCATCAGGAGCGTCCCGGTCAGCGAGGGGGCCTCGCTGACCGGCGCCGCGGGGAGCGGGCCGGCGACCGCCCCGATGCCGAGCGTCAGCCCCGCGATGACGGCGAACGAGAGCACGAACCCGCCGACCCCCCAGAGCACGTCCCGTCCGAGGTGGTCGCGGTCGACCCACCACGCGACGACATCGACACCGACCCAGCGGGTGAACCCGAGGTAGACCAGCCCGACCGACCCGACGAGGGTGGTCCCGAGGACGAGAATTGCGAACTCGAGCGGCTGGCTGGGCGAGGGCTGGGCCCACAGCGAGCCCCAGAGCAGCGCCCGCAGGCCGACGAACGCGGCGAGTAACACCAGTCCCCGTCGAAGTTGCCGGTCGGTGAACGAGGTGTCGAGCGCCGTCGCCGCCGGCTCGGTGCCCGGGTCGGCGCCGTAGACTGGCGATGCGAACCGGGCGACAGCCCGCCGGTAGCCGCCGTAGCCGACGCCCAGCAGGACGATCGCCGCGACGACCGGAACCGCGGTCGTGAGGAGGAGCTGGGCGTCACCGGAGAGGCCCGGGTCGGACAGGAGGGCACCCGCCCCACCCAGTGTGGCGACGGCGGCGACGACGAACGCGCCGAACATGTGGCCGAGCAGCACCCACTGACTCGGGGTCGCGACCGCGTAGCCGCGGAAGGTTTCCCGGCGCTCCAGCGACGGGAGCGTCGTCCCGAGGCCGAGGCCGAGGCCCACGCTCGCGGCGGCCGCGACGACAGCGAGCACCACCAGAACGACCGCCGATACGAGCGTGGCGCCCGTCCCCCAGGCGAGGACGATCGCGCCGACCACGGCGAGCGGCGTGCCCAGGAGGAGGCCGGCCAGCGCGTGGCCCCGGACGAACGTCCGGGGCGGACGTGCCACGAGCGCCTCGAGGACCCGCATCTCACCAGCCTCGCCCAGCGGGTTCAGCCCGAACACCGCCCCGGCGACGTAGATGCCGGCGAACGCGAGGACGCCACCGGCCGCCAGCGGCACCAGTTCGGGGGCGGTCGCGACGCCGAACACCGCCGTCACTGCCATGATGACCAGCGGGAACAGTGTCGAGAAGCGGGTCGGGACGCGAACCCACCGGGTCCACAGCCCCAGCGCGATACCCAGCGCCGGCGGAGTGGTCCGGCGCGGGAACGACCGTCCGGCGTGTCCGTGCCCAGCGGCGGCGGCCTCAGTCGCCGCAGCCGCGTCCCGGCCCAGCATCCCCGTCGGCGTCGTGTCGGCGAACCAGAGCCGTGGGGCGAGCCGCGCGGCGAGCGCGAACAGGAGCGGGATGCTCGCGAGGAGAGCGGCCCCGACCGCGTACGCGACGGGTCCGGGCGGGGCGACGAGCGACGTACCGGCGAAGACGAACGAGAGGTAGTGGGTCGTCGGGGCCGCGACGGTCGAGAAGACGGCGAGTTGCGAGGACGCGAGCGCCGCCGGCGCCGTGACGGCGTAGCCCAGCCCCATCAGTACGAGCAGGAGGACGACGCCGGCGGCCTGACTCAGCCGGCGGAGCAGTTCGCTCTGCAGGAGTCCCAGCATGAACAGCTGTCCGACGACGGTCCCGGCCATCACCACCGCCACGAACAGCGGGACAACCGCGAGGACGGTCGTCAGCACGACCGACGGTTCCCCGGCGCCGAGCGCGAACGCGCCGGCGAACAGGAGCGTCGGGAGCAGCACGAACCCGACCAGCTGGACCGTCGAGACGGTGAGCAGCCCCAGCAGCACCGCCCGCGGGCTCGTCGCCGTCAGCAGGAACGCCTCGCCCTCGGGCCGGCCCGTCTGGAGCGTCCGCATGGCCGCCATCACGACGAAGACCGCGACCAGCAAGAGGAGGTGCGTCCCGAGGAGGCCCATGTCAAACGCTCCCTCACCGGCGGCCGTCCGGCCCGCCTCGTGTGCGACGCGGGACCAGAGGACGAACAGCGGCGCGAAGACGACGACCGCGCCGAGCAGCGTGAGTCGCTGCTTGCGGGTTCCCAGCGAGTTCCGGGTGTGGCGCCGGATTTCGACGCGGGCGATACCGAGGCCGTGGCGCACATCGTGACGGAGGCCGTCGTGCACGTCGTCACCGCCACCGCCGCCACCGCCGACGGCGGTGCTCATGGCCGCGGCTCCGTGGTGTCACCTCGGGACGCCCCCGCGCCCCCGTCGGATGCCTCCTCGGCGACGGGTTCGGCCTCGTGGTCGGCGGTCACCTCGAGGAACGCCTGTTCGAGCGTGCGCTCCTCGCCGGTTTCGGCGCGGCGTTTCAGGTCGACCGGCGACCCCTCCGCCACCAGCCGGCCCTCGTGGAGGACGCCGATGGTGTCGGCCAGTTCGTCGACCACGGACAGAATGTGTGTCGAGAGGAACACCGTGGTCTCTTCGTCGACGAGGTCGGCGAGCACGTCGAGGACGGTTCTCGCGGCCCGCGGGTCGAGCCCGCTGGTCGGCTCGTCGAGGAAGATGACCGCCGGCCCGTGCAGCAGCGCCTGGATGAGACCGATCTTCTGGCGCATCCCCTTCGAGTAGGTGCCGATGGGGCGGTCGGCGGCGTCGGTCATGTCCAGACGAGCCAGCAGCGACTCGATGCGGTCGGCGGCCACGTCCTCCGGGATGTCCTGGAGGAAGGCGGCGTAGGAGAGCTGCTCGCGACCCGTCAACTCGTCGTACACGGGCGGCTCCTCGGGCAGGTAGCCGAGGTACCGGGTGATTGCCCGCCGGTCGGTGAGCGGCGTCCCCATGATGGTCGCCGTCCCGGCCGTCGGCGGGAGCAGCGTCGTCAGCATCCGCATCGTGGTCGTCTTCCCGGCCCCGTTCGGGCCGAGGAACCCGTAGACATGCCCCGGGGGGATGGTCAGGTCGAGATTCTCGACGGCGACGTGGTCGCCGAAGCGCTTCGTCAGGCCCTGCGTCTCGATGGCCCACCGGGAGTCCCCCTCGGACGGGCGACCCCCGGTGGCGGTGGACTCGGCGTTCATGCTGTAGGATAGTCAGGGGCGGAAAAAGCGGGTGGTGCTGATTCCCTCCCCGTGAGAGACACGAGCCGGCCGTCGTGGAGTGCCGCGCACCGCTTTCGGTCGTGACGGGCCGAGCGACGTGTCCCCGACGCACGGGGGACGCGAGCACGGCGAGCGACACGACCGTGTCCCACGAGTGACGCGACCGCGACGCCACCAGCGACACGACGGTTTCTCGTCGCCCGGGAACGAGCGGCCCGCTTCATCTCGATTCGGAGCGACCGCTACGTATGGACAGCGCTATCGACACTGGCGGGGCCGGTGCCGGGGGCGCCGGTCGACCGCTCGCGTTCACCGAGGACCGGCGGCCGGCGCTGCTGTTCCTGGCCGTGACCGCCCTGGCGACGCCGGCCCTGATCCTCCTGGCCGAGCGGTTCCTCCCCCGGACGGGGATGGCGAGTCTCCTCTTCACGACGACGGCCATCACGCTCGTCGCCGTCGTCGCGTGGCTGGCGCTCCGCCGAGAGGGTGTCTCGCTCGATGCCATCGGCTTCGGGTGGCGCCGGGTCGTCCCCGGCGTCCTGACGGTAGCGGCCGTCTGGGCCGGGGCGCACGTGTTCGGGTGGGTCGTCCTGGCGGTCCGGGGCGAGCAGCTCTCGCTGGGCATCCCGGTGGGTGCGACGGCGACCGGCTGGCTCGCGACCGCCGTGATGATGTGGGTGTTCGTCGGCATCGCCGAGGAGTTCGCGTTCCGGGGCTACCTCCAGAACAAGGTCATCGCCCACGTCGGCGGCGGGACACGGGCTCGCACGGCCGGCGGGGTCCTCCTCACCTCGGCGCTGTTCTCGCTGTGGCACATCCCGCAGTTGACCGTGGTCCGCGGGCTCTCGCCAACCGAGATGGCGCCGGTCCTCGCGGTGTGGGCCATCTACGGGATCATCCTCGGGACGGTGTACGAACTCACGCGGAACGTCGTCCTCGCCGGCGTCCTCCACGGGACGTTCAACCACAACCCCGTCCTGCTGCTGGGCCCCGAGGGTGAGGCGGTGACCGACCTCACGCTGCTGGTGCTGCCGCTGCTCGCGGTGGCGGTGTGGTACTACCGACGGTGGGCCCGAACGGCCCGCCCGGACGATTTCCGGCCACAGGCTACCCGTCCGGAGACGGCCGGGGACGCCTGAACGGGTGCCGGGGACGCCTAGACGGGTGCCGGGGCATCCGACCCGGGTCGCCCGGGCCGAACCGCCCGAATCGGAACGCCTGGCCGTGGCGCCGGCCACGCGCGAGTACCTGCGCCGGTGACACCCCGGACCGGTCGCGTCGAGAGTCCCCCGGGTCAGTTCTCGATTCGCAAGAACGACGTACCGAGATTAAGAGCGGTGGCACCGGATCTGCACCCGTGATCCTCCGATGACGCGATTCACGACACGCAGCGAGGTGGTCGCCACCTCCGGATCGGCACGGACGGTGAGCCGATGACAGCCATCGAGACCAGCGACCTGACGAAGCGCTACGGCGAGACCGTGCTCGCAGTCGACGGCCTCGACCTGACCGTCGCGGAGGGCGAGGTGTTCGGCTTCCTCGGCCCGAACGGGGCCGGCAAGTCGACGACTATCGACATGCTGCTGGACTACGTCCGCCCGACCAGCGGGACCGCGACCGTTCTGGGGTACGACGCCCAGGCGGAGACGAAGGCGATTCACCGCCGGGTCGGTATCCTCCCTGACGGCTACGGCCTCTACGACCGGCTCTCCGGGCGCAAACACCTGGAGTTCGCCATCGATCTGAAGGGAGTCGAAGACGATCCCGACGAGATTCTCGACCGGGTAGGACTGGAGCGCGAGGCGGCCGAGCGCCGTGTCGGCGGCTACTCGAAGGGGATGACCCAGCGGCTCGCGCTGGGGATTGCGCTCGTCGGCGACCCGGACCTGCTCGTGCTGGACGAGCCCTCCAGCGGCCTCGACCCGAACGGGGTCCGCGAGGTCCGCGCCATCGCCCGCGAACACGCCGAGCGCGGCGGGACGGTCTTCTTCTCCAGTCACATCCTCAGTCAGGTCGAGGCGGTCTGTGACCGTGTCGGCATCCTCAACCGGGGCCGGCTCGTCGCCGTCGACACCATCGAGGGACTCCGGGAGTCGCTCGGGACGGGCTCGACCATCGAACTCACGGTCGGCGAGGTGCCCGAGGATCTCTCGCTGGAGGGAATCGCGGGCGTTACGACCGTCACGGTCGACGGTCGGACGGTGCGGGCGACCTGCGCCGAACCGGAGACGAAGATCGCCGTCGTCGAGCGGCTGCAGGCCGGCGACGCCGCCATCCTCGACATCCGGACCAGCGAGTCCTCGCTGGAGGACCTGTTCGCGGCCTACACCGGGACTGGGGGGACACCCGAGGAGGCCCCGCAGGAGGTGGCCCGATGACCTGGACCGTCGTCGCTCGCAAGGAGTTCACCGACGCCTTCCGGGCACGCATCCTGTGGGGCATCGTCGCCATCATCGGCGTCCTGACGGGAGCCATCACGCTGGCGACACGGTTCATCCCGGGCATCGAGCCGAACCCGCTTACGGGCCTCGGAGCGGCGGCCCAGTTCGCCGCGATGCTCGTCCCCATCATGTCGCTCGTCGCGGCGTACCTCGCCATCGCCGGCGAGCGCGAATCGGGGAGCGTGAAGGTGCTGCTCGGGCTGCCGCCGTCGCGCGGCGAGGTGGTGCTGGGCAAGTTCCTCGGCCGCGGCGGCGTGGTCGGCCTCGGACTGGTGCTCGGGTTCACCGTCGCCGGGGTCGCTACGGCGGCTGCCTACGGGACCCTCCCGGTCTCGACCTTCGTCAGCATCACGCTGCTGACGGTCATGCTCGGCGTGACCTTCGTCGGTATCGCGGTCGGCATCTCGGCCGCGACCGGGACCCGCGCCCGCGCCATGACCGTCTCCATCGCGGTCTACCTCGTCCTCGTGCTCCTCTGGGACCTCCTCCCGCAGGGGCTGCACTTCCTCGTCCACGGGACGACCCCCAGCGGCACGGTCCCCGGCTGGTTCCTCGGCCTGCAGGCGCTCAGCCCACCGGGCGCGTACAACGCCCTCGTCATGGCGGTGCTGGGGGCCGGCGACCCCACGGTGCCGGGACTGGCCGCCAGAGTCGACGGCTCGCTTCCGATCTATCTGGAGAGCTGGTTCCTGCTCGGCCTGCTCGCGCTCTGGACGCTTATCCCGCTCGCGCTGGGCTACCGCTGGTTCGAGCGGGCCGACCTCTGACGCCAGAGCGACCCTCACCCGGAGGGAATCGCCCTCGCCGGCTGCCCCCGTCACGACCGTAGTGGAATCACGAGTACCGTCCCAGTCGGTACTCGCTCCGAGATCGATATCGGCAGCCGCCGTCTCAACGACTACCTCGTCTCAGTCGGGGTGCCGGCCGTCGTGGGTGGCTTCCTCGTCCCGCTCCTGCTCGTCGTCGTGCTGCTGGCCCTCCGGTCGTCGCTGGTCCCCGGCGAGACAGCCGGAACGTGAGTTGGCCCGACGGCGGAGCCTGCGGTCACCCTGGCCGACCGCCGGGGTTCCCACCGGGCGAGAACCGGCGCCACGACTTATCGCCGAAGATGGCGTCGATACAGGCATGAACACCGTAGCGACCACACTGCTCCAGATGGGCCCACACTACGGCCAGATGGACGGCGGCTGGATGGGGGTGGGATGGACGGGCTGGGCCGGCATCTTGGCGATGATTGTTTTCGCCCTGCTGCTGGCCGCCGTCGTCTTCGCCCTCGTGCGGTTTCTGTTCGTGCCGCTCGTCGAGGCGGCCGACCGGTATGACGAGGATCGAACGACCGACCCCGCGCTCGCGACGCTCCGGGAGCGGTTCGCCCGCGGCGAGATCGACGAGGAGGAGTACAACCGGCGGCGGCGAATCCTCACCGAGAAGACTGCCTGATCTCGGACGCCGCGCCGAGAAGGTTCTCGTTGGGGGGAGCAACGGTTCGCTATTCTCGGAAAATATGGTGTCGATATTTCCACTAACTAGAGAGTAAGATAAAATATATATATATATATTGGTGAAAAATCCGCCTTTGGTGTGCTATTCCGGTTGTATCCCGCTTCGGAGCTCCTCACTCATCGAATCGGCCGGTCGTCTCGGAGGACGCTGTAGTGGTCGGTCGGAATCTCGTCTCGTCGGATCCGAACCATCGGACCGGGCCAGTTCCCACGATGTCGTAACCCAACCCGTCCGAGCTAAATGGGTGCCAGGGGTCAATCGGAGGGAGTCTGCCCGACGCCGAGGGTACCGGGAACGCGGTCCCACACGAGCACCAGAGCGACGATGAGCGTCGCAACGACGACGAGGACTCCGGACTCGCCGACCCACGTGGTTGCCAGTGCCCCGCTCGAAAACGTGTCGAACGGCCCCTGGATGACGGCGTTCCACGCGGAGTGACCCAGTATCGCCGGCCAGATGCTCCCGGTCTCCAACGTCCACGCCGACCAGAGCACCGTCAGCGAAACCGCCACGACAACGAACGATGCCGCGGAGAGCGCCCGTGATCGTCCTGCAGCGTATTGGCCAGTCAGGATCAGGGGGACGTGCCAGCAGCCCCACAGAACCCCGCCCGTGATGATTGGGGCCGGGACCCCGGCCTCGACCAGCCGCGAATTCATGTATCCCCGCCACCCGATCTCCTCCCCCGCTGCCGAGATGACACCGACGACCGCCCCGACGGTCGCGGCGAGGAGTAACTCGCCAGCGAACGCCGATATCGGGTTCGGCGCCCCTGCTGGAGTCGAGAACTCGACGAGACCGAGCCCCCAGGCTGTGCCGTACGCGATGGCGCCAACGACGACCGGGAAGAGGATCGCCAGGAGCACTCGGACGGCCACCGTGCGCTCCCGAAGCCGGAACGACAGATCCTCGAACCCCTCGCCGTTCGCGACGCGTGCGATTCCCGAGGCGAGCGCGGGCACCCACATAAGTGCCAGCACGTACTCGAGTTGCTGTCCGATAGGGGTACTGGCGCGGATGATCAGGGACAGGAGCGGGACCGACCCGAGCAGGACCAGTCCGAGATAGAGGATGAGCCCCCGTCGGGCCGTCCGCACGTCGTCCTGGGTCGTTGCGTGTCGAGCGAGCATCTACGCACCCTCCTGCCGTTGTGGGGAGAAATCTGGGGCGTTCGTCCCGCTCGCCCACCGGCGGTAGTACCATGCCGTGAGGGCGAGGACCGGAATCCCGACGACCAGCGCGAGCTCAGAGACCGGGACCCCTGCCACGATGATCGGCTGCCAGTTGAACGTCCCGTGCAGGATGCCGACGAACACGACGTTTCGCGTGTACTCGTAGAGCACCCCGAGGACGAGCCCCAGAAGGACGATTCCAAGTAACGACTGGGCGATGGCGACCGGCGACGTGATGCCGCCGATCAGGACCCGCTGGGGGATGTGGATGAGAGCGAACAGCATCACGCCAACGAGGATCGCCCCTGCCTTCCTGATTCGACTGTCGCTGGCATCGAACAGCGCGATGGCCTTGTTCTGGAGGTAGCCACGGAACGCGAACTCCTCGGCCATTCCGTTGAACGCGAGATACGCGATCCCAGCGACCGCCCACATCCCGGCCGGCGTGTACTCGTCCGAGAGTTCGATGCCGATTTCCTCGCCCGAAACCAACACCGTTCCGGCACCGACGACGTTGAGCAGCACGTAGAGCCCGACGACGGCGAGCATGCCCGGAAAGACGTGCTCCCGACCGAGGCCGACGTCCCGCGCGGTGACCCCATCGAGTCGGAGGGCGACCCAGCCGACGCCCGCGATGACGGCGAACGTCGCCGACAGGACGACGAAGAAGCCGAACTGGCTCTCGAGGTGTGGATAGATCGCGAGCGGGACGACCACGATGATCAGTCCCGTTACACCGAGCAACAGCGCCGGTGGTCCCAACCGTCGCTCGAACTCGATCGACGATTCTCCGTCGGTGGATCGGGAGGTTGAACGTCTGGTCATGGTGTTAGTCCGTCGGCTGTGGGCGTCTCAATCCGTCGCCATCCGAGAGCTGACGTGCCCCTGCCTGCGCGGCGCCGGTGACGTCACCACGAGCGAGGCTCCGCCAGCCGAACGCCACCAGGAGCGCGCCGACGAGGACCGCCCATGCCACGAAGCGGGCGAGTTCGCCGGTCGGCGTGAACATCCCCTCGACGGGGTAGAGCCCCTGCCCCGCGTTCACGCCCGCGTGGAACACCATCGTGAGCAGGACGCTCCCGCCGGTGCTATTGTACAGCAGCGTCGCGACGATCGAGATGCCGATGACGATGACGGCGTAGATTGGCAGGTCGACCGCCCAGCCGGTGACACCTCGTTCGATGATACCTGCGGGTGCGTGCCAGACAGCCCACACGACACCGATGATGAGACTCGAGACGAGGGCGCTGTATCGCTCCTGCAGGTAGGGAAGCGCGAACCCCCGCCAGCCCAACTCCTCGTTGCCCCCGCCCCAGAGGAAGATGTTGAGATACGCCAGGGGGATGGACGCGAGCGGATTGACCTCGCCCCAGTTCAATCGTCCACCGAGAAGCAGGTGGACGCCTGCCATGAGCGCGTACAGAACCAGCGGAAGTCCGAACGCGGCGAGCCACCAGCGCGGCGCGACGCGCCACCGGAGCACCTGCGAGAACCATCCCTTCAGACTTCCGCCCGTCAGGTAGGTCACGATGGCGGCCGAGACGGGCGGCCCGAAGCTCCCGGCCACGAGGACGAGAATCGCGGTCGTGTTGTACGCCATCCATCCTCGATCGATCGCAGTCAGTACCGGAAACCAGATTCCCCAGGTGATCGCGTAGGCACCGACGAAGAACACGAGGACCGGGTGCTCCTCGATCCGCTTGCGAACCGAATGGATACGACTCATGGCAGCTCACATCTCCTCGTCGTCTCCCCGGAGGAGCTTGGCGGTGTAACGCGCGTGGAATCGGGCGAGACTGTTCAGGAGGCTGAGCGCAACGAACAGGAATACGACACCGACGACGGAAGCCACGAGTGCCTCCGGGAACGTGTCAATGACCCATGGGCCGACGGTGTAGTCGCCGTCGACGACAACCCCACCGATTCCGAGGAGCACATCTGGATCGTCGTAGATGAACGGGGCTGTCAGGAACGCACCCGTAACGGCACCACTGACGGTGAGCGCGACGAACGAGACCAGTCCGAACCCGAACTTCGCGAGCACGAGGATGACACTCGTCCAGGTTGTCCGAGTCGTTACGAGTCGCTTGACAGCATCGACGAACCCGTTGCCCGGGAAGACGAGTCCGCTGGAGATGTCGAACTCTGTGAGGAACGTCGGTACCGTGGCGTTCACGCCGCCGAAGTATCTGGCCAGAGCAGCTTCGAACCCAGCGACAGCGGTCGCAGCAAAGAGCGTCACGAGGAGAATCGGCAGCCCGATCCACGTGATGAGTAGCCCGACGCCGAGCGCCACACCGACGACGAGACCGACGAAGTACACGAGTCCGAGCGGGAATGCGAGGGCGAGATACAGGAGGTTCTTGTACGTCTGTACCCGCAGCGGAGCACCGAGGCTTCGCCGAAGGGCCATAGAGAGCGTGGACTCAGCCGCTCCCGAAGACTGGCTGGAGGCGGGATTCGAGGCCATCACGGCTGGATATATAATTCGAAATACGTTAGCTCCGAGGACCATTCTCAGCCTGCTGGAACGGGGAGTGCAATCTATTTCGCTGCAGTGTGACTGTCTAGCATGGTCGGACGAACCGAACTCAAGAACGCAGCCATCGGCGCGGTGGTAACGATCGTCTTCTCGTTCACGGGCTTCTCGGCACTGCTCGGTGGGGTGATTGCGGGCTACCTACAGCAGGTGCCTCCGAAGCGCGGTGTGAAGACCGGAGCCATCTCGGGCGGGATTGCGGTCGTTCCGATACTCCTCGTGCTCGGTCTCGGATTCGGGCTCTTCCTCCTCCAGCCGTCAGCACTGGGGGCCCCCGGAGGCGTGGAACTCGCCATCATCCTGTTGGTCATGTTCCCGTTACTGTTCGGCTGGATCATCGGATTGAGCGCGGCTGGGGGCTACGTGGGCGCGTATCTCTACTCAAACGCACAGTCGACGAGCCGTGAATCGGGAGCTCCAGGGGAGCGATAGGGACGTCAGAACTGGTGCTCTCCATGAGAACCGCCGACCTGGATTCACACTCCGTCGAGCCCCTCATGTTCCGGGGCGGACTTTCCCTCCTCGGGGTGTTTATCGCGTTCATGGCGATCTTCCTCGCCGGCTGGACTGCCTACGTCACGCCGACACTCCAGCACGTGTTCGGGTTGTCGTCGGCCGATCCGTGGCGAGTCGTCCTCAATGTGTTTCCCGGAGCGATCATGCTGAGTGTCGGGTACGTCGTCCTCCGTCTGGAAGGCATCCGCTCTCGGGATGTCGGCCTCTCGTGGCCGCACGCTCGGTCGGGGACTGTCTGGTTCGTCGGCATCATCATCGTGCTGAACGTGCTGCTCCTCTTGGTCGCAGTCGTCACCGGGGGCCAGCTGTCGTGGAGCTACACGGACCAGACACCTGTCTTGATCATCGTGTACGCCCTCATCAACTGGATCTTCGTCGGTATCGCCGAGGAACTCGTCGCCCGAGCCTACCTGCAAAACAAACTGATTGCACTCGTCTGCGGCGGACAGGGTCGCTTCAGGAAGGCTCTCGCAATCGTCGCCGCCGCCGTGTTGTTTGCCCTCTGGCACGTCCCCCAGCGACTCCTGGTCGCCGGACTCGATGTGCCGCAGCTCCCTTTGAACATCCTTCTGTTGCTCGTGGCGGGGCTCGTCTTCGGTATTCTTTACGAGACGACCCGGAACGTGGTTCTCGTCGGACTGCTGCACGGTGCGTACAACTTCGCGCCGATCGTGGCTAACGTTCGGTACGCTACCGAGGGGTCGGCAGATATCCAGTTCCTTCTGCTCCTCGCTGTGGCTGGCCCTGTCATCATCGGGGTCTGGGGGTACTACCGGTGGGCACACGACCGTCGGACCAGCGATTTCCGACCACCGGTCGCTGGGTGATTAGCTCACGGCCCGAGTCTCGACGTTCGCGCGCCGGCACCCAACAGTACGCTGATACCGCGGGCATACGCTGCCACCGCGGACACGTGTTCTTGGCTGGCGCGGGCCTTGCGGTAGCTCCAACCTGACCTGGTGGGCCCTGCCGGCACCCTTCTGTCCCTGCTCGGCGGACTGGGTCCGCCAGTCTCAGACAACACCCACTACGAGCGCCCTCCGACGACAGAGGTGACGAAGAAGATTGCCGACATCGAGACTCCGATATATTCCCGGTGAAGAGAGCGTAATCGGCTGCTGAATCCATCCTCTGTATCGGTCACCGCCGTACTGACAACTGGTAAGAAGGTAGCGAAGGTGCTGCTGAACTCACCCTCTATAGTCCGCACGGCATCCGTGTCAGTTTCTAAGGGAGTCAACAACGCCACGCTTCTTTAGATTCCTCACCCCGCTCGCTCCGACTCCAACTCCCCCCGCGCGTACTCGAACGTGAGCACCTCGGTCAGCCCCGGCGTGTCGAGTTTGTACTCCCGTGGCGCCATGTTCTCGCTGTAGGTCGTCTCGACGCGTGGCTCGCCATCGGGGGCATCGTGCAACGCCGTCAGCACCGCGTGCCCATCCGCCCGCGTCTTGACGATCCACCAGGACTCGATGGGGTCGCAGGCCGCGATCGTGTCGAAGTCGGACGGAATCGCCTCGGCGCGGTCGTTGTTGATGCGCTCGGCCTCGAGCGCGGCCACCACCCCACCGTCATCGTCCAGCACCGCCGCATCCAGCCGGCCCTCCTCGACCTCGTGATAGCGCCGCACCTCGGCCCCGGGCGCGTCGGGGCCGACGAACTCCTGGTCGAGCAGTCGGGCGCCGACCTCGACCATCCCGACGTGGAGACTCGACTCCGAGAGATCGCCCTTGCCGTCGCCGTGGGCGACGCCCTCCCGGTGGCCGACACCGATTACCTCGCGCCCCTCGGGCGTCACGGTCAGCAGCTTGTGCGGCCGGCGGCAGTCCTCCCGCAACAGTCCGTCGTCGACGAGGTCGTCGACGGCGCTCGTCTCGATGCCGACGTACGCCTGCAGTTCGGTCATCGAGTCCCAGACGATGTCGTACTCCAGGTCGGGGTCGAACCGCTGCTGGTGGGCCATGTAGACCGCCGCGAGGAACCTGAGCTGCGCGTCGGAATAGTCGCTGGCCGCGCGCTCGCCGGTCGTCAGCTGCAGGTCGAGCGCACAGATGGGAATCGACTCCCGGTCCACGTCGGCCAGCGAGTGGTGGCACTCGATGGCCCGACGCATCCCCTGGCTGGTCGCCGCATACCGGTTCTCGCACTCGGTGCAGACCAACGGGTACGGCGGCTCGTCCAGATACGTGACGGGGTCGGGGAACCGATTCGAGTTCGGAATCGGCGACGTGGCCGCGGCGAGCGCATCGCTCGCCGCCTGCTCGGCGGTGTCGGGCTCCTCTGGGTCGGGGTCGCCAGCGGCCGGGCGCCCGATATCGACGCCGTGGGCCGCCCGGGTGCGCTCTCTGGTCACCGCCAGCTGCGACTCGAACAGCGTCGCCTGCGTGCCCGTGAGCGGCTCGTCACCATCCGGATGGCCGGCCGGCAACGGCGCCGATGCCAGGACGAACGGCTGTGGTTTCGCGTCGGCGAACGGCGCCGCCGGCCGGACGAGCCACTCGCCCCGCTCCAGGTCCCGCAGCCGGGCGGCCACCGCATCGGCATCGCGGTCGCGGGTGGCCAGCCGCTCGGCCAGGCGCCGGTCGACGCCGACGCTGCCCGTGATGATGGTGCCGACGTCGTTGAGCAACTCCGCGTAGACGCGCGGGTGGTGCTCCCGGACCTGCTCGGGGAACTGCATCGCGAGCGTGACCGCGAGCCCGAACGCCCGCCCCTGCGAGAGGAGCGTATCGAGGATGCCGGTCGTCGCGATGTCCGCGGCCTCCTCGATGTAGCAGTTGACCAGCGGTGGGTCACCGTTGCTGGGCGTCGCTTCGGCGCGCCGTTCGAGCGCCCGCCAGAGTTGCCCGAGGATGGCGACGGCCAGCAGGCGGCGGGCCCGGTCGCCGTAGCCGCTCATGTCGAAGACGATGACGCAGTCCTCGTCGAGGTGCTCGCGGAGGTCGAACGCGCCGACGCCCTCGTCGTCGGGTTGGGCGGTGAACAGCGGCGCGAGCCGGGCGTCGTTGGTCGCCGTCCCGATGCGGCGCGTGGCCGCGCTCATGATCGTGTCGAACGTGTTGGGGGCGTTGGCACTGATACTCGCGAGCTTCTGGTGGAGGGTGCCGTCCGAGACCGGCGGCGGATTGCCCGTCTCGTGGAACCGCGTGGCCGCCTCGAGCACGTCGTGCTGGGAGACGCTGTCGGCGCCGTGGACGGGGTCGAACTGTGCCGTGACGATGTGCTCGATCGCCTCGACGGCGGCCTCGGCGCTGTAGAACTTCTCCTCGCCCATCGCGGCGGCGAGCGTCTCGACGTACGCATCCGTGACCATCCGGACGGCGCGTTCGCGGGCGATGCCCGCGTCCAGTAGCGGCTCGATGGAGAGGAAGGGGAGGACGGGCAGGTACTCCGCGCAGTCGAAGTAGTGGATGTCATCGAGGGTGTCGTACTCCGCGAAGTGGGTCCGAGCGTAGTCCTCGGGCCCGCCGTCGCCCTTCGAGTCGATGTAGATGGTGGCGCCGTCGGTCGCCGCGTGGTTGGCGAGATGCATCCCCTGGCCAAGCGCGGTCTTGCCGGCGCCGGTCGTGCCGAACAGCGCGGTGTGCAGCGGCTGGACAGCCGGCGGGAGGGTGAATGCGGCGTCGAGTGTGGTTCGGTCGGCGGTCTTCGGGTGGCCGACTCGCATGCCCGGCGTGTCGAGGTAGTCGTTGAGGACGCTTCGGGGCGGGAGTTCGAGGCCCGTGCGCTCGGCTGGGGTCGGGTCGAGGGCGCGCCGGGCGGCCGGTCCGAGTCCGGGGCCGTCCGTACAGCAGCATGCCCCTAGTGCGGCCGCGTCCATGACGAGGGCGCGGCTGGCGTTGGCCGTCAGCGGCAGTTTCTGGCGGGTCGGTTGCGGCTCCGTGTACACTGTGCGGGCGAACAGGTCATCCCGGACCCGGCACGCGGCGTCGCTGCCCGGGGCGTGGACGGTCGTGTCGACCCGGTAGTGGTCGCTGCGCAGGGTGGCGAATGCGTCGTCGAGGGCCCGGGCCGTGGCCGCGGCCGCGTCGGACTCGGTCGCGACCGTGATGGCGCGGGCGTTGACCGTGAACGTCGCGGTGGGGTCGACGGTCGCGAGCTGTTCGAGCCGGCGTCGATTGTCCCTCGACAAGTCCGGGTCGGTGATCTGTGGCGCCGGATCCCGCCCCGCGCTGGGTTGCTGGCCCGGCGGGCGCCGTCGGCGAGGTGTGGTCCCTCCCCTGTGCGCGGTGTCCCCGTCGTCACGGTGCTCGCCGGGCTCCGGGAACAGCTCGCTGGAGATCTTCCCCCATAGCGTGTCCCTCCCCTCCTCGAGCTGGGTCGTCCGGTCGTGATGCTCGCCGCCCCAGTCGGCTTTCGGCCGGACGAGCAGTTGCAGGATGGCCCCCGCGTCGTGGGTGGCGAGGCTATTGAGGGCAGTCGCCAGCGGCCAGCTGCCGGCTCCGTCCTCGCTGTCGAACGTCTCGAGGGCTGGTAGGGGGAGTTGCCAGTCGCCCGGGCGCTCGCCGACACCCCGGTACTCCACGGCTGCGAGCGTGTTGTCGGGCGCACCCAGGCCGGCCGGCTGGTCGAGGACCGTGTGATGCTGGAGGTCGGCGCCGGTGAGCTCGAACGAGTCGGGCAGGGCCTGGCGCAGCGTCCGCTTGAGGGCCGCCCGGTCGCCGTTCTCGACGCCGGCGTACCAGTCGAGGCGTCGGTCGCCCGTCGGGCCCGTCTGCCCGGTCGCGACGAAACAGAACTCGTAGGTTGGCGGTGTGTCGGCCCGCAGGCCGCCATCATCGCGCCGGTGGAGCTGCCCGAGCGCGTGGCTGACGCGTTCGGGGTCGAGGTGGGCCTCACTGGGCTGGATACGGAGGTAGGGCTGTGCGTCATCGTCGGTCGTCGCTGAAGCGGGATCGCGCTCTGTCGCCATGCTTGGTGTGGGAGCAGGTGGTATACTGGGCCCCCATCTGGAAGTTTCGGGCTCAGCCGCGCCAAAAAAATGTAGTGGGATCGATCGGGGAGCGTGTGCCGTAACTCGGGCAGGTGTTGCCCGCGTGGTCGAACGGTTCTACAGACCGGGGTGCGCTCCGCACACGCGTCTGTGGTCTATCGCTGTAGCGTGGGACAGGTGGCCTGCTGTTCGAACGCGGACCCCCAGTAGCGTGGAGGGAGTCAGGCTGGGGCGGCGTGGATGGCACGGCGCTCGGCGGGACGGCGGCCGTAGCGGGGCGCCGAGTCGGGCGAGGCGACCGCGCTCAGCAGGGTGATGGGAGACTACTTGACGGGGCGCCAGCGTTCGCGACGGTGGGTCGGGCCCGGTGCACGACTACAGAGTCGAGAGACGGTGTTTCACCCGCGAAATCCCTCGATTCGGAACGCAGTGGTCGCGTGGCCGCGGAACCGGATCGCCACGGAGCGGGCGTCACTGGCAGAATCGCCGGGCTCGCCTCGTTTCGAATCATACGTAGACTAAGAGGATGGCGGTTACTCTGGTCCCGGCACACGGCTACAGACCCGACCCGTACGGGGTTTCTCCGATCTCGATACTTCCTCTCCATCTTCTGAATGGTCACCAATCAGACTGGCTCGATCGGCCGCGAACGGGGCGCTGACGGCGGTTGGTGTGCTGGCAGGGACGGAGCGATTTCCGACTCGCTGTGGCCGGCCGGGCCGCCATGGTCGGATCCGCTCAGCGGCCGCAAATCGGCCGGTTCGGGTCTGTAGTGATTCGGTGTCAGGGCGCCGTCCGTGACTGGCCATCGACACGTGCATCCCTGTCTGAGCTCCGGGGCTGCCGTGGGGACCGTGGCTCACCGCTGCCGCGTGTGCGGACGACGAGCCGGACACCCGCTCGACGACCGGAACCCTCCCCGCCGTGTGACGACCCGGTCGTGGGAAGACTGGACCAGTGGCCATTTTGTTTAAATATCCACCCCACGTTCGGCCACTTGCACCGCTCTTTCGGTGCATCCCACCCCCTCTTTCCCCCACCCCGCTTTTCATGCCTCGGTAGCGACGCGATCGGCTGGTGTCTCGTGTTATGTGTGCACGCTCCCCAAGAACTACCTGCCGTCCGCTCCGTTGCCGACGCAAGCTGGGAGGATGGGGACCGAGGACGACGCTGGGGATGGGGACGGGAGCCCCGACACGACGACGTGTCACGAGTGTGGCGTGCCGATTCGAGTGGCCGCGGACGAGACGGAGGTGGACGCGCTCGTGGCGCACTTCGAGCGCGAGCATCACGACGACGACTGAGCCGCACTCGTCGGCTTGCGGGTGCGAGTTGTGGACGGAGGCCGGTTACGACCCGATCACCACCGCGTGCCAGCAGGCGGTGCCCCGGGCGACCGGACGGTCGCGCAACTGGAGGAGACCCTCGGGGCTGGCACGGTGAAGTTGAGTTGTCGGCTGCTAGGTCGTGCGGCTTCGGGAGGCGAAAGGTGGGCCGTACCGCGACTCTGAGGTGCGGAGTGGGGGATGGATTCCCTCTCCCGCCTGTCCTGCTCTTGTTGAAAGCCCCCAGCGGCTCGACCGTGCCGGGACTCGCTGCGCTCCTCACTACGTTGCGGTGCTTACGTCGCCCGGGCCGGATCGAGCCGCTGGCCCCTTTCAGTCCCGCCCGGGTGGATGGTCGGTCGCGCTGCGGGTGCGCTAGCCCGGTGTGTTCGTGCGTTGGACTGCCGGCCGAGCGGCGAGAGGAAGTTGGGTCGGTGTGTTCGCCGTGGGTCTGCCAGCCGAGCATGCGATGGGCTAGTCGGTGTGTCCGTTACCGTTGGACTGTCAGGCGAGCATTAGTCGGGGGTGGGTCGGCTGCGCCTGACGGCTCGTCACGCGCGGCACGTGCGGGCGGGCGCGTCCCTCGGCACCGACCATTCCGGGCTGCCGGGCTTCCAGTAGGTTCCGGGCTCCGGTCGCGCTCACCCACAAGGGGTTGCGCGCGACCTGCCGGGCGTCTGCTTTGCCGCCAGCGGGTAAGCGCGGGGGGTTGCGCAGTATGCTCACCCCCCACGCTTACTCCGCTGGCCGGTCGCGCCCGCCCGGTTGCCGCGCGTGACTGGTGGGGGTCCCGAGCAGACCGCGCTCTCGCTCGCGCCCCTGCGGGGCGCTCGGAGGCGCGAGCGAGAGCGCTGGTGCTGGTTCGGTCGTGTGGTCGTGTGAGGAAACCCCGCGTTAGGGCGCGGGGGGTCGGGCGCTCGGTGAAGCGCCTCCGTGCTACCGCAATGTCTGTTAGAACCATCTTCGGTGAAGAAGTTTCGGACGAATCGAGTGACAGTCAGGCGGTCGATGCGCGGAACGTGGACTGGCGGGCGTCGTGCCCGGAATGCGAGGGCCGTGTGATTTCGGAGGACGTCGAGGCGGTGTGTGCGGACTGTGGGCTTGTCGTGTCGATCGATGCCCTGGAGCGGAAGCCGGGGCTGAAGGCGCACGCACCAGCGGGGACGGAGCGCGACGGTGAATGGGCGGTCGAGCCGACGAAGGAGCTGCGGGTCGACAAAGGGCTGCATACGACCTTCTTCCTCTCGACGGACGGGAAGGGCAATACGCTCTCCCCGGAGCGGAAGGACAAGATGGAGCGGCTGCGCCGTCGCCACAAGCGCTTCACCATGCACGACAAGCGGGACAAGCGCCTGAACGAGGGGTTCCGTGATATCGGGATGCTCGGGGCGAACCTCGAGTTGCCCGAGCACGTGACGACGGATGCGTCGCGGTATCTGGAGGCGGCGAAGGAGGCGCGGCTGCCGGGCGGCCGGATGGCATGGGAGTCGCTGGCGGCCGGGGCGGTGCTGCTGGCTGGCCGGAAAGCCGGTGTGGAGCGCAGTCCTCGGCAGATCGCCGAGCACGCGAAGACAAGTCGTGAGCGGGTGTGTGCGGCCGCCAGGAAGATCCGAGTGCAGACGGACGTGGACGTTCCCCCGGTGCGAGACAGAGCGGTTGATCGGGTGGTCGCGGCGCTGAACGATGAACTGGACGTGGCGACCGGCATCGATCTGGTCCGGGTCGCGGAGCGGCTGATGGACGTGGCTGACGAACGTGCCATCGCACCAGGCACGGCGCGGATGACCGTGGCCGGGGCGGCGGTGTATGCGGCAGACCGGCTGACCGACGGGAAGGCTGTGACCCAGGCCGAGGTGGTCAGGGCAGTCGGCGAGACGGTACCGACCTCGAAGTGGAAGATCGCGAACTACTCGCGGGAGCTGCACGACGCGAGTGAGCGGCGTCACCAGCCGACGGCGACAGTGGCCGGGCTGGTCGCGGACGACTGAGGGGGATGCAACCCCTTCGTTTCGGGTCCACGGCCCCGCGACCCCGCCGCCCCACCCTCCGCTCCGTGCTCGCTCGCTTCGCTCGCTGCGCGCGCAGCCACGACCTCTGAGGGAGGTGGTCCAAGTTGGAGGCTACAAACAGAGGAGTCGGTGTTCACGCCGAGAGGCGGTCGAGTCACTCGAAGACGTCGCAGCCGGTGGACAGGAAGCGCGAGAGTGCGCTACCGCTGGTAAGGCGGTGTGGCTTGTGGGCCGACAAGGTGCCCTACCCCAGTGACGCCGAGTTGCACTGGTGGGAGAGTGGCGACGGCTGGTTCCTCGAGGTCTGGGGGAAGACCACGGCCGGTGGGGATCCGAGGATTCGCGCTGCCTATATTAGAACGCGACCCGCCCAGCCGTTTCACCGACCGCGTGGTGGCTTCAGCCTCTCAAAGGAGCGTCTGGAACTGCCCTTGTCGGTCGTCGGTTCCCATATCTGGATGCTTCAACCCCTCAAAGGTGCGTCTGGAACACGGCGGATTGAGCAGCATATCCTGCGCCGTCCGGTAGCTTCAACCCCTCAAAAGTGCGTCTGGAACTGGAATCTGCCCGTGAAATCGGCAGTGTACGGTCTGCTTCAACCCCTCAAAGTGCGTCTGGAACCGATGTACGGTCCCGTTCGGGTGGACCACGTCCCAGCTTCAACCCCTCAAAGATGCGTCTGGAACCATGCCCGATTCGCCGGACGTATGCCTTACAAGCGGGATTAGCAAGTATATTTTCCATCACCCCCCCGATTCCCGGTGTCCCCCCGAGGGGTCGATGGAACGGCCAGCTGTTACAGAACCGTGAATCGACCTCCGATTCCCTCTTGGTCCTCAACAAGACCCGCCCCGGCTAGATTGTACGCAAGTCCCGGCTGGTTGGTATACTCGAAGAGTTGGATGCCTTCGGTGTCGCCGCGTGAGTTTCGGTCGAGACGTGGAACCTTGGTTGCGGATTCCATCACCGTCTCGGGAACCGAGACTCGCAGACTCGAAAGCCCCTCTGCAGCCTCGTAGGCCGCTCTCGTCGGGACTGGCTGGAACTCGGCGGCAGCATCCGAGATGACGGTCTCGTCGCCCGATGACACGCCGACGACCGTATCGACCGTCTGATAATCACCGATAAGTGAGCGTCCGAGCAGCCGGTCCCCTTCACAGGCCTCGATCTCCTCGGTGATGCCCTGGTCGCCGACCTGTTTATCTTCGGCCAGCCGGTCGAAGTACCTGCGGACCGCCACGTCTGATACCTCGCTGTCGGGGATCTCCGAGTCGCCATCCAACTCCGACAGCGTCGCCGAGACGAGCCGAAGGTGACTAGGAATCGACTGCTCGTACACGTGCTCGGCGGGTGGTGGGTCCGCTGGATTCGCCGGCGTCTCCTCTGACGGTCCGGCGAGGGTCCAGATAATCACCTCTCCACCACGTTCGCCCCATTCGAACGACCGATTGCAGCGGCCGGCTGCTTGCACGATGCTATCCAACGGTGCGATATCGCGATACACCGTGTTGAAGCTGAGATCGACCCCAGCCTCGACGGCTTGCGTGGCGACGAAGACGAACGGGCGGTTCGCTGTCGAGAGATGGTCTGCAAGATGTATCAGGACCCGGCGGTCGAACGGCCGGAATCGGGAGTTGAACGTGAGGAGGAACGTCTCGTCTGTTCCGGGGGTCGAGTCCGTCGGCCCGAGTCCAGCACGAGCACGCACCGACCTGGCGACCGCTTCGGGGTCGAGGTCGGTGACTGGGGCGGCACGCTCTTCGAGGACATCGGCGAGTGCGTGGCCCAGGTGGGTGGTAGAGGGCTGTTGCTTCAGTTCCTCGGTCAGGATGCGTGAACTCTCGATGGTGTTGCAGACCGAGAGAACCGATGTGCCCTCCTCACGAGCGCGTTCGTGGATGCGATCGGCGGCTTCCGCATGCGCGACGTACTGCGTCGGGCGGTCCGGACTATGTGCATATGCCGACTCGTCGCAGCGGTAGGTCACCCGCTCCGCAGAGCGGAAATACGACCTCGTGCTGTGTGTCTCGTGACGCGGTTGTTGAGCTGCCTCGGACGCTGTTCGGCCTCGCTCCAGAAGGTCGGCAGTCTCGAACGCCCGGAAGAGTGGTGGCTCCGTCGCCGTCATCGAGATGACCCGCGCGCCGTACTCCTCGGTCAGTATCTCGAGGATGCGGGGCATAGCGGCCCACCAGTCCTTCGGTAGCGCTTGTGGTTCGTCGAGGATGACGACGGACCCCTCCAGCGCTGGGAGCTTCGTGCCTCGGCTCGTGGTAGGTCCGACGAGACTCTCGAAGAGTTGCACGAACGTGGTCAGGACGACGCCGGAGCGCCAACTCTCGCCGAGGAACTCGATGTCGTCACGTTCCTCAGCCCGGTCGCCGTAGGTCACCGTCTCGGAGAGGTGGTGGTGAACGGTGAACGCTGTCCCGGTCGGGTCGGCCCCCCAGATGGACTCGTCTTCGAACTGGGCTCGCGTCTGCTCGATGATACTGGTGAAAGGGAGGGCGTACACCAGGGTCCGTTGTGGCGTCATCTCCGGGAGTGCCGCTTTGGCGGTGAGTGCGCCACTGATGCCAGTGAAGGTCTTCCCGAGGCCCGTAGGGAGTCGGAGGGTCGCGACCGATGGTGCCTCCGGGTCTTCTATCCAGTCCTGGACGCCGGCCACAACCTGCTGGCGGGCATCCTCGCGGAGCGTGTTCAGCGTCGCCTCGAGGTCGGAGTCGGCCGTCCCTTGCAAGGTCTCGATATAGTCGTCAAGCGGGCCCCGTGCGAGTGAGCCATAGTCGTACAGTGCAGCGGTCGTCAGACCGCTCGCATGTGACTTATCGGCCAGGGTGAGGGCTCCCCAGTAGCGGAGTGTTCGGTCGTACAGTCTACCCGGAAGTGCCTCCGAATCGGGTTTCGGCGGTGAGAGCGGTGGGGCCGTCGTACTGAGTGATTCCAGGCCGTCCACGACGGTCCCGTCCTCGAAGCGGGTGCGGAAGTCCGCCCATGAACCGGCCCCATCGGTCGCAAGTCGGATTATCTCGTCCGCGAGGTCGGCCGCTTCGGCATCGATTCGTTCCACCTGATTATGCAGGGCCTCGTGCTGATACGCCTCGGTGAGACGAGTTCCAACATACGGGGCGGCATCGGGAATCGTGCCATGGTGTTTGGCGACCGCGAGCGCGCCGGCGAGCTGGTCCAGCGGCTCCAAACCCTGTTGCTGCAGCGCGTAGAAGGTGACGAACGCGCCGATTCGAGCGTGATACCGCTCTGTGTCCGGACCGTTGTACTCTTTGCGAATGTAGGCCTGGAACTGTGGTGTCACTTTGCCGAAGTCGTGTAACAGCCCGATCGTCCGCAGCGGGATCGCGGCCCGCTCGTGGCCGAGTGTTACGGCGCGGTCTGCGACCGCCTCGAGATGATCCTGGAGGAGGAGCGGGTTCTCGCCGAAGGGATTCGTCGGATGTGAGATGATGGGCGTGGGCATGGTCGATCAGCGGAAGACGACCGTAGCATCGTCCACGGATGCAGCGTGAACGTTCTCAGCGTCGAACCGAACCGAGTCCTCAGCGTGTGGCGTGTAGACCAGGTCGTCCAGTCTCGTCGTTCGTCGCCCACCAGCATGCTGCTCCATGATCGCCGGAGAGCGCTCGACTCGGTACGCGACACCCGGCTGCGGGATGGTGTCCGCCAGCGGAACCGGGACGACTGAGTCGACCGGCTCCGACTCGGGGAGGCGTTCGACCTGATGCTCGCCGAGATACTCGACAGAGGCGAGATATTCGGAGAGCCCCATACTGGGTGGGTAGGTGCTCGTCCCCGCTTCGAGATGCTGCCGGAGGTCGGTGTAGAACGACTCGTTCTCGACGGCGACATCGATACGATAGGCAGGATTGATCAGCACCTCGTAGTTGTGTATCTGCCGGTGCTGTGTCGTATCCTGATACATTATCGAGCGAGACCGACGACTCCCCGCCCGCTGTGATGCTGCTGCGTCCGGGTCGGTACCGACACCCGTCGTCGGGATATTGAGGCTTCGTAGGTCGGCCATCGGGGTGATCGCGACGGCACTCTGCCCCTCGCCGAACGTTTCGTAGTAGCTATCTCGTGGCGCCCCGACGATAGCTGCGAGCAGCCCCGCAGCTGTCGTCCGAGGGATGACGTCGAACGTCTGCTTCGTCGCCGTCCGGCCGTACTTCTTGAAGTGCCCCCAGTCCGCACGGATCTCGAGCGACAGGCAGACATCTGGAATCCCGTCGCTATCGATTGTCGGCGTCATGGGCGACTCCAGCGGTCAACACGAGCCCACATCATTCGGCCAGGTCGCGCTCTTCGTACGGGTCAATGGCGTGGACCGCGTAGTCCTCGTGCTGAATCATCGATTCGATATCATCGCCAGCGTGTTCGGTCCCATCGTGGATGAGCGATAGATTCCGATTCCCGGTGACATGCAGCGTGTCGATACGGTCGCTCTCGTCGTGTAGCGCGTCGACGAGCGCCGTCATATCCACAGCCACATCGACGACGGATCGTGGGGAATCTGCCGACCGCCCCTCGTCGAGTTCGACGAGGTTCTGGAGATCGCCCATGTGGTAGTGCTCATCCGCGTACTCCACACGGAGGTAGAGCCGCGGTGCCTGGCCGACCTTGCTCCGCGAGGTGGCCTGATTCTTGATGGACCGCCAGCAGAGCGTGTCGAGCCGCTCCACGTCGCGGTTGGAGAGGTGGGTGTCCTTGGCGGCTTCGCCGTCGACGAGCCCGTAGAACGGGAAGATGCCGTAGACGATGCGCTTGTCGTCGAGTCCGAACCCACCCTGGCGATTCTCGTCACCCGTCGAGATGACGCTCGTGAGAGAGTCGTATTCGTCGTTCTCCTCGACCTCGTTCAGCGACCGTGCCGGGAGGAACTGGACCGGGCCCTGGTAGTTGTTCGGGAAGGCGCCCGCGAGGGCGTTGCGAAGCTCCTCCTCTTCATCATCGTCACTGGAGTTGAACGAGAGGGTGGCCCCGAAGTATCGAACGTCGGTGGCTGCATCGAGGAATGCAGCCCCGACATCTTCGATGTCCTCGATGTCATCGGCATCGGAGATATCCCCGAGAACGTCCTTGGCAAGCGTCGTCCGTCCGTACGATCGGCCGCCCATCTTCTTCACGTAGATGTCGTAGCCGTCGTCCGCGAGCTGGTCGCGAAGGTATCGCTTGAGCCGGACATCGGTGATGATGGCCTGCCCGGTCTCGGGGTCACGGCGTGGCCGATTGTCGTTCATCGGGTTGCCGTTGGGGTTGCAGTCTTGTGCGTCGGTCAGGAACAGAATCTCGGAGCGTGGAATCGGTTCGGTCTGGCTCATTGGTATCAGTCAGCCGCGTCGGCGGTCACTTCACTCTCTGTACTCGTGTTCTGGCCGCGGATCTCGAACGCGACCGGCATCGCCCGCCGGCCGAAGGCTTGGCCGAGCGAATACGCGAACTGGAGGTCGCGTTTCGAGAGGGTCCAGTCCTCCGGGTCCGCCTCCAGGGCGTCCAGTAGCCGGTCGACGACCTCCGGGTAGAGGATGTCGGACGAGTAGTCGTCTTCGGCGGCGTATATCTTCGCCTTCTCCAGTGCCGTCCGGACGGCCTGCGACAGCCCACGCGCGGTGATTTCGTCGGCCGGCGTCCGGATGTCGAGCGGGCGGCCGACGTTGCGCTCGTTCTCCTGATACCAGCTGACCTGGCCGACGAGGACGCCGGCGAGGAAGGCCCCTCGTCGCTCGGGATCCTCCTGCAGTAGTGGGCGGTCAAGAAACGATTCCAGTCGCCGCTCGCGAATCGTATCGATGTCTGTGGGTTCGGATTGCTCGGTCATGGTCGTCCATTCGGTCGTGGGTGCGGGCTCGACCGGTGGAATACCGTCAACGAGACCCGCCCGCGAAAGGCTCTCTAACTGTGCGAGTTGCATCCCAGCGAGTTGCGAGGGGACTGGGTCTGTTCCGTCGAACTCGTCGCTGAATCGCTGCATGTACTCCTCGAAGAGCGTCTCCGCGCGCAGTGGCTCTCCGGCGAGGAGTCGGTGATCGGCGACGCGGCGGAAGTCGTCACCGACCTTGTCGGTATCACGTCGCTGGAAGCCGGCATCGATGAACGCTCCTAACAGGATGTCCTTCGTCGCACGGCGTCGCCGCGCGGTTTCTCCAGGCCCCTCGGTGTCGATTTCGAGAAGCGGCCAGTTGGTCGGAGCTCCGAAGTTGCTCCGGGCGGGAGCGAACGAGGGCCCCGCGAGCGTCGCCAACAGGGCGTCGGCGAGTTGGCGGGCGTGATACATCGTGACGGCATTCGACTCGGCGACGACGTGTTTGTCGTCCCCGATGGGCATCGTCAGCAGGTAGTATCGGAGTTCCTGCTCGGCCAATTCGGGAGCGTACTCCTCGAGGTCGTACGTCACGACACCCATCGGCGGTTCCTTCTTGTTCTGCTCGACATCCAACGACTGGATGGCCCGATACAGGGCGCTAGCCTTCTCGGGGGTGAGTTCTCCAGTGAAGTACGGGAGGGCGTACACCTCCATCCCCCCGCGCCGCATCACCGTCTTCTCCAGCAGGTCCTCGGCCTTCTTGAACAACATCGCCGTCTCGGCGGAGACCGGGTAGTTCCGCCAGGACTGCGTTCGGTCGAGGGATGGCTGGTTGTCCGGGTGCTTGACCGAGAACAGTCCGAACGGGCTCTGTGGCGTTCCGACGAGGGTGTCCTCGCTTCCGTTCACTGCGTCGACACCCGGGCCGCGTGAGATTCTCGACCCGCCGATGTTCTTGTCCGCCATATTCTCACCGGCGTAGCGCCGCATCGCCTCGTTCATCACCGGCAAGCCGTCCGGATACAGCCACTGGACGCCATCGGGGCCGTCGTAGTCCTCGAGGTCGCTCGTATCGAGCCTAACGGCGACGGTCACCACCCGCTCGGCCGTTCCAGCGAGGAGTTCTTCGGTCACGTCGGCTATCTCGTCCAGTGTCTCGTCATCCCCGAGCACGTCGGTGACCGCCTCGACGACCCAGCCATCGGGGTGCCCGTCGTCGCTCTCGAAGACGCTGCGGACGGAATCGTAGCCGCACCAGTCTCCGAGTCGGCTTACGTATGTATTCGCGAATGAGTCAGGGGAATTGCCGGTCTTCGAGCCGATCTGGGTGATGCTATAATCTCTCCCCTTACCGGCCGGGTTCTTCGAGACAGCCAAGGCCTCGACGATGTCCTTGGTCAGTGTGTCGACCGTCACGTCCCACGATGAGGCGGGGTCGTCGTCGGTGAGGTCGATTCTGACCGTGACGTATTCCCCGTCCAGGTAGTCGTCCAGTGTCGAACCGGTGCGGAACAGCCCGTCGTC
Organism: Haloglomus salinum; assembly: GCF_024298825.1. Taxonomy (NCBI): domain Archaea; kingdom Methanobacteriati; phylum Methanobacteriota; class Halobacteria; order Halobacteriales; family Natronomonadaceae; genus Haloglomus; species Haloglomus salinum. Next base: position 1,783,352 of record NZ_CP101153.1, read on the forward strand.
GCTGGCCCCCACGGCGAGAACGCCGTACATCGCCATGATATCGGGGAGTTCCACGGGGGCGCGCCCGTGTTCCCAGAAGTCCCCGATGGCCTGCTCGAAGGCTTCTACATCGACATCGCTCACGCTGGTTCACCCGTCGGGAGCGTCTTGTCTTCGATATTGAGGAAGCCGAGCCCGAGCGCGTTCCGCTCGCCGATTCCGGTGTCGAGTGCGAGGTTCAGATGGCGGCGGTGGTCGTCGTCGCGAACGCGATACCCGAACCGCCACTTGCTCAGAACGACCTCGCGCTGTTCTCCCTCCGAAACCGTCAGCGGGAGCGCGTACGTCTTCAGGAGTTCGTACTCCTCGAACAGGTCGCCATCGCTGTCCGAGGGCCCCGGGAGGTAGTCGGGCTGAAAGCGATTGTGCTTCCGGTCGAGGTTGTTCACCAGCTGCGTCTGGAACGGTTCGGTCGAATACTCCGGCCGCCAGAAGAGCGACTCGCCATCGCTCTCGTCGGCGATACCGTACTCGTCCTGTCGCCAGGGTGGAATCCGGACGAGGACGCCAGAACCTGTCTCGAGTGTCCCTGTCGAGCCCGGCTCTCCCACGTCCGGCGAGAGCGGGACGACCTCTTCGATACGGAACCGCATCTCACCGACATTGAACTCACGGTCGGCGACGAGACCATCGGCGACGGCCTGGAGGACATCGCGATCGGCCGCAGCGACGAGGACGTGTCGCTGATCACCGGTCTCTATCTCTCCCCACGGGAATATCTGCGAGTTGCAGATTCCAGGCGGCCGACCGCTGTCGTGGAGGTCGTCGAACTCGGAACGGTCGAGTCCCTTCCAGAGCCGGCCCCGCAGTTTGTGATGCGCCGCGTTGTTGTACCGGGCATCCGCCGTCGCCCGAAGTCGTATCAGGAGACGCACTGATTCCCGTCCCCCGGATAGTATACCAATTCAGTCATACGGTGCAGACCACGATTCCGTCGTGGGGGTGTTAACTCTAGGCGTGGAGTATATCGATGGATGCTAACCAGCAACAAGGTTATCAGTCCGGCCTCCTGCGTCTATCATCATGGACTCAGTGGGGTGGGAGGGCGACAGTGTCGTCCAGCGATACATCGCTCGGGAACGCGATACACACCGCGAGCCTCGGGTCCGTATCACCGGGCTGATGATGCAATATCACGAAGTGTGTACGCGGGAACTGTGGTTCTTCTCGCGAGGTGTGGATATTGACCGAGAAACATCCAACATCCAACGAGGCACGCACATCGACGAGACGAGTTATGAAGGGCAGCGGCGGTCATTCAGTATCAATGGCCGTATCGTCTTAGATATGCTCGATTCCGGGGAGGTGATGGAAGTGAAAGCCTCCTCGGCATTAGAGGCGCCAGCGAAACTTCAACTTCTCTACTACCTCTGGTATCTGGACGAGATTTTGGATATCGAGCGTGACGGAGTGCTTGCATATCCGGCAGAGCGTAAACGCGAGCCTGTCGAACTCGATGCGGACTCACGTGAATGGGTCGAAGAATCGATTCGCGGTGTCATTCAGACGGTAGAACGAGACGAACCGCCCGAACTCGAGAAGAAGCCGTACTGTGACAGCTGTCTGTATCAGGACATCTGCTGGGTGTAACGATGACGAAGCCCAATCACCATATCTTCGCCGACGGGGATCTCAAACGGAACGAAGGGACACTCCGAATCGATACTCTGGATGGAGAGACGGAATACCTTCCAGTGGAGAGCGTCGACACGCTATACCTGCATGGACAAATAACGTTTAACACTAGGGCTCTGGGGTTGCTGAACGAACACGGCATCCCCGTACACGTATTTGGTTGGAAGGACCACTATCGGGGCTCGTACCTACCGAAGCGGGATCACATTTCCGGAGACACGGTCGTGCAACAGGTCCGGGCGTACGACGACCCGGCACGGCGATTGAGCATTGCTGAGGATTTCGTAGCGGCTAGTATCCATAACATGCGGGCAAACGTGCGATACTACGATGATAAGCGGGGCGATTTTACGGGGGCACTGAACCGGCTCGAAGGTTTGAAGCAACGAGTCTGCGACGATGATAGGGACTCTATCGACGAACTCAGGGGAATCGAAGCAACAGCGCGGAAGGCATACTACCGCTGTTTTGATACCATTCTCAGAGACCCATTCGAGCTGACGCAGCGTGAGTACAATCCACCAACTAGTGAGGCAAATGCGTTGATATCGTTCCTCAATGGAATGGTCTACACGTCCTGTGTCTCTGCCATTCGGCAGACTGCTCTGGATCCAACTGTCGGGTTCCTCCACGAGCCTGGAGAGAGACGTTTCACCCTCTCACTCGATATCGCGGATATATTCAAACCCCTCCTCGCCGACCGCGTCGCGTTCCGAGTGGTGAATCGGCAACATATCAGCATCGATGATTTCGAGTCCGAACTGGAAGGCTGCCTCCTCTCGGAAGACGGCCGTCTGGCAGTACTTGAGGAATTCGAGAAGATGTTGGACGAAACAATCGAACATCCGAGGCTCAACCGGAAAGTTAGCTACAAAACGCTCGTCCGCACGGACGTGTACAGCCTGAAGAAGCATCTCATCGCGAACGAACCGTATCGGGCCACTGAGAGGTGGTGGTGAGTGCTCGTTATCGTCGTATACGACGTGCCTGCGGAGCGGACGCGGGTCTACCGCAAACTGCTCCGGCAGAAGTTGGAACACATCCAGAACTCGGTCTTCTACGGCAACCTGACTGAAGGCCAGGTGACGAAATTAAAGAACCAAATCGACGACCAACTCGTGCCAGAGGACTCGGTAATGGTATTCGAGGCCGAAACGCAGGACTACGTCGATTATACAGTGTTTGGAAGCGCTGAGAGGCCGGGAAGCCGGTTCACATAGCTGCGAATCCATCGACCCCCCGGGGTGTAGGCGGGAATTGGGGGTCGATGAAAATCCTGATGAAGAACCGACCGTATAGAGCCTTATGCCCCGTCAATCAGGCATGGTTCCAGACGCACCTTTGAGGGGTTGAAGCGGTCTCAATCGATACCGACCCGCTCGACGGTCCGCGCGTTCCAGACGCACCTTTGAGGGGTTGAAGCAGGACGCTCTCACGGGCGTCAGGCGGCTCGCTGACGGGTTCCAGACGCACCTTTGAGGGGTTGAAGCGTGCTTGAACTGCCGTTCGTGGATACGGTTGACATGGTTCCAGACGCACCTTTGAGGGGTTGAAGCTGTTTGTCCGGGCAGTTGCACCCGTCGCCCCGGGCGTTCCAGACGCACCTTTGAGGGGTTGAAGCCAATCCTGAAAGTGGTGCTTGCCCGTCTTCGAGGCGTTCCAGACGCACCTTTGAGGGGTTGAAGCGAGTGCGAAGCGTGCGGCCACCGGCAGCGCGAGGTGGTTCCAGACGCACCTTTGAGGGGTTGAAGCATCCTCGAAACCGTCCGGCGTGGCCTTGACGAGTGGTTCCAGACGCACCTTTGAGGGGTTGAAGCAGCGCCCACGTCGAGCAGGCCCTGACCGAGGGCGAGGTTCCAGACGCACCTTTGAGGGGTTGAAGCCAACGCGGCCATTTCTTTGGCAGACAGGGCAACAAGGTTCCAGACGCACCTTTGAGGGGTTGAAGCGTGGACCAGCCTGGGCGGATGCAGAACCACCTTGTTCCAGACGCACCTTTGAGGGGTTGAAGCGGGCACCCGCTGTCGACGTGCGAGAGCAGTTCCTGCGTTCCAGACGCACCTTTGAGGGGTTGAAGCGTCCGCTTCGACAAGTTCGCGGAGGGCAACTGGCTGTTCCAGACGCACCTTTGAGGGGTTGAAGCAGCGTGGCCGGTGGTCCGGCTTCGCGGGGTTCAATCGTTCCAGACGCACCTTTGAGGGGTTGAAGCCTCCGCGGATTCGGATGTGGACATGGGTGTGTATGTGTTCCAGACGCACCTTTGAGGGGTTGAAGCGACCGGGAACGACGACGAACAGACGGGGGCACCACCGTTCCAGACGCACCTTTGAGGGGTTGAAGCAGCGCGTTGCTGTGGAGGTCGCCCCGGGAGCCGTTGTTCCAGACGCACCTTTGAGGGGTTGAAGCAGTTGGGACAGTACGCTGGTGTGGTTGTCACCCTGTTCCAGACGCACCTTTGAGGGGTTGAAGCTGTCCCCGAACGACCACCACGCATCGCTGTGGCGTTCCAGACGCACCTTTGAGGGGTTGAAGCGAGTGCAAACTCTGCGGGGATGAATTCGAAGAATGGTTCCAGACGCACCTTTGAGGGGTTGAAGCAACTATGGCGGAGAAGTGTGGAAATTCGGGTTTAGGTTCCAGACGCACCTTTGAGGGGTTGAAGCTCCCTGGAATATTCGGGAAGCGATTGACGATTTGCTCTTGTTCCAGACGCACCTTTGAGGGGTTGAAGCGAGCGACGGCGTAGAGTTGCCGCCGCCGGACGCTTCGTTCCAGACGCACCTTTGAGGGGTTGAAGCAGAGCCAGGAACGAGATGGTCTCGACGAGGGCCTTCGTTCCAGACGCACCTTTGAGGGGTTGAAGCGTCCGCGTCAAGGCGACGGCGACCACGGCGGAGTTCCAGACGCACCTTTGAGGGGTTGAAGCTCCCGGATGTCGTGGATGAGGCGGCGGTTCAGCTTTGTTCCAGACGCACCTTTGAGGGGTTGAAGCGGTGTGCCCGCACCCGCTCGGGCGTTCCGTCCGCAGTTCCAGACGCACCTTTGAGGGGTTGAAGCAGCCAGCACTGCGACTTCGACGAGCTGGGCGACACGTTCCAGACGCACCTTTGAGGGGTTGAAGCGGCTACACCGGCCACGACAAGCGCGTCAACACCGAGTTCCAGACGCACCTTTGAGGGGTTGAAGCTCGGATGGAGCGAACGTGGCCGTCGTGGCGGCCGGGTTCCAGACGCACCTTTGAGGGGTTGAAGCGCGCACGCGGCGCAGATGTGGCCGGTGTCGGCCTGCGTTCCAGACGCACCTTTGAGGGGTTGAAGCGGATACACCGCGCGGGCCGCCGCCTCCAGGACCTCCTGTTCCAGACGCACCTTTGAGGGGTTGAAGCTCGATGCGGGCGGTCATGCCGGCTCAGCCACCTCGTTCCAGACGCACCTTTGAGGGGTTGAAGCTGGAAGTAGTCGCCTTCGTCCTTGTAGCCGAGAATGTTCCAGACGCACCTTTGAGGGGTTGAAGCGATCGCTACAGCGAGGTGATGGGCGAGGTCGACGAGGTTCCAGACGCACCTTTGAGGGGTTGAAGCGACTGGGCGCGCCGGATGGAGAACGGCGACCCCATGTTCCAGACGCACCTTTGAGGGGTTGAAGCTCGCAGCCCCGGTGGACAGTGAGCAACCGCGAGGTTCCAGACGCACCTTTGAGGGGTTGAAGCAGCTGGCCGCGCGATTCCTCCTGCCCGCGTTCGCGCGTTCCAGACGCACCTTTGAGGGGTTGAAGCGACATCCCGCAGATGCAGGCCGCGCTCCGGCGCATCGTTCCAGACGCACCTTTGAGGGGTTGAAGCGAAATCGACTACTCCTGGACCGTCGAGGGGAGCGCCGGTTCCAGACGCACCTTTGAGGGGTTGAAGCTGGGGCAACCACCACAGCGAACCGGACGTGTGCGGGTTCCAGACGCACCTTTGAGGGGTTGAAGCGGCCTCGTGGAGGACCTCGCGCGGTTCGAGGACCGTTCCAGACGCACCTTTGAGGGGTTGAAGCTTCGGCTATGAGTCTACTCGCTGGGACCGCGAGGTTGTTCCAGACGCACCTTTGAGGGGTTGAAGCAACGTGGCGGCAGTCGGTGGGGTCGTGAATTTGACGAGTTCCAGACGCACCTTTGAGGGGTTGAAGCGCGAAAGCGGCGCTGTACTGCATCGTCGCGGCCATCGTTCCAGACGCACCTTTGAGGGGTTGAAGCGCCGTGACCTCGTCGGTGACGGCCGCCGACTCCGAGAGTTCCAGACGCACCTTTGAGGGGTTGAAGCCACCTCGTCGAGCGGCAGGTGGACGTCCGGACCATGGTTCCAGACGCACCTTTGAGGGGTTGAAGCTCGAGCATCCTCATCTCGGAGTTCGGCGCTATCCTGTTCCAGACGCACCTTTGAGGGGTTGAAGCTGCTCCGGCTGCGGATACGGCCCCGCGACTCGCCGGTTCCAGACGCACCTTTGAGGGGTTGAAGCTCATAGATTGTGTTCGTTTCGCCGCCAGCGAGGAGGTTCCAGACGCACCTTTGAGGGGTTGAAGCGAGCAGACGTTCATCCTCGACGACCAGACGGGCGCGTTCCAGACGCACCTTTGAGGGGTTGAAGCGCATCCGATCCGCCAGCCGCCGCGCCCAGCGACCGTTCCAGACGCACCTTTGAGGGGTTGAAGCGCCCGCCTCGCCACGGGGCGTGATTGTGGAGACGGTGTTCCAGACGCACCTTTGAGGGGTTGAAGCGAGCGAGACGGCGTCCCGCTCGTCCGGTGCGAGGCCTGTTCCAGACGCACCTTTGAGGGGTTGAAGCCTCGACCGCGAGCAGGCACAGGACCACGCCACGGTCGTTCCAGACGCACCTTTGAGGGGTTGAAGCTGACGGCTCGGGTCGGTTGACCTGCGCCGTTACTATTTAAGAGAAGATGACACGTTCCAGACGCACCTTTGAGGGGTTGAAGCAGGGCGACGAGTACGCCTATCGTCCCACCCACCGGGTTCCAGACGCACCTTTGAGGGGTTGAAGCGTCAGGGCCTGCTCGATCTCCGAGTGGCCCATCGCTGTTCCAGACGCACCTTTGAGGGGTTGAAGCATCGGGCACGGGGACTACCCGTTCACGCCGTTCGCGGTTCCAGACGCACCTTTGAGGGGTTGAAGCCTCGCCATCAACGGCCGCCCGGACGCGACCGGCGCGTGTTCCAGACGCACCTTTGAGGGGTTGAAGCATCGGGCACGGGGACTACCCGTTCACGCCGTTCGCGGTTCCAGACGCACCTTTGAGGGGTTGAAGCCTCGCCATCAACGGCCGCCCGGACGCGACCGGCGCGTGTTCCAGACGCACCTTTGAGGGGTTGAAGCGTTATCGTCGCCGGGATGACGATGGGGATGGCTGCGGTTCCAGACGCACCTTTGAGGGGTTGAAGCGCCATCCGAGATCTCCAGCCGGCCGAGGACCTGGTTCCAGACGCACCTTTGAGGGGTTGAAGCTCCCGGTCGCAGCATCCAACCCACCGGCGATGTCCGGTTCCAGACGCACCTTTGAGGGGTTGAAGCAACCAATTCTACGACGTGACTGAGCGCCAGGTCGGTTCCAGACGCACCTTTGAGGGGTTGAAGCTGGCGACGGACATGCGCCACCTCGAAGAGCTGGTGTTCCAGACGCACCTTTGAGGGGTTGAAGCGGCCCCTTCTCGCGGTAGACATCAACCAGCCCCGCCTGTTCCAGACGCACCTTTGAGGGGTTGAAGCAGACGGATGCCGAACGGCATGTGCCCGGACTGCGTTGTTCCAGACGCACCTTTGAGGGGTTGAAGCTCGCAAAAAAGTCGTTAATTGGCCCCTGAATCCGCAGTTCCAGACGCACCTTTGAGGGGTTGAAGCGAACACGCAGGTCCAGGCTGTCGACACCGACACCGGGTTCCAGACGCACCTTTGAGGGGTTGAAGCGATAGAGAAAACCTGCATCGCGCCCCACCCTGCCCGGTTCCAGACGCACCTTTGAGGGGTTGAAGCGTTCGCCTGGTCGTCCGACCGCTCGGGGTCGCGGGTTCCAGACGCACCTTTGAGGGGTTGAAGCACGCCCATCCGATACTGGGCGGCAAGATACGTCAGGTTCCAGACGCACCTTTGAGGGGTTGAAGCGTCACGCGGCGCGGGCCAGCACGTCCAGCTCGACCGTTCCAGACGCACCTTTGAGGGGTTGAAGCTAGTTTTCAGAATAAATGCGTGATATGGTAAAGCGGTTCCAGACGCACCTTTGAGGGGTTGAAGCTGTTCTGTGGTCACTCTGAACAGAGAACGAACAACCGTTCCAGACGCACCTTTGAGGGGTTGAAGCGGGCCCGCGACGACCGAGCGGTTGCCCTCGGTGTGTTCCAGACGCACCTTTGAGGGGTTGAAGCGTCGCCACCGTCTACATCGCCGATAACGGCCACACGTTCCAGACGCACCTTTGAGGGGTTGAAGCTCCGCGGGCAAGCGGTCGACCACCAGGAGCAGGATGTTCCAGACGCACCTTTGAGGGGTTGAAGCACCGGCGACGGCTACCGCGTCACCGTCCGCGACGGGTTCCAGACGCACCTTTGAGGGGTTGAAGCCAGAGCAGGTCCCCGAGTTCCTCCGCGACGACGGCGTTCCAGACGCACCTTTGAGGGGTTGAAGCTGCGGACCGATTCCAGCACGGTCGAGCGCCTTCTTGGTTCCAGACGCACCTTTGAGGGGTTGAAGCAGCAACAGCTACCCGCCCGCACTGTAAAACTGAGGGGTTCCAGACGCACCTTTGAGGGGTTGAAGCTGCTTGTCGCAGATTTCACGACCGAACCAGATTGCGTTCCAGACGCACCTTTGAGGGGTTGAAGCTGTCCGCCGTATCGGGTGCCGGGCCTCTTGCGCGTGTTCCAGACGCACCTTTGAGGGGTTGAAGCTCAGCGATGTAGGAACCGAGGTTGCCGATGGGTCCGGTTCCAGACGCACCTTTGAGGGGTTGAAGCGTGTTCACCATCCCCTGGACGATGGTCTCGGTATGTTCCAGACGCACCTTTGAGGGGTTGAAGCTCGATGATGGCCTCGCAGCTGGAGAAGACACAGCGTTCCAGACGCACCTTTGAGGGGTTGAAGCGAGGGCATCCTGCTCTCCGACGGGCTCCCCGAGAACGTTCCAGACGCACCTTTGAGGGGTTGAAGCACACCCTCCTGAGCGGCGGGAGCGCCGCTCTCGACGTTCCAGACGCACCTTTGAGGGGTTGAAGCGCGACTGCTGTGTAGCGACCGCACGGATGCAAGGAACGCGTTCCAGACGCACCTTTGAGGGGTTGAAGCGAGTGGTCGGCCCGAACTCAGGAAGCCGTCGCGAGTTCCAGACGCACCTTTGAGGGGTTGAAGCACCCCTCGCACCCCGTTTGGCTTACTACATGTGTAGTTCCAGACGCACCTTTGAGGGGTTGAAGCGACCATGTCGAGGACCGCGACCGCGCCGACAGCGACGTTCCAGACGCACCTTTGAGGGGTTGAAGCTCCGAGACACCGATGTCTTCGGGGTCGTCCGGGAGGGTTCCAGACGCACCTTTGAGGGGTTGAAGCCTCACAAGCGACGACCAGACCATCACCACGAAGGCAGTTCCAGACGCACCTTTGAGGGGTTGAAGCTTCTGGAGGGCGCCGTGCAAGGCATCCCGAACCGCGTGTTCCAGACGCACCTTTGAGGGGTTGAAGCTTGTCGTCGGTGTCCATGGTCACGTCGCCAGGGCGTTCCAGACGCACCTTTGAGGGGTTGAAGCAGACACCGCAAGGTCGTATCACTGACGCTTCAGAGTTCCAGACGCACCTTTGAGGGGTTGAAGCGTCGGCGTGAGTGGTATCCTTGAGCGCGTGACGGTTCCAGACGCACCTTTGAGGGGTTGAAGCGGGAACAAGTCCGATGCCATCCGCGGGCTGCTCCGTGTTCCAGACGCACCTTTGAGGGGTTGAAGCGGCAGTGGCGGCGCGGCGGTGAACATCTCCACAGTTCCAGACGCACCTTTGAGGGGTTGAAGCTTGCTCGCCGAGCAACCGACGACGGCCAGCTGAACGAGTTCCAGACGCACCTTTGAGGGGTTGGAGCGACAAAGACGACACTAGGGCGGAGGCCGAGCGTCGCGCCGCGGAGTGGAACCTCGACGACCAGGTCGCGGCCGATGCCGACGCGTCCACCCGCCGCGACGGCGCGCGGTAGACGGCCGCCTCTCGGCCGGCTCCGTCGCCACGCCCGTGCCGCGACCGGAAGGCACTACGTCGGCCCGGGCGGACAGGCGGCCATGCTCAGAGTCGGCGCGCACACCTCCATCGCGGGGGGCGTCCAGAACGCGGTCGAGGAGCAACTGGAGTACGACGGCAACTGCGGGCAGATATTCAGCCACTCCCCGCAGGTGTGGGCGGACCCGTCCATCGACGAGGCCGACGCCGCGGCGTTCCGTGACCTCACCGCCGACCACGACGTGGGCCCGTGGGTCATCCACTCCTCGTATCTCGTCAACCTCTGTACGCCGAAGGACGACCTCCACGAGAAGTCCGTCGCCTCGATGCAGACGGAACTCGACGTCGCCGACCGCCTCGATATCGACTACGTCAACGTCCACCTCGGCGCGCACACCGGTGCGGGCGTCGAGGGCGGGCTGGCGAACGCCGTCGCGTCACTCGACGAACTGGACGTGCCCGACGGCGTGACGATTCTCGTCGAGTCTGACGCCGGCTCCGGAACGAAACTCGGCGGCCAGTTCGAGCACCTCGCGTACGTCTGCGACGAGTCCCGCCACGGCCTCGAGGTCTGTCTGGACACCGCCCACATGTTCGCCGCGGGCTACGACATCTCCACGCCCGCGGGCGTCGACGAGACGTTCGCCGCGTTCGCCGACACGGTGGGGCTGGACCGTCTCGCCTGCGTCCACCTCAACGACTCCAAACACGAGTGTGGCACCAACAAGGACGAGCACGCCCACATCGGCGAGGGCCACATCGGCGAGGATGGGATGCGCGCGTTCGTCAACCACGACGCCGTCGCGGACGTGCCGCTGGTGCTGGAGACGCCGACCGAGGACGGCCGGAGTTTCGCCTGGAACATCGAGAAGGTCCGCGAACTCGCCGCCGAGTGAGCAGCCGAGGGTGGCGCCCCGTGCTCCGTCGGGCCACCGGGCTCCGTCCACCCGCCGTTCCCCCGAGTGTTTATGCCGGGCGCCGCGCCAGTACGCATCGTCTACCGGAATGAGCGAGGCAACCGTCCTCTGTGTCGACCCCGACGACGACCCGGACGGGCCACGGGCCCGACTGGCCGCCGAGGCGGAACTCTCCGTCGTCTGGAGCGACTCGGTCGCGGCAGCACGACAGCAGTTGCAGGAGACCGACATCGACTGCCTGGTCACCGAGTACGACCTCCCGGACGGCACCGGCATCGACCTCATCAGGTACGTCCGCGACCGGGCCCAGGATATCGGGTGCATCCTCTACACCGCGACGGACCGTGAGACGGTGACCGAGGGCCTCGAGACACCGCTCGTCGTCGAGTATCTCAACCGTGACGGTCCCGCCGCGGCCGAGCGGCTGGCGGCGCTCGTCACCGTGACTGCCCAGCGGCGCACCCAGACGGCCTACCCGCTGCCCGTCGACGAGTCCGCACGACTCGCCACGCTGACGGGACTGGACCTCGGCTCCGACGCGCTCGCCGCGGCGCTCGACCGGGTCACCGAACTCGCCGTCCGGCATTTCGACCTCGACCGGGCGTCGGTCAACATCGTCGCGGAGTCCACACAGGAGGTGCTCGCCTGTACCGGCCCCGACCTGCCATCGATGCCACGCGAGGAGTCCATCTGCACGTACTCCATCCTCGACGAGGGGGTCACCGTCGTCGAGGATACGGCGGCGGACCCGCGCTTCACCGACAACGAGACGCTCGCCGCGCACGACATCCGGTTCTACGCCGGCGCCCCGCTCCGGACCGACGCGGGGCTCCCCGTCGGCACCCTCTGTGTCTACGACGACGAGCCCCGGACGTTCTCCGACGAGGAGGCGGGGTACCTGCAGCTCCTCGCGGCGTCGGCAGTCGAGTGGTTCGAGGTGTACGGACGGCTGGCGGGTCACGAGGCCGCCGCGGCCGGGGGTGACCGGTGATGCCCCAGGGTTCGGAGGCCTTCCGCTACGAGTTCCAGCCCGGTATCCCCCTGGAGGCGGCCGCGCCGGGCACGAACCTGCTGGTCAGCAGTCCCTCCGGCGTCCTCGCCCGCGAACTCGCGCTCGACCTCCTCACCGCGGGGTCGAGCGCCGAGTCGCTGCTGCTGGTCGCCGCCGACCTCGGGGGGCGTGGCCTGCTCGAACGGCTCGACCGCCCCACGCGGTCGGTCGACCGGTCGCGGCTCGGCATCGTCGACTGCACGGGCCCGGGCGACCGTGACGAGGAGCGGTTCACCACCCACGCCGAGCCCATCTCGAACCCGGGCGACCTGACGGGTATCGAGGTCGAGTTCTCCGTCCTCTACGAGAAGATCGCGGCGACGGCCGACAACGTCCGAATCGGGCTCCTGTCGCTGTCGTCGCTGCTGGCGCACGCCTCGCTCCGGGAGGTGTCCCGCTTCGTCCACATGCTGACCGGCCGCATCATCGCGACCGACGACCTCGGCGTCTTCGCCATCGACGCCTCGCTCGCGGACGACCGGACCGTCGAGACGCTGAGTCACTTCTGCGACCGCCACGTCCGGGTCCGAACCGGCGACGACGGGGGTGTCGAACTCCGGGTCGACGAACGGACGGCCGAGTCGGGCGCGTGGACGCCGCTGGACCACGCCGTCGGCGGCGAGGACTGGGATGGGGCGAGCGAATAGCGCGCGTGCTCTTTGGGCTCTACTCCCCGTACTCGTCCCGTAGAGCGACCTTGTCGAGTTTCATCGTCGCCGTCTGGGGCAGCGGCTCGTCGCGGACGTGGACCTCGCGGGGCACCTTGTAGTCCGCGAGCGCTCCCCGGCAGACGTCCTGCACCTCGTCGGCGGTCACGTCGCCGCGGACGATGGCGGTGACCTGTTCGCCCAGGCGCTCGTGGGGCGTGCCCACGACGGCGGCCTCCTGCACGCCGTCGAGTTCGTAGATGACGTCCTCGATCTCGCGAGGGTAGACGTTCTCGCCGCCCGAGATGAACATGTCGTCGATGCGGTCGTCGAGGAACAGGTGGCCGTCAGCATCGACGTGGCCGATGTCGCCCGAGCGGAGCCACTCCTTGCCCGCACGGGTGACGAACACCTCGTCGTTCTTCTCGGGCAGGTTCCAGTAGCCCTTCATCACGACGTCGCCGTGCCAGAGCAGTTCCCCCTTCTCGCCCTGGGCGACCGTCTCGCCGGTCTCGGGGTCCTCGACACGGGCCTCGGCCCACTCCTCGGCGACGGTGCCGATGCTGCCCGCCTTGTAGACATCCTGCCCGGGCGTGTTGCCGGCGGCGCCGAGCGTGGTCTCGGTCATCCCGTACCCCTCGTAGAGGTCACAGCCCAGTGCGGCCTCGGCCTCGTCGATGCGCTCGGCCGGCATCGGCGAGCCGCCGACGTTGAGCGACTCGAACGCCGACAGGTCGTACCCCTCGGTGCCGTGCTCCAGCAGGTCCAGCACCATCGTCGGGATGAGCATCGTGTAGGTCACGTCACGGTCGGCCATCGTCCGGAGGGCGAGTTCCGGGTCCCACTCCGGGAGGAAGTGGTTCTGGGCGCCGTGGGCCAGCGACGGCGTCGTCGTCGCGTTCAGCCCGGAGGCGTGGAAACACGGGGCCACGGTCAGGAACGAGGTTTCGGGCCCGTACTCCATCAGTGCGCGCCCCCCACGGGCGTTGGCCGAGAGGTTCCCGTGGGTGTGCTGGACCCCCTTCGGCCGGCCGGTGGTGCCACTGGTGTAGAGGATCTCCGCCACCTCGCTGTCCAGTCGGGGCTCGATTTCGAACTCCTTCGTGGCGTCGGCGACGAGGCCGCCGTACGGGGTGGTGCCCTCTGGAGCCTCGTCACCGACCACGACCAGCTCGGCGTCCAGCGGCTTCTCGGCGAACGCCTCGGCGGCCTCGTCGAAGACGACGATCGCCTCGGGGTCGGCGTCGGTGACGACGTGGGCGATCTCGCTCTGTCCGAACCGGAGGTTGATGGGCACCGGAATCGCGCCCAGCTTCATCGCGCCGAGGTAGCTCGTGAGGAACGTTGTCAGGTTCGGCAGGAACAGGGCGACGCGGTCTCCCGGCTCGACGCCCAGCCCCGCGAGTCCGTTCGCCACCGCGCTCGTCTCGGCCTCCAGTTCCCCGTAGCTCATCTCCCGCTTCGGGTCGGTGATGGCGAGTTCCCCCGGCCGGTCGGTGGCCTGGAACTCGACGTGGTTCGCGAAGTTCATCGGTTATCCGGGGTGCATCCCCGGACGGACGTGGGCCTGCCGTCCACTTGTTTATTATCGGTGAAATGACACAAGCGTCGTGTGCGTCACACGGTGTGTGTCTCGACACGGTGTGTGATGGGGCACTCACTCGGCGAAGTCCTCTGGAGTCAGGCGGGTGGCGTCCTCGCGGTGGGACTCGTAGGTGTCCAGCACCCACCCGTGGACCGGTTCCGCACGGGTTTCGATGCCCGCCTGGAGGTTGCCCGCGTCGTCGTAGGCCGAGATGGTGGCCACGTCGTCGAAGGCCGCGACCGACACCTGGAACTCCGTCTCGTCCGTGGCGAGATACATCTCCGCGCCGGCCTCCAGTTCCTCGCGGACCAGTCGTCGCGCCTCGGCGCGCGACGTGACCGTCTCGTAGTACTGCTGGGAGACGACGGCGCTGAACGACAGGCCGTGTTCGGTGATCTCCTCGTGGAACGGCTCGGCGACGACCGTCGTCCCCGTCGCGGCCGGGGCGACGCCGACGAAGCGGTCGGCGCCGCGGAGCAGTTCCTTCCAGCGGTCGACCGCTCGCAGCGGGTCGAACCGGTCCGGGTCCGACACCCGCGCGTCCGTCAGGAGTCGGAGGTCGAACGGGAACTCCGCGACCGGGAACAGGTCCCGGACCGGCCCCAGCCGGCAGGCCAGGTCCATCGAGTCGGCGAACTGCTCGTAGTCCGCCGCGACGAGGTCACCGACACGTGTCCGCTCGTATCCGTCCTCGCGCTCGACCACCCAGCCGCGGGCCGCGAAGTCGTCGAGGATGCGCCCCACCGTCACGTCCGATACGCCCGTCGCGGCCACCAGCTCCCGTTCGGTGTGTGGTCCCCCAGCGAGCCCGGTCAGCACGTCGACGCGGTTCTCCGACCGCGTCAGGAAGCTGATGGCCTCGAACGCGTCCACCATACGCGTGGCTGGGGAGTGTGGCGGATTAAATCCGACGCTGGCGCCGCTGGCCGTCGCTCACACCACGTCGCCACGCACCGGCCGCCCGTCACGCCCGCGCCGGTCGGCCAACGACCGACGCCGGACGAGCGGACGTGGGCCGCCGTGCCGTCAGGGATTTGATACTCCGTCCACCATGACCCGCCGTGTATGCGCGACGAGCGACGGGACGGCGGCGTCGGCGCCGAGCGGTGGCGGGTCGAAACCGGCGGGAAGATTCGAACCACGCCGGTGGTGAGACGGGGGGTCGTCTACGTCGGGAGTGACGACGGCCACCTGCACGCGCTGGATGTGGACAGCGGTGCCGAACGGTGGCGGTTCGAGGCCGGGTCGATGTCCTCCTCCGTGCCCGCCGTGGCGGATGGAACGGTCTATCTCGGAGGAGACGCGCGGCTGTACGCGGTGGACGTAGCGACTGGCACCCAGCAGTGGGCGTTCACCCCCGATGGGAAGCTGTATCCCACGCCGGCCGTCGTCGGGGACACGGTCTTCGTCGGTGGGTACGACGACGGTGCTATCTTGTACGCGCTGGATGCGGGCAGCGGCAGCGAACGGTGGCGGTTCGAGGGTGCGGGCGTCTCGCCGACGGTAGCTGACGGGACGGTCTACGCCGGGAACCCGACCGGTGACGACGGGGGGCTGTACGCGGTGGATATCGACACCGGGATGGAACGGTGGCGCTTCGGCGGTGGGAGCGCGGTCGGGACCGCACCGACGGTGACCGAGGACACGATATACGTCGGCTACCGGGACGACTGCCTGTACGCGCTCGACGCGGCGACGGGAGCCGAACGGTGGCGGTTCGACGGCGGGCGGTACCACCCCAGGTCCGCCCCGGCGGTCGCCGAGGGGGCGGTCTACGTCGGATGCAAAGATGGCTATCTCTACGCGGTCGACGCGACGAGCGGCGACCGAAGCTGGCGGTACGCGACCGGTGGGGCCATCTCGTCGGTCCCGGCGGTACGCGACGGGACGGTCTACGTCGGCAGCTACGACGGCCACCTGTACGCGCTGGACGCCGCGCGCGGAACCGAGCAGTGGCGGTTCGAGGCCGGTGGCGGGGTCTGGTCGCTCGCCGTGGTCGACGGCACGGCGTACGTCGGAAGCCACGACAATCACCTGTACGCGGTGACCGTAGCGGAACGGACCGACGCCGCTCGCCCGGCCCCGACGCGGTCCGAGGGCGATGGGGCGGACAGCACGGACGCATCCGGGGAGCGTCGGGATGGCGCGTGACGCGACCGGAGTGCAGCCGCCGGCGCTTCCGTCGCTGTCGTGGATTCTATCCCGGACGATAGCGCCGAGGCCGCGCGAACCCGCTCACACCACGTCGCCACGCACCGTCCGCCCGTCGCGCTCGCGCCGGTGCGCGCGCAGTTCCGCGGCCGCCGCCTCGGCCTCCTCGGGGTCCATCTCCAGCATCTCCAGCGCCTTCGACAGCGTCGGGAAGACGAACTCCCCCTCCCGGAGCTTGCGGAACGCCTCCTCGCTCCGGACGCCGCCGTCCTCACCCTGCACCCACAGGCACGCGGCCCGGGGGTCGAGCAACTGGGTGTAGTCCCCGCGGGCGCGGGCCCCGCGCAGGCGCTGGGTGACGTTGTTCTCGAAGCCCGTGTTGCACACCTCGAGGTGGACGGGTTCGTCGCTGTCGCCGAACAGGTGTGCGGCGAGGCACTTCTCAGGGGCGGCGTGGCCGTTCGCGTTCGCCCGGAGATGCTCCGGGTACTCGTCGGCCCACGCCGCCGAGACGGTCTTGCCGACGCCCTGCACGCCGTGGGACTTCCGGAACTCCTCGTCGCGCTCTGGGGCGTCCTTGAACAGCAGGTCCTTCGTCAGGTACACCTCCAGGCGCTCGACCGGGTCGACCCCGAGGACGAGGTCGCCGGTCACCCACACCTCCCGCACGGGGACGGGCATGCGCTCTGCTTCGATGGTGTCGACCAGGTCGTCGAGGCGGTCGACGGCGGCCTCGCGGCTCCAACCGTCACCGGCCGCGTCGTCGGTCATAGGGGTCGGTAGCTTCCCGAGCCACAAGTCTCGCTCGGCTCCCGGCGGCCCGCTGTCCCCGCGCTCACTCGTCGCGCCGGACGTACAGCGTCTTCTCGACCTCGGCGTGGACCACGCCGTCCTCGTCGACGAGGTCGACCTCGTAGACGCGGTCGGTCGACTCGCCCGGGGCGAGTTCCTCGCGGATGGCGTCGGTCTCGGATTCGGGCAGTTCGAATCGGGCGTGGAGGGTGGACTCGCCGGGCTCGCGGAACCGTATCTCGGCGGACTTGTCCCAGATGGTGAACTCGTCGCCCAGCGTCCGGATGAGCATCAGCATGTATATCGGGTCGACGGCGGCGTACATCGAGCCGCCGAAGATGGTGCCGACGTAGTTGCGCGTCCACAGCGACCGCGGGACGGCGACGTGGACCTCGCGCCAGTCCCGGCTGATGTACTTGACGCGCCCGCCGCCCAGCCGGTAGGCCGGGAAGAAATTGAACAGTCGCCGCTCCAGTCGCGTCCGGAGTGACTCGTCGCGCTCGCCGGGGAACGGGCCGGCGTGCTCGCCCGTGGTTGCCATCGCTACGCTGCTCGGCGAGCGGGCCGGAAAGCCCTGCCGGACGCCGCCTCCACGGACCGTGGGTGTCAAGCGTTATACCCCGGGCGCTGCCACCGGCGGACATGGTGGACCCGCGCGTCCGGACGGCGATGGAGCTACTGTTCGGCTACGAACGGGGGCGGAGCGGTATCTACCTCTCGTATGCCGCCATCGTCGCGGCGCTCGCGTTCGTCGTCACCGCCTCCGTCTGGGGTGGCCTCGCCGTGTTCGACTTCGAGCGGTTCCGCGCCGTCGGCCGGCCGCTCCTGCTCGGCATCTGTGCGCTGGCCGCGCTGCTGGCGGGGCTCCACGGCTACGCCAACGACGGCGTCGTCATCGGCGTCGCGGTGGCGCTCGCGCCGCTCGTCGGCCTCCTCGGGTGGGGCGCGGTCGCGGTGAACCTCGAACTGGCCACGCCGGGCGCGGGCCAGTCCGGCTTCGACCGCCTCGCCCTCCTGGGGCTCGTCGTCGGCAGCCTCCTCACCCTCGTCGGCACGCTGGTCGGGCGACTGACCAGCTCGGACCCGGCTCGGAACGTCCGCGAGGAGACGCCCATCGAGGTCGACTGAGGCGCGGCGGCACCTGTTCTCACGGTCGCAGGGGCTCTCCCGACCGACAGGGTGTTCTGTATGTGGGCAAGCAACTCTCCAAGATGCGCGACAAGTTATTAATTGTGGCCCTATATTTAAAAATTGGCATATATTCTTAAAATGGCCATATGGTATGTAATATCTGTTACAGGGACAGAACGATGTCGTGCTGTTCCGCTCTGGAGATGGCTGGAACGCAGCCGAGCCACTAGAGATTCCACGCCCGTTCCAGGGTCACACCCCACTCCTTAATATCTCGGTGCCCACCAGTTACTAACATGACCGTCGTGAGCATCTCGATGCCCGAGTCCCTCGTGAACCGGCTAGACGAGTTCGCTGAGGAACACGGCTACACCGGCCGGAGCGAGGTCGTCCGGGAGGGTGCCCGGAACCTGCTGAGCGAGTTCGAGAACAAGCGGCTGGAGGGGCGGAACCTGCTCGGCGTCGTCACCGTCGTGTTCAACTACGAGACCTCGAACGCCGAGGAGCGGATGATGCAACTGCGCCACGAGCACGAGTCGCTGGTCACCTCGAACGTCCACAACCACGTCGGCGACCACTACTGCATGGAGCTGTTCATCGTGGAGGGGTCGCTGGAGGAGATCTCCGGCTTCGTCGGGAAGGTCCGCGCCACGCAGGACACCCTCAGCGTCGACTACTCCGTCCTGCCGGTTGACGACTTCGACGGCGTGCTGGAGGAGGCGATGGCGGCCGCCGAGGACGGGGACGGGAGCGACGCCGACGGTGGGCACGACCACGGCCACTCCCACGACGACGATGACTGACGAGCCCGCGAGCCCGGCTGACACCCGGGCGAACACCCCCGGTGGGGGCGTCCGGCCGACGGCGCGGGACATCGAACCGGCCGCCCCCGACGAGTTCGGCCTCGTGCAGGCCTGGTGGGGCGACGGGAAGGGGAAGACGACGGCCGCGCTCGGGATGGCGATGCGCGCCGTCGGCCACGGCTACCGGGTCCACGTCCTGCAGTTCATGAAGGGGGGCGCGGATTCGGTGGAGGACGTCCGCGGCGAGTACAACGCCATCGCGGCGCTCCCGGGTTTCAGCTACGAGAACCTGGGGCACTACGGCTGGCACGCGATGCCCGACGGGAGCGAGGAGCGCGACCACTCGGCCGAGGCCGACGCGGGCCTGGACCGCGCTCGCGACCTCGTCGCGGCGGCAGCCGACGCGAACCTGTCGACACCGTTCGACCCGGACGCCGATGCCGACGAGGGGATGCACATGCTCGTGCTGGACGAGGTGCTCTACGCCGCCGAGCGCGAGCTGGTCGACCCGGCGGAGGTGGTGGAACTGGTCGAGTCCAAGCCCGATGACCTCGAACTCGTCCTGACCGGTGGGCACGCCCCGCCGGAGTTCCTCGGCGACGCTGCCGACCTCGTGAGCGAGGTCCGCAAGCATCGCCACCCCATCGACGCCGGGCAGCGAGCGCGGAAGGGCACCGAGTACTGACCCGGCCGCGGGCCGGCCCGGCGAGTGCGCGCCCGCCCGCAGGCACCGGGTCAGAGGAGTGGCGTACGGCGGTCCGGGTCCGCCGTGCGTCTGACGAACCGCCGGTCAGTGTGACCACCGTCTGACGGCCGACGAACGGTATGACACAAGGCCTATTACGGAGACAGCGCCCGGGTCGAGTGGAGGATGTGGGAGTCACACGCTCCGCTCCCCGACCGCTGCGGTCGGTAACGCGGACACACGCACACACACTCCCTTTCGTTCGCCCGCAGGGCCCTGCGGTGGCCCCGGGCGACCCGTATCACACCCCGCCAGCGGCGGGACCGTTCTAGAAGAGTTCGATCACGAACCGGACCACGCCGAGGAGCACCAGCACCCCGAGGAGGTAGGTCAGACCGACCACAACGTTGCGCTTCCAGCCGCCGGGGACGAACCCCGGAAGCAGCCGCAACGGGCAGGGTCCGGGCCTGGAGTCGCTGTCCTCGGTACCGCGGGTCGACGAGCGGCCGCGGAACGGTGCCATCAGCGTCAGGACGCTCATCATTACTCGGTCCCCTGATTCTGACGTTCGGCCGGTGTTGGCGTTGGCGTTGGTGTCTCGGCCGGTGTTGGCGTTGGCGTTGGTGTCTCGGCCGGTGTTGGCGTTGGCGTTGGTGTCTCGGCCGGTGTTGGCGTTGGCGTTGGTGTCTCGGCCGGTGTTGGCGTTGGCGTTGGTGTCTCGGCCGGTGTTGGCGTTGGCGTTGGTGTCTCGGCCGGTGTTGGCGTTGGCGTTGGTGTCTCGGCCGGTGTTGGCGTTGGCGTTGGTGTCTCGGCCGGTGTCGGTGTTGACGTCGATGTCTCGGCCGGTGTCTCCGTCCCTGTCGGTCTCACGTCTGCACTCGCCGTGATGCTCACCGTCTCGGTGTCGCCGAGGGTCGCGACGGTCGCGACGCCGCCGATTCCGGCAGCGATGAGGAACGTGGTCACCAGCAGCGCCAGCACTGTTCTCCGCGTTCGTGTCTCAGTCATCTGTGGACTCCTGTCCCCGCTCGGGTCCCGGGCGCGACGGGGGCGCGCTCGCACCGCCGGGGCGGTCGGTCTGTCGTTCGGGCTCGCGAGGACTGTCCTCGCCGGGGGAACGGGCGGCACGCGCCGCCAGCAGCCAGGTCACGGCGAGCAGCAGCAGGGCCATCACGGCTCCCGCCAGTATCATCGCGGACTCGACGCGGATCTCGTTGTACAGCATCCAGCCGCTGTAGGACGCCAGCACGACGAGGACCAGGAACGTGAGCCCGAGGTCCAGCGTCTTCACGCCGTAGACGGGCTGGGACTCGCCACCGCTGGCGGGCCCGGTGTCGGTCGTCGATGTCGTCCGGCGGGGTTCCGGCGGGGTGCCGGTCGTCGTCTGCGGTGTCGCGAGCGCCCGCGATGTCGGCGCCCTGGCGTCGTCCGTCTCCTCGACCACGCGCCGGATGGCGGGCCGGGTGGCGGTCGGCGCCTTCCGACGGCGTCGGGCCGCCGTGTAGCGCCAGCCCTCCGAGAGGACCAGCAGGCCGATGGGGACGACCACCAGCGACAGGATGCCGATGGGGGTGTTGGCGAACTGGACCACGTACCCGACGTACGGGAGGACCACCACGACCTCCCCGACCACGCTGTCCGGCCGGACGAGCGCGGGGTCGGGGTCCTCGTTGGCGTCGCCCATCGTCCGGAAGGCGACCCCCTGCTCGTCGGTCACGCGCTCGACCACCCGGTGGGTCGTCGGGATACCCCCACCGCGCTCGTACGTGATGACGTCACCCTTGCGGATGCTCGCGGCCGGGCCGGCGGCGACGACGACCGCGTCGCCGGCGGACATGTACGGCTCCATCGACCCCGAGAGAACGACGTAGCTCCGGTCGGCGCCGACCAGCTGTGGGACACCGAAGGCGGCGAACGGGGCTACCGCCGCCAGCACGACGACGAGCACCAGCGCACTCACGAGTGCGCGGTTCGCGCGCCGGACCGCGGCTGCGCCCTCGGCGGTCATCGGCCGCCCTCTGGGGCGTACAGCAGTCCCGCAGTGGCGTTGTCGACGAAGTCGGTCGGGTCGGCGTAGGTGGCCTCGGTCGGCCCACCCTTGATGACGACCTTGCAGAGGTCCGGTCCGACTGTACCGTCGCTGTTCAGGAGTTCGAACGCGACAGCGTACGTCTCCGTGTCGTTGTCCTTCAACTCGACCTCGGTGACCGCGAGGTCGTACTCGCTGTCCGCGCACGAGGGATCATCGCCGTCGTCCGGGAGGTCGTATCGCCCCTTGACGATGTAGCTGTCGTCGATGGTGTCCGGGTCGTAGTCCGGGTCCTCACCGACGACATCCAGGGCCCCGCCGCAGCGGTCGACGTACTTCCGGGAGACGTCCAGCTTCCCGAGCTTCGTGCAGGTGCCGTCGAGCCTGCCCCAGACCTCGATGAAGCTGATGCCCTTGTAGTCGGGCTGTTCCTCGGGCGGGTCGTCACAGCGCCGTCCGGGGGTCCCGGCGAACGGGTTCTCCTCGCCCGCGTGGTTGCGACACTGGGCCGCGACGAAGTCGATGTCGACGCGCACGTCGCCCTGCCCCTCGAAGGAGTCACGGAGGGCGTAGTCCAGCCGGAGGCAGACCGGGTCGTCGAGACAGGCCTGGTTCCCCGGCTGGCGGTTCGGCCGCGACCGGCCATCGAGGGCGAACCCCTCGCGGAAGGTCTCGACGAACTCGCGGAGCGAGCTCCAGGGTACCACCACTGCCCCGATGTCGCCGGTGGCGCAGTCGACGTACCGGAGCGTCATCCGGAGGTCGTCCACCAGGGTCCCGCTCGCCGCGATACACGATGGGCGGAACCAGGGATACGCCGGGTTGTTCGGCGACGCCTCGTTCCCCGTCTCCGGGAGCAGGAGTCGGAGGTCGACCTGCCCCTCGTCCCCGGGTTCCAGCTCGCCGAGGTCGAGGGTGAACCGGTCACCGTCGACGAGGCGCTCGCTGGCGCCGTTCACCGAGCTGGCGACGACGAGGTCGACGATGCCGGTCACGAACGTCCCGTCGAAGCGCTCGCGGTCGAACAGGCTGGCACCGGTCGAGAGGCCGACGAAGCCGCCGGTCGCGCCGACGGCCGTCATCGCCGCGAGCAGCTGTCGACGGCTCAGGCCGGCGACCGCGCGCTCGTCCGAGAGACCTGCACGGGAGCCCTGGTTCATCGCGACCCTCCGGTGAACGGGTTCTCCGCGCCACAGGACTGGCCGTGGAACCGCAGGTCGAAGCTGACGCCGTCGCCCTGGATGTGGTTCCCCGTCGCCTCGGGAAGCTCCCAGCGGAAGCCCACGCAGCGCGCGCTCCCCTGCGAGAGGCACTCGACGACCAGCTCGCCGTCGGCGAGGGGGTCGGTCGAGCTCACGGCCGCCAGCGAGTCGTTCGCGAGGCTGGTCTCGAAGCTTGAGTCGTAGTCTCCGTCACAGCCGGTCATGAACCCGCCGTCCTTCCAGACGCGGACATCGAGGGCGTCGGCCAGCTCGCCCGAGTTCGCGTCGCCGCTCCCTGGCCCGAGCGGGTCGTCCTCGCCCGCTGTGAGGGACTCGGGTTCGTTGACGCCGTTCTCGGCATTGCCGGTCAGCCCGACCTGGAGCCAGACGTCGACGCCCTCGTCGTCGGTCTCGACGGGCTGGGCCTCCAGCCCCACCACCAGCGTGCCCGAGTCGCCCGGGAGGACGTTCGGCAGGCTGACGACGGGGCCGGGGTCGTTCACGTAGGTCGGCTCGCTCTCGGGGTCGAAGACCGTGGTCCGATTGGTCTCGCCGGAGCTGTTGGTGCTCTCGGCGAACGGAGTACCGTCGGTGGTGTAGGTCTCGTACCACGCGACGCGGAGGCGGCGTTCGTCGGTGTCGCCGGGCGCGGCGTACGTGTACCGCGTGTAGGGTGGGTCGCGGGCTGTCGCGCGGGCGAGCCCCGCGCCGGCGAGCCCGGTGCCCACGCCGGCGACGCCGGCTGCGGCGAGTAGTTGGCGTCGTGTTAAGTGTGTCATACTGTGTGGTGTTCTCGCGTCGGTCGCGAGGGGCCGGGCGATGCCCGGTTCGACGCCCCCTCTTCGTCAGATGGGGGCATAGGTATGGGTCGCGTACAGCCGGATTACCGGCGGTACGGTGTCGTTACCGCCACTCATCGGACGGTTCAGCACCGTTCATCCAGCCGGTGAGCGGAGGTGTTCGGACGGCAACAGGGTGGGTCGCCTCAGGGAGCGACGAACCGCGGGTTGTCCAGCCCGCCGGTGTCGCTGCCGTTGACGAACTCACCGCGGATGCGGAGCGCCGTCAGGTCACCGAGCACGCTCGCGATCTCCGTCGGGGTCGCCGCAGACCCGCTGCTGGACCCGACGGTCCAGCCGGCGCTCGGGTCGAGGGGGATGTCGTACTCGGACCAGTCCGGCGTGACGTCGGGGAAGTCGGCCACGGAGTCGTACCGGTAGACGAGCGTCGTGCCGGCGCCCTCGAGGACGATGTCATCCCGGACCAGCGTCCCGTCCGGGGACTGCTGGAGGTCGTACGCCAGGCTCCCGCCCGCGAACGCGGACTGGTCGCCCAGGAACGATGCCGGGGCGTCGAAGTACCAGATGCCGCCGGTCGCGGTGTCGACGCCCTCCAGGTACGCCCCGGGGTTGCCACCGGAGCTGACGACCTGTGCGTCCGCGGTCGTGGCGTCACCGAACAGCTGCCAGCCGGCGTCGTCCTCGTCCTCGAAGTCCGTCTGGGGGGGCGCGGGCTGCTGGCTGCCGCCGTCGCCGGACCCGGAGTCACCACCGGACTCGTCCGTACACGGATTGTCCGTCCCGTCCGTATTGCGCGACTGGACGGCGTGGAAGTCGATGGCGAAGGCCAGCGTGTCGGACTGGACCTCGTTGCCGACCGCCGCCGGGAGCTCCCAGTCGAACCTGATGCAGGGGCCGGTGACGACGCCGGGCTCGCTGCTCGGCGGGTACGGCGTCTGGTCGCCGGGCACGGCGTCGACCGCGTCGGCGTTCAGCGCCTTCCCGCCCGCGAATGCGGCCAGCGCGCCCGCCAGCGTCACGCCGGAGGCGAGTTCGCCGCCCGCGATGGGCGTCCCGTTTTCCTCGGCGTAGTAGACGTCGACGAGGATCTCGTCGTCGAGTTCGCCGAGGCCGTCCGTGTCGGTCCCCTCGGCCGCCTCCTCGGGCTCGTTCTGGCCGTTCTCGGAATCGTCGGTCTGCTCGGTGCAGACCCACAGATACGCAGGGTTCGTGGTCAGCTCGAAACAGAACTGGAACCAGCCGCTGTCGCCGGGTTTCACGTCGTCGAGCGTGTAGAACAGCCCCGGCTCGCCGTCGACCACGCCGCTCGGGGTCGGGGCGAGGTTCTCGGCGGGCGCGCCGTTGTACTCGGAGTCGTAGTGGACCAGCAGGTCCAGCGTCCCGGCCGTGATGACGTTGTCCTCGAAGGATTCGCGGTCGTTGAACAGGGCCGAGGTGCCGAGGCCGGCGCCCGCGGAGGCGAGGCCGATGGCGCCGGCGCCGATGAGCAGCTTGCGCCGGGTCAGGTCGATGAGTCGGTCGTCGTGTGTCATGATGGGTCCCCGCCCGCGTGTGTGCAGCGGGGAACGCCGGGCGGCGGAGTCGAACCGCCGGGGCCGTCGTCGGCGCGAGCGCCGAGTGGGGGCCGGAACCGTCAGCCGGTGTGGGCGACCGCTCAGACGTCACGCACCGAGCAGGGGCAGTCGAGCCGCGCGCAGACGAACAGCCCGGTCGGGTTCGCCGGGTCCCCGCTCGGACTCGGGTTGTTCGTCACCTCGGCGCGCAGCGTGTGCGTGCCCGGGGTCGTGACGGCGGCCGAGTAGCTCGTCGGGTCCTGGAAGTCCGCCGGGTTGGCGTTGCCCAGGCCGGCGATCTGGACGCCGTCGAGCAGGAGTTGGCCGGTGTTGTCCGTCGCGAGCGCGCCCGACAGCGTGCAGGGGTTCTCGGTCGAGGTGGTCGCCGGCGCCACGAACGTCAGTTCGTAGACGTAGGAGCCCGCGGGCTGGTCGGTCTCTCCGTCGCCACCGTACGGGGTGATCCACTCGGCGTCGCAGTCCCCGGGTACGTCCGGGTCGTCCGGGTTGACGTTCGGGTACCACGCCGGGTGCGCCGTCACGACCTGCGCGGCGCCCGTCGTGCCGTCCGGGCTGGCGACGACCTGCCAGTCGGCGACGCCGGTCGAGAGCGAGGTCGTCGTCGGCTCGCAGCACGGGTTCTCGGTCCCATCGGTGTTGCGGGCCTGGACGGCGTGGAAGTCGATGTCGAACGCCACCGAGTCGGACTGGACCTCGTTGCCCACCCCGACCGGAAGCTCCCACTCGATGCAGAGGCAGGGTCCCGTCGTCACGCCGGGCTCGCTGCTGGCCGCGTAGGGCGATTGGTCGCCCGCCGGGACGGCCTCGGCGTCGGCGTTCAGCGGCGCCCCGGCCGCGTACGTCGCCAGGAACTCGGCGAGGCTCACGTCCGAGGCGATGGTGCCGTCGGAAATCGCCGCCCCGTCCTCGTCGCAGTAGAACGCGTCGACGAGAATCTCGTCGTCGAGTTCGCCGAGTCCGTCCGTGTCCGCGCCCTCGGTCTCCAGTTCGGGCTCGTTCTGGCCGTTCTCATCGTCCGCCGTCTGCTCGGTGCAGAACCAGAGGTAGGCGGGGTTCGTGTTCAGCTCGAAGCAGAACTCGATGGCGCCGCTGTCGCCGGGCTTCACGTCGTCGAGGGTGTAGAAGAGCGCCGCGGCGCCATCGGCGGTGCCCGAGGGGCTCTCCGCGAGGTTCTCCGCGGGCGCGCCGTTGTACACGGCGTCGTAGTGGACCAGCAGGTCCAGCGTCCCCGCGACGACGGTGTTCCCGTCGAAGGATTCGCGGTCGTTGAACAGCGCGGACGTGCCGAGGCCGGCGCCCGCCGAGGCGAGGCCGATGGCCCCCGCGCCGATGAGCAGTTTCCGTCGGGTCAGGTCGATGAGCTGGTTGTCGTTGGTCATGGTTCGTGTTCCCCTTGCGTGTCGGCGTGTCCCCACCGCTCGCGTGTCGGGGTGATGCCCGGGCGGCGGAGTCGAACCGCCGGGCCCGCCGCCGACGCCGTGTCGCCGCCGGGCCGGAACCGTCAGCCGGGTACCGGGGAGCGGGCCCGTCCGGGCGCCCCCCGTGGACGGTCGCAATCAGGCCGGAGCCGGACCGCTGCCGTCGTTGTTGCGCTCCTGCTCGGTGTAGAAGCCCAGGTCGAAGCCGATGGTATCGCCCTGGATCTCGTTGCCGACGTCGGCCGGGAGCTCCCACTTCAGCGCGACACAGTGCATCACGCCGTCGCCGCGGAACGCGTCCCGGTCGGGGTCGTTCGCGGGGTCGCTCAGCTCGTCGTAGATCGTCGCGCGGTTGCCGTCGAGCGGGATGCCGTTCCCGCTGGACAGCTCCGAGAGGACGTTCGCCAGCGAGTCCTCCATGATCTTCTTCTCGCCGACGAACCGCGCCGCGATGGCGCCGAACACCGACGGGATATTGAGCGGGTCGTCGACGTCGTTGAAGAACACCGGGTCGCCGCCGGAGCCGCCGGCGGGACCGGCCATCGACTGGAGCACGCTGTCGTTCCCGCTGCCGACGGAAATCGTGAAGACGTCCGTCGCGGGGGCCGGGGAGGCCGCCCGGGCGTCGTCCGCCGCCGCCGTCGGGGAGCTGAACGTCGTGGAGCCAGTGCCGTTGAACGACTCGCCGTCCGAGAGGACGATGTTGGCCGCACCGACGCCCGGCCGCCCGCCGGACGCGAGTTCGCTCTGCGCGTCGTCGACACCCTCGCCGATGTAGGTGCCGGTCGCGATGCCGCTCGCGTTCGAGAACGGGTCGGGGTCGCCGTCACCGTCCGTAGGGGTCGATCCGGGGCCGCTGCCGGTCACGAGGTTCGCGAGCTTCTGCCGGAGGCCGGAGAGTGCCCCGTCGACCGTCGACAGGCTCTGGGTGAGCGGCTGTAGGACGCCCGTCCGGGGAGCCGTGTCGTTGCTGCCCTCGCCGTCGAAGTATGCCACACCCACCTGCACGTCGGCGTTCTGCGCCTGCAGGTAGTCGATGAACTGGCGGGTGCCCTTCTCGACGAGGTCTATCTTCGTCGTCTCGTTGTAGGTCGTGCCGTTGATCGTGATGTTGTCGGTGCTGACGACGCCGCCGTACTGGTCGTACAGCATGGAGCCGGAGAAGTCCAGCGTCAGCATGATGTCGGCGGGCTCAGCGGGGTCGTAGACGTTGTCGCAGTCCTCGTCGTACCAGAGGGTGGCCTGGATGGCCTGGCCGAGGTCGCCGAGGTTGTCGGAGTCGACGATGAGTTCGGGCTCGGCAGCGATGCCGCCGTCCTCGCTGACGTTGCCGGCCTGCATCCAGATGTAACCGGGGTTGTCACAGAGGTGGAGCGAGAAGGTGATCTCGCCCTCGTCGCCGGGTTTCACGTCGCGAAGCTGGACCAGCGTGTCGTTGGCCTCGCCCGTGATGGGGTCAGAGCCGTAGCTCGCTTCCGAGAGCGGCGGGATGTTCTCGCAGTTCAGCGTCGGGATGTTCGCGCCGTTGCTGTTCTCGTCGTCCTCGTCCGGGAAGTCGCTGTACCTGACAAAGCCGGCGTCGTTGTCCGCCGGGATGGACTGCTCGCCGTCGCCGTCGTGGTCCGGGTGGGCGTTGACGAAGACCGTCTGGTCCTCGACGCCGTCGAAGTACGCGTAGTGCTGCTGCCAGTCGACCAGCAGGTCGAGTTCGCCGGCCACGATGGAGTTGCCGGTGAAGCTCTCCGTGTCGCGGAACAGCGCGGACGTACCGAGTCCGGCGCCCGCGGACGCGAGGCCGATGGCGCCGGCTCCGATGAGCATCTGGCGCCGGGTCAGGTTGATCAGTTGGTTGTCTTGGGTCATTGTGTGGTGTGTGTGCCCCCGGGCAGTGTGAGTTGGTTACCCCCGCCGGGGGACGGTGCCGGGCGAGCGGCCCGGCGCGCTGGTTATCAAGCTATCAGTTCGTCGAGGTCGGGGTCGGGGTCGGGGTCGACGTCGTGAACGGGTCCGGGTTGTTGCGGACCTGCTCGGTGTCGAACACCAGATCGAACGTGATCGAGTCGCCCTGAATCTCGTTGCCGACCGCGGCCGGAATCTCCAGCAGGAGGCAGAAACTCACCATACCGGCACCGACGACCGGCTCGCCGGTCTCGTCGTCGTAGCCGACCTGGAGCAGGTTGCCGTCGTTGTCACGGAGGACCTGCCCGCTGGACAGGAAGCTGCCGAACTCGTTGACCGTCGGGTAGTCCATGTCGGACTGGACCGTCTGGCCGTAGTCAGAAGCGGTGAAGTCGTCCTGTTCGACCTCGGCGTACGGGTCGGGGACGAAGACGCCGCCCTCGTCGTTGGTCCAGCCGTCGAGGCCGGACAGGTCCGCCTTCGAGCCGCCCGGGGAGCCGTCGGTCGGGCCGCTGTAGGACTGCCAGAGCGACGCGAGCATCGCGTCGCCCAGGTCCGCGTCGTTGTCCGCGTCGCCCTCGGCTTCCTGCTCGGGCTCGGGGTTCGGGCCGCCCTCGTTGGTGACGCCGCCGGGCACGGAGACCTGGACGTAGCCGGGGTTGGTCTGGTTCTCGATGTCGAAGCAGACGATCATCCAGTCGCCGGGTTTCACGTCGTCCACGGCGAAGGTGACGGCTGCTCCGTCCGCAACGTCGGATTGCCCGAGAACGCCGGTCTGGTCCGCCCAGTAGTCGTTGGCCGCCACGATGGTCCCGGTGACGCTCATGTCGAGCGTCCCCGCGGTGATGGAGTTCCCGGTGAACTCCTCGGTGTCGCTGAACAGGGCGGAGGTGCCCAGCCCGGCACCGGCCGAAGCGAGACCGACCGCGCCCATGCCCGCGAGGACCTTCCGGCGCGAGAGGTTGTACAGCTGCGAGTCGTTTCCGATGTCGTCGTTGTTGCTCATTTGTGTGTTTCTCCCCGGCGGCGTGTCCGGTCCGGTCCCGGCGACCGTGTCGGCGGATCGCTTCCGGTTGCTTCCCTCTGGGAGGGTGGTGGTGTTAGACATGGAGTCGGTACCGCACCCGCATCGGCTGCCCGAATAGTACACTACCGGCCATTGAACGTACGGTCAGCTGGTGACAGAACACGGTAGCCCGTTCATACTCGCAGGGGTGGAACCGTTCATCACGCCGGAGTTCGGCGGTAGAGAGACCGTACTCGGAGATAGGCAGACCATGTCTATACCCCCGCGGGACAATCATCGTTCGATTGCAGTACCCCGTGTCACCAACCGCAGGTAGGGGGGAGCAGAAGATGAACACGAGACACCAGACAGGGGACGGCGCATCGACCGGGAACCCGGAACCGGGGAGAGCGCTCCCGGGAGGTGGCCGACCGTGAGTGACATCGAGAGGGCGGGCGGACTCACGGGCCGCTTCCGGCGCCGGCTCCCGGCCCACGAGGTCCACGAGGTCCTGAGCAGCACGCGCCGGTCGGCCGCGCTGTCGTACCTCCGGCGAGAGGGCGAGACCAGCGTGCAGGCGCTCTCGGAGGCCGTCGCGACCGCCGAGACGGGGGCCCGCCCGGCGCCGCGGGATGTCCGGCTCAGCGTCTACAACTCGCTGGTCGGGACGCACCTGCCCAAGCTGGCCGCGCTCGGTCTCGTCGACTACGATGTCGAGCACAAGCGGATCCGGGCGCTTCCCGCCGCGCGCCAGGTGACCAGCCACACCCGTGTCCTGACGGGCCTGGGAATCACCTGGGTGGGGTACTACCGCGCGCTGGGTATCGTCGGCCTGTTCCTCGTGGTGGCGTCGCTCGCGGGCGTCCCGGTGCTGTCGGCGGTGGACCCGCTCGTGCCGGCGACGCTCGCACTCGCCGCGTTCGCCGTCTCGGGCGTCTACCAGCTCTGGATCGAGCGGCGGCGGGCCCACCGGACGTTCCAGGGCCAGTAGCTGACGTCCGGAGCTGGAACGACATAGTGTCCGGAATCGGGGAGTAAAGAACAGTTACGTGCTGTCTTCGGCGGAATGGGTTTTTATACCCGGGGCGCATCAGGTAGGACAATGGAGCAGTAGATGAGTAGTGATAACATACCTGCTGATTGGGTGGACAGGGGAGAGGACCGCGCCGCATCGGTAGCGGCCGGTGGGACGCTGGCCAGCGACGGTGGGACGGCTGCGGCGGTCACTACCACCGAGGTGACGGAGGCTCCCGTCATCGCTCCCGAGGTGGTTTTCGAGGTGCTGAGCAACGAGCGCCGCCGCTACGTCCTCCATCACCTCAAGGCAGAGGACGAGCGGGTCACGGTCCGTGACCTCTCGGAACAGGTCGCCGCCTGGGAGAACGACATCGAGATCGCCGCGGTGACGCCCAAGGAGCGCAAACGTGTCTACACGGCGCTCCACCAGACACACCTGCCGAAGATGGCCGAGGTGGGCGTCATCGACTACGACCGCGACCGCGGGACGCTGTCGTTGACCGAGTCCGTCGGCGCGTTCGACATCTACCTGGAGATCGTCCCGGAGCGTGACCTGTCGTGGGGCGAACTCTCCCTCGCGCTGGGGAGTTTCGCGACGGCGCTCGTGGCGGCGGTGGCACTGGGGGTCTACCCGTTCACCCTGCTCCCGGATATCGCCTACGCCGCGATCATCGCGGCCGGGTGGCTCGCCGTCGGCGTGGTCCACACCTACCTCCAGCGTTCGGACCGCCTCGGTGGTGGCGACCCGACGGACCTGTCGGAGTCGCTCCGCCCGCCGGACTGACGCCGGGGGCAGTCGCCAGCCCATATGCCCGTTAATGCGCCGTTAAAGCCCATCTGTCGACCGGTCACGGGAGCGTGTTCATATCCTCCGTCGTCCATTGGGTGGATATGTTCGAAAACATCACACCGCTGTTCTTCGGCCTGCCGGGCGGTCCCGAGATGCTGGTCGTCCTCCTGCTGGTCGTCCTCCTGTTCGGGGCCGACCGGCTGCCGAAGCTGGCCCGGTCGTCCGGGGAGGCGATGGGCGAGTTCCAGAAGGGCCGCCAGGCGGTCGAGACCGAGATCCGGGGCGCCCGCGACCGGACACTGGCCGACGAGGACGCGGCCGACACCGTTACCGAGACGGAGTCGGTCTGAGAACACGATTCCGTGACGGAGCTGCTTCTTCGACCGCGTCGCCACGTTCGACACCCGTGGCTCGGCTTCAGACCGGGAGCAGGCCGTAGAGGGTGACCATCATCCCGAGATAGAGCGCCCCGTTGATGACGGTCGCGAGCGCGGCCGTCTTGACCGACAGGGAGACGTACGTCTGCTGGTCGAGCCACTCTGTCAGCGTCTGCGGGTCGCGCCGCTCGACGGCTCCGGGCGACCGCTTCGCGTCCATCGTCCGGATGTGCTCGGACGCGGACGACTCGTCGGAGGCCGGCGCGGTCGCCGCCGCGGTCGGTTCTGGTCCGGGGCCGACAGGTGCGGTCGTTGCGGCCGCTGCGGTCGACTCGGGCTCCGGTTCGGGGCTGGGAGCCGGCTGGACCGCCCGCACTGTGGGCCCGGACGGCCGGCGTGGGGCGGGCCGGATGGCCGGAGTCGTGGGCTGGGCGTTCGTCCGAGGGCGCCGCTCGACCGCGGCCGCCGCCGGTTCGACCGTTCGTGGTGCAGGGGTGACCGCCGGCGTGGTCGGGCGCTCGATACGTCGTGGGCGGAGCGTGGCGGCCGGCGTGGCGCCGTCTTCCGTCGACCGCGGGGCTGGTTCGACCGCAGGCGTCGCCGCTGCCGGGGCCGAGCGGGGCATCGAGGACCGACCCGCCGTCTCGGTTCCCTCGGTGGCCGGCCGGAACCCGCTCTCGGTGAAGGCGTCGTCCGGGTCAGTGCGCCCTCCTGTCTCCCACTCGAACGTCACCTCGTCGACACCCTCGCCCGGGTGGGCGAACCCCTCGCAGGAGTGGTGCGGGAGGTCGTGGTCGGCACAGAACTCGCGACCACAGTACCCGCAGGTGAACAGGATGACGTCCGCCGCGCCACAGGTGGCACACTGGTCCGACATCGTTCGAGTGTCTGGGCCCGACCGACTTCAACCCATACGGACCGTTCAGTCGGGAACTAGTTGAAAAATATCCGGGTATACCTGGGTCTCGATTCTTGAGCTGGGGGCGAACCGCCCGGCCGGGCGCCGGCGGGACACGCCGCAAGGGCCACCCATAAGCGCCCCGGCGTTGAACGGCCGATATGGCTGACGCGCCGAAGCGAGAGAACATCGGCAACGCGAAACTGAAAGCGGTGTACCGCCAGGGGATGCTGGAGGACAACCCGCCGGACCTCCCCACGTCGTTCGAGGATATCCGCGACGCGGCGTGGGAGAACATGAGCGAGGAGGGGCGGGCCTACGTCCACGGCGGCGCGGGCAGCGACGAGACGTTCGAGCGGGGCAAGGACTTCTCGAAGTACCGTATCGTCCCGCGGATGCTGCGCGGCGTCGCCGAGCGCGACCTCTCGGTCGAGCTGCTGGGTGAGGAGATGGACTGGCCGCTGATGATCACGCCGCTCGGGGTCCAGACCCTGCTCCACGAGGACGCCGAGCACGCGACGGCCGCCGCCGCCGAGGACCTGAACGTCCCGCTCATCCTCTCCTCGCTGTCGTCGACGCCGATGGAGGAGGTCGCCGAGGCGATGCCGAACACGCCCAAGTGGTTCCAGTTCTACTGGTCCTCGGACCGTGACGTGGCCCGGTCGTTCCTGAACCGCGCGGAGGAGGCCGGTTACGACGCCATCGTCCTCACCGTCGACGCGCCGACGCTGGGCTGGCGCGAGCGCCTCATCGACCGCGGCTACTACCCATTCATGGCGGGCGAGGGGGTCGCGAACTACTTCTCGGACCCGGCGTTCCGCGACTCGCTCGAGAAGCCGCCCGAGGAGGACCCCGATGCCGCCGTCGACCACTTCCTCGACATCTTCGGCGATTCGTCGCTGACGTGGGACGACCTCTCGTTCGTCTTCGAGAACACGGACCTCCCGGTCGTCATCAAGGGCGTGCTCCACCCGGAGGACGCACGCCTCGCCATCGACCACGGTGCTGCGGCCGTGGACGTCTCCACCCACGGTGGCCGGCAGGTCGACGGCTCCATCACCGCCATCGAGGCGCTCCCGGACGTGGTCGAGGAGGTCGACGGCGAGGTGCCCGTGCTGTTCGACTCGGGCGTGCGCCGGGCCTCGGACGCGTTCAAGGCGCTCGCGCTGGGTGCGGACTCGGTGCTGCTCGGCCGGCCGTACGCGTACGGGCTGGCGATGGCCGGGCAGGAGGGGGTGCGCCACGTCCTGGAGAACTTCCTCGCCGAACTCGACCTCACGATGGGGCTGGCCGGCTGTTCCAGTATCGAGGATATCGACCCCGACAAGCTGCGACACGAGCGGGAGCTGTAGGCACAAGTCTGTTACTTCCAATATAGTGTTACAATTTGAATATTTATCCGGAATGTGGGGGGTTTGACTATGGATTCCTGTATTTCGTACTGGTGGCCCTCTCCAAAGACTGAACGCGACTCTCAACCATCCACGGGCCGGGAGCGCGTGGCTCGCGCTAGCGAGCCCGCACGACCTGGGGAAGGGCAGGGTCGCCGCTTCGTGACATCTTCTACATTCCTGGTGGAATCGAAGGGCGAGCGCTCCTCGACGAAGGCGGCCGACGTAAGCACCGCAGGCCGAACGAAGTGAGGCCGAGGCGCGCAGCGAGGCCTCCGAGTCGAGAGCGTGAGGGCTTCGGATGCGGTTCCGTCGCCGTAGAACGGGAAGGTGTCGTAGCTCTGCTGAAACACTCGAGAGTCTGTCAGAACTGTGGTGGCCGACTCAGTGAGTTCAGCAAGGCCAATGCCAACCTGTGAGCGAGCCCATGAACATCTGGAGATGAATTGTTAGACCGGCTCGATGACGGAGGGTAGGCCCGAAGACATTTATCTGGGTGGAGAAATCTGGAACTATGAATTCGCCCTCCCGTCGTCGGTTTCTGGCCGCCCTCGCGGGTGCAAGTACATGGGGTGTTCAGCACTCCTCTCGGACCGAGCGTCGGTTGATCTGGCTATCTTCAGCCACCTCGATGAACCTCACGAGGTCCGGCTTCGTCTGTTTCGAAGTGATAGAGAGGCGAGATACGAAGCGAAGGTCTACGATAAGACGCTCTCGATAGAAGCGCAAGGAGAAGTCGAGCGTGAGGATTTTGTTCCCAACCGGCAGTACGAGATCCGCTTCACAGTATCCACATCTTCAGACGGCAGAACAACGCAGGAGGACCACGTCCACTACTACCCGGTTCGAGGGAAGGAGGAGCCGTATATGGCGTTTGATCTCGACCCTGGTGGAGTGATGCGGATGCGGTGAGCGGACACACATTTTCGAGCATTGGTACTTGCGCCTCGGTTTTACGCGACCTGCTGAATATGCGCCCTAGGTCGGTCACGAGCACTGAAACCCCTCACCGGCTGAGGGTTTCAACAGAGCCGGTGTCGTGTAGCTCACCACGGCTGTCCCCATCCTACTGCACCCTCCGA
This sequence comes from Haloglomus salinum, assembly GCF_024298825.1. NCBI lineage: Archaea > Methanobacteriati > Methanobacteriota > Halobacteria > Halobacteriales > Natronomonadaceae > Haloglomus > Haloglomus salinum. The sequence goes on from NZ_CP101153.1 coordinate 1,818,513, forward strand.
AAACGGCGGGAACGGTTCTCGAAATCCTTTTACGCGCTTCGGAACGATTCACGCACAACGAACCATGGATATCGACATCATCTCCGAGGAAGCGAACCCGATGCTGCATCGGACGGACGTGCGGTTCGAGATCGTCCACGAGGACGCGAGTCCGTCGCGGCTCTCCGTGCGCGACTCGCTCGCGGCCAAGCTCAACAAGGACTCCGACGAGGTCGTCGTCCACAAGCTCGACACCAAGTTCGGGATGCGAAAGACCGTCGGCTACGCGAAGGTCTACGACAGCCCGGAGAACGCCGCGGAGATCGAGCAGGACTACATGCTCGACCGGAACAAAATCGGCGCCGAAGCGGAGGACGCCGACGCCGAAGCCGAGGAGGCCTGATTAGATGCGCTCGGAGTACTACAACGACGACGGTACACACGCCAAAGAGCAGTGCCCGCGCTGCGGGGACGCCTTCCTCGCCGACCACGACGACCGCAAGCACTGCGGTCGCTGCTCGTACACCGAGTGGAAGTAGGGCCGGCCGTTCGCGCCCACGGTTCTCCGATTCTCGCCCCCATAGCGGCGTCGCTCGCCGTCCCGACCCGACGCGCCTAAGCGCCCCGCCCGATTCCTCCCGACCAAGCAATGCGCGTGCTCGGCATCGAGGGGACCGCGTGGGCCGCCAGCGCGGCGCTCCACGACACCGCGACCGACGAGACCGTCATCGAGACGGACGCGTACATCCCCGAGAGCGGCGGCATCCATCCCCGCGAGGCCGCCGAGCACATGCGCGAGGCGATTCCCGAGGTGGTCGCAACCGTCCTCGACCGCGCACGCGAGACCCACGACGGTGACGGGCCGTCCATCGACGCCGTCGCGTTCTCGCGGGGGCCCGGACTCGGTCCGTGTCTTCGCATCGTCGGCTCCGCGGCGCGCTCGCTCGCGGGCACGCTTTCCGTGCCGCTCGTCGGCGTCAACCACATGGTCGCCCACCTCGAGATCGGCCGGCACGCCTCGGGCTTCGACGCTCCGGTCTGTCTCAACGCCAGCGGCGCGAACGCGCACGTCCTCGGCTACCGGAACGGCCGCTACCGCGTACTCGGCGAGACGCTCGATACGGGCGTCGGCAACGCCATCGACAAGTTCACGCGCCATCTGGGCTGGTCACACCCCGGCGGCCCGAAGGTCGAGGAACGCGCCCGCGACGGCGCGTACACCGACCTCCCGTACGTCGTGAAGGGGATGGACTTCTCGTTCTCGGGCATCATGAGCGCCGCGAAGGAGGCCGTCGACGACGGCGAACCCGTCGCGAACGTCTGCTTCGCCCTGCAGGAGCACGTCTTCGCGATGCTCACCGAGGTCGCCGAGCGCGCGCTCTCGCTGACGGGGCGCGACGAACTCGTCCTCGGCGGCGGCGTCGGGCAGAACGACCGTCTCCGGGAGATGCTCGCGTCGATGTGCGAGGCCCGCGGGGCCGCCTTCTTCGCCCCCGAACCGCGATTCCTCCGGGACAACGCCGGGATGATTGCGGTGCTGGGCGCGAAGATGGCCGCCGCCGGCGACACGCTCGATATCGCGGACTCGGCCGTCGACCCGGACTTCCGGCCGGACCAGGTTCCGGTCTCCTGGCGTGACGGGGACAGTACCGTCGCGCGCGGCGCCCACGACGCCGGCGAGCACGAGGTCCAGGGCGCCGAGGCGGTCGTCACGCTCCAGCCCGAGGCCGGTCGTGTCGTGAAACGCCGACTCGCGAAGGCGTACCGCCACCCCGACCTGGACGAGCGCCTGCGCGCGACCCGCACCCGGAGCGAGGCCCGGCTCACCCACGACGCCCGGCGCGCGGGCGTCCCGACGCCGCTCGTTCTCGACGTCGACCCCCCCGAGGCCACGCTCACCTTCGAGTACGTCGGCACCCGCGACCTCCGGGCCGACGTGACCGAGCCGCGCGTCCGGGACGTGGCCGGTCACCTCGCGCGCTGCCACGCCGCCGGTCTCGTCCACGGCGACCCGACGACGCGGAACGTCCGCGTCGCGGAGGGCGGGAACGACGTGGGCGACGCCGACGACCGCACGTACCTCGTCGATTTCGGGCTGGGCTACTACACCGACGACCCCGAGGACTTCGCGATGGACCTCCACGTCCTGGGGCAGGCACTGGATGGGACGGCCGCCGACGCTGGCGCGCTTCGCGAGGCGGCGCTCGACGCCTACCGCGCGTCGGCCGACGGGGCCGACCTGGACGTCGGGGCTGTCCGCGGGCAACTGGGGGCTATCGAGGGACGCGGCCGGTACCAGTGACGACCTGATACTGTGACAAACCGTAACACACTGGTGGCTGCAGCCCCAAGTCGACGTGCCATGCACCCAATCGACCGCCAACGCTGGCTCCCGGCGGCGCCGTACTGGACCGCAGAGGTGGTCAGCTGGCTCGCGTTGCTGCTCGTCGCCCTGCTGTTCGTCCTCCTGTCGGCGGGCGTGGCGCGGTAGTGCGGCCACGCGGCGGCCGACGGCGGACGCCGGCCCTGGGCCGGCATCGCTACCACCAGAAACCCCTTTAGGCGGCCCGTCGTACCCGGCGGTATGGCTGATATGCCCAAGTCCGGCGAACTGTTCGGCATCCCGTACAACTTCGAGCGACCCTCGCTGGGGCGGATGCTCTCCTCGTACTGGCAGCCCGGCGAGGGGATGCTCGTCGAGAAGCCGTTCGGCGTCGGCTACACGCTGAACGTCGCCAACTGGCGGGCGTGGGTCGTGCTCGCGGTCGCGGGCGCCCTGTTCTACCTCGAATCACAGGGCGACGACGAGGCCGTCGAGGAGTCCGACGACCCCGTCGAGGTCGTCGTCGACGACTGAGAGCTTTCTACTCGTCGGGTCCCCTCGCTCGCCAGCGCCGCTGGTGCTGGCTCGCTGCGGGAACCGGCTGGCCGGCATCGCCGGCAATCCACTCCTCGCAGAAACATTCAGAAAAACTGTTACCCGCTGGCTCGCTCCGCTCGCCAGCGGTGAAACGCGCGCCTTCGGCGCGTGTACGCAAGCGGGCGACTGACCGAACAGCGGTCGACAGGTGTTGACGCACGGCTTTTATCGTTCGACACGAAACGGAGGGCGTGGACCTCCACGTCCGGTACGAGGGCGACGACGACCCCGAGAAGTGTACGGCCCGGCGGCTCGCGCAGTTCGACGAGGTGACGCTGCACGAGTCGGCGCGAGCGACGCCGCGGGGCATCGTGCTGGACCCGCACGCCGAGCAGGCACTCTCGCCCGCTGACGCGGGCGGTGGAACCGCCGAGGACGCGGACGGCGAGGAGTCCATCCTCGTCGCGCTCGACTGCTCCTGGGAGACGGCCGAGGCCGAGGCGTTCAAACTCGACGGTCCCCACCGGGCGCTCCCCTTCCTCGTCGCGGCCAACCCCGTCAACTACGGGACGCCGTTCCAGCTGAACACCGCCGAGGCGTTCGCCGGGGCACTGTGCATCCTCGGGCACCGCGAGCAGGCCGAGGAACTGCTGTCGCACTTCTCCTGGGGGCACACCTTCCTGGAGCTGAACGAGGAGCCGCTGCGCCGGTACGCCGACTGCGCGGACTCGAGCGAGGTAGTGGCGGTGCAACAGGAGTATCTGGACGCTGGGGAGTGACGCTGCTTCAGCGTGGCCCGAATCCGACGGGCGGGTCCAGGGGGCTCGTCGGCAGGTCGGCCGCCGGCTCGGGGTCGTTGTAGCCGCCCGGCGCCACGTCGTTCGGGCCGTCCGGGTAGCACAGCGCCGCGAGTGCCTGGATCTGGTCACGGCCGACGCCGAGTTCGAACTGGCCGCCGCCGTACAGCGCGATGTCGTGCTCGGCGGCGTAGTCGAGCGTGTCGAACAGCGATTCGACCGTGCCGAACCGGGAGGGCTTGATGTTGAGCCAGGACGGCTCGAACGGGAGGTCCTCGACGCTCTCGACGCCCGTGATGGGGTAGTCCCAGGAGACGCGGTCCTCGTGGCCGTCGAAGACGGGCCGGGTGTCGTCGGTCAGGCGCGGGTCCTCGACGACGGCGTCGGGGAACCCCTCCACGACCCGGCGGTACAGCTCGGGACTCGGCGTCAGGTCCACCTCGGTCCCCTCGTACAGGCCCTTCAGGTCGAGCAGCCGCACCGCGCCGGTGTCGGCGAGCCGTTCCACGAGGGCGTCGTCCCAGTCGTCCGTCGGGTCGAGTTTGAACTCGGTGCCCGGGTAGTCCTCGAGCAGGCCGGCAACCCGGTCGAACCCCGCCTCGCCGAGGCGGGTGCTCACGACGAACCGGACCGGCTCGGGGTCGCGGTCGAGCAGGTCCCCGAGCCGGCGTCCGGCCTGCTTGCACGCGAGGTCCAGCGCCGCGGACTCGACGGCCCAGCGCCGGTAGTGGTGGGCCGTCTCGCGCTCGGGCGGCTCCGGGAACAGGGCCACGTCGTCTAACGCCGCCGAGAACTCGTCGAACGTCCACTCGCCCTCGAACGCGGCGAAGTCGGGGTCGGCGGCGGCGAGGGCGTCGTGGTCGGGCGTGTCGTAGGTCACGTCCTCACCACGGCCCGTCTCGCCCGCGCCCGAGAGCGCGAACGTCGTCGAGACGCGGGTGAAGCCGCTGGAGGTGTCGCGCTCGCGTCGCTCCCGGTCGTGTCCCTCGATCGTGAGTGGGAGGTCCGCGACCGCATCGTACAGGCTCATACGGGTTCACGAGCGGCGGCGGGCATAATGGTACCCAACCCGGATGCCGCGCCACCTCCCGGTTTTTTCACCTCCCGCCGCGGCCGTCGGATATGGACGACGAGTTCGCCGCGGACGCCCTCGCCGCGGACGGCGGGGACGCCGACTACGACGCCTCCGCCATCACCTTCGGGACGGACGGCTGGCGCGCGACGCTCGACGAGTTCACCGGCGCCCGCGTACGGATGGTCGGGCAGGCGGTTGCCGACTACCTCGACGCCGAGGACGACGACCGCGCCCTGGCTATCGGCTACGACGCCCGTGACACCTCGCGGGGCTTCGCGGAGGAACTGGCACGGACGCTGTGTGCGAACGGCCACGACGTGCTCCTTCCCGAGCGGGACTGCCCGACGCCCGCGGTCGCGTGGACGGTGACGGACCGGAACCTCGCAGGTGGGCTGATGATAACGGCGAGCCACAACCCGCCCGAGTACAACGGCGTCAAGTTCGTCCCGGACGACGGCGCCCCCGCACTGCCCGCCGTGACCGACCGCCTCGAGGACAACCTCCGGGCGCCCGACCCGCTCCCCGAACCCGAGTGGGGCACCGTCGAGGAGGACGATATCGTCGGCCCGTACGTCGACCACCTGCTGGGCTTCCTCGGGCTGGGCGACGACGGCCTCGCGGGGCTCACCGTCGCGTACGACGCGATGCACGGGAGCGGGCGCGGCGTGACCGACCGCGCGCTCGAACGCGCGGGCGCCGATGTCGTCCGCCTCCGGACCGACGACGACCCCACCTTCGGCGGGACGCCGCCCGAGCCCTCGGAGGAACGCCTCGACGCGCTCCTCTCCCGGGTCACGGAGGGCGACGCCGACCTCGGGGTGGCCAACGACGGCGACGCCGACCGCATCGGCGTCGTCGCGCCCCGGGAGGGATACGTCGACCCGAACATGCTGTTCACGGTCCTGTACGACCACCTGCTCGACGCGCGCTCGGGCGGCGCCGTCCGCACGGTGTCGACGACGTTCCTCGTCGACCGGGTGGCCGAGGCCCACGGCGAGTCGGTGGCGGAGACGGCGGTCGGCTTCAAGTGGGTCGCCGAGGCGATGGCCGAGACCGACGCGCTGCTCGGCGGCGAGGAGTCCGGCGGCTTCGGGGTCCGGGGCCACCTCCGGAACAAGGACGGCGTGTTACTGGCGCTGCTGGCCGCGAAGACCGAACACGAGGAACGACTCGACCACCGCCTCGGTTGGCTCCGCGAGGAGCACGGTGACATCCACCAGGACCGGGTGAGCGTCGACTGCCCGGACGACCGCAAAGAGGCGGTGGTCGCCGAACTCGGCGAGACGCTCCCCGACCGCGTGGCCGGCGTCGAAGTCGACCGGGTGAACGACGTGGACGGGTTCAAGGTGCTGCTGGCGGACGGGACGTGGCTCCTGATGCGCCCCTCGGGGACGGAGCCGAAGATGCGCGTCTACGCAGAGGCCGGCGACCCCGCGCGGGTGGCCGCGCTGCTGACGGCGGGCCGGGAACTGGTCGAGCCGCTGGTGTAGGTTGCGGACCGTTCGCCTGCCTCCCCGGGTCGCAGGACGACCGACTACTCCAGCACGCCCCGATATCTCGATTCTCCGAGCCCTTCGATATCGAAATCGAGGCTCTGATAGAAATCCCGCACTTTTCTGTCGAACTCCGCAACTAACCGCTCGCGTCGCGCGCTCGCGGCCGCGACCAGTCCGCTCCCGATGCCCTGCCCCTGCCGGCCGGGACGCACCGCGACCGCCTCGATACGTTCGCCGTCCAGCACCAGCGCGCCCAGCACGCGGCCGTCCGTGACGGCCACGAGCACCTCGCTGTCGCCGGTCATCACCGCCTCGCGGTCCACCTGCAGGCCGGCCATGTCGACGATGCTGAGCGCGGTCGCGCGCTCGCCCTCGCGGGCGGGGCCGACGGTTACGTCCGTCGGGATGTGGGCTGCACTGGGACCGTCGTCACGACTCGGCCGTTCGTCGTCGCCGCTGCGCCGCTCGCTGTCGCCGTCTCCGCTGCTACCGTCGCGCACCACCACCGTCCTACGCGGCCACCTCGTCCACGACCTCCAGCAGTTCCGCCTCGCTGGGGCGGTCGCCGAAGCCGTCGCCCTGGTGGACGTAGGCGATTTCGGGGTCGTCCGTGATGTCGACGACGACGGCCTCGGGCATCCGGCCGGCGAAGTCGCTCAGCTTGCCGAGCGCACCGTACTTCGTGGGCTGGTCGTACCCCTCGGCGAACGCCTTCTCCGGGTCTGCAAGCAGGGGGTACGGCACGTCGGCCCAGCCGCGGGCGCGGTCGGTCGGTTCGGGCAGCACCGCAACGACCTCGGCGCCGCGCTCGCGGAACGCCTCGTATCGGTCGGCCAGGCGGTCGGCCTGGGCCTGGCACTTCGTGCAGTAGTAGTCCCGCATCAGGACGAGTACGACCGCGTCCGTCTCGTCGTCGAGCGCGTCGAAGTCGAAGCGGTCCGGGCCGGCACCGACGTTGGGTGCCGCGATTGCGGGTGCCGGTTCGCCGACCAGTTCGTGCGTGTCCTCGGTGTGGCTCATGCCCGGGAGCAGTCGCTGGAACGGCTTCAACGGCGGGGCGGCCGTGTCCGGCGCGCGCCGAACCGGAACGGCCCGTTCATACGCACCTGTGGCGCTCAGCCACCCTTCACCAGCCGCAGTACCTCGACACGCTCGGCGGTGACCGGCGCGTCCTCGGGGACCGGCGACCCCTCGACGAGCACGGTCGCCTCGTGCGGGGAGAACGAGCACGCGCGCAGGAGGTCGGCGTAGGTCGCGTCGGCGTCGAGCGTCAGGTCGCGTTCGCCCTCGCCGACGACATCCGCGGTGACCTGCATGCGTGCTGATTGCCGGCGTGTCGGTTTGAGCGTGGCGCTCGGGGGCGCCGGCGAGTCGGCTGCACAGGTGCGGCGCACCGGCGGTACCGGTAGACTGCCCGCGTGTGCACCCGTAATGTGGCAACGGCAACCCTTTTGCCGGCCGCAGGGGAACCGGAGTCGTATGAGCGAGAGCGAGGAACTGCACAAGGGACTGGAGGGTGTGCTGGTCGCCGAGTCGGCGCTCAGCTACATCGACGGGAGCGTCGGCAAGCTCGTCTACCGCGGCTACGCTATCGAGGACCTGGCCGAGGACGCCAGCTACGAGGAGGTACTCCACCTGCTCTGGTACGGTCACCTGCCGGACAGCGAGGAACTCGACGCGTTCACTGACGCCATCACCGAGGAAGCCGCCGTCGACGACGTCGTGCTCGACGCGCTCGCGGGACTGGCCGAGGCCGACGAGCGGCCGATGGCCGCACTGCGGTCGGGCGTCTCGATGCTGTCGGCAGCAGACGACGGCGACGTCGACCCGCGTGACTCCGACGCCGCCCTGGAGACGGGCCGGCGTATCGTCGCGAAGATTCCGACGCTGCTGGCCGCCTACGACCGACTCCGCCGCGGTGAGGACCCCATCGAGCCCCGCGGGGACCTCTCGCTGGCCGCCAACTTCCTCTACATGCTGACCGGCGAGGTGCCCGACGAGGCCTCGGCCGAGGCGATGGACCAGGCGCTCGTGCTCCACGCCGACCACGGGCTGAACGCCTCGACGTTCACCTCGATGGTCGTCGCCAGCACGTTCGCGGACATGTACTCCTCCGTCACGGCGGGCGTCGGCGCGCTGTCGGGCCCGCTCCACGGCGGCGCCAACCAGGACGTGATGGAGCTGTTCTTCGAGATCGAGTCGGAGGGCGCCGACCCGGTCGACTACGTCACGACCAAACAGGAGCGTGAGGACGACTGGCGGGTCCCCGGTTACGGCCACCGTGTCTACAAGGTCAAGGACCCCCGTGCGAAGATTCTCGAGAAGCGCGCGAAGGAGCTGAGCGAGGCCTCCGGCGACACCACCTACTACGACTACGCGAAGGCCATCGAGACGTTCTTCACCGACGAGAAGGGGCTCGACGAGCGCGGCATCGCGCCCAACGTCGACTTCTTCTCCGGCACCGTCTACCACCAGCTCGGTATCCCGGTCGACATGTTCACGCCCATCTTCGCGATGTCGCGTGCCGGCGGCTGGATCGGCCACGTCCTCGAGTACCAGGAGGACAACCGCCTCATCCGGCCCCGTGGCCGCTACGTCGGTCCGGAGAACAGCGACTTCGTCCCGCTCGACGAGCGGTAATCGGCCCGAACGCACGCCCTCGATTCTCCACTTCGCCTGCGGGTCGCGTCTTCGTATCAGGACATCGGCCAGAAGCTTTAGCAACGCCACAGCCGAGTCTCGTCCTACCGTGCCACTGGTTCCGGCCCCGACGCCCTCCCCCGGTCTCCTCCTCCAGTTGCTCTGCCCGTCGTTGCTCGCCGCGCTCTCGTCGGGTCCGCTCGCCCCAGTCAGTTCGTTGCCACTCGTCGGTGGGCTCCCTGGTGCCGACCCGGGGGCGCTCGTCTTCCAGCTGGTCGCGTTCGTCGGTGCGCCGCTGGCGACGCTCGAATCCGCCGTCGAGGGGCTGCTTCGCGGCGCGACCGGAATCGAGGGACTCCTCCTGATATTCGTCTACTCGTTCCTCTGTGCAGTCGTCCTCCCGCTCCCCGGAGAACTGGTGCTCGCCGTACCGCTGGACCTGGGCTGGTCACCGTCGGGTGAACTCGCGGCGGTCGTCGCGGTCGCCAGCACCGCGAAGGCGGCGGGAGCGCTCGTCACCCTCGCGGTCGCCCGCGGGGCCACCACCTCCGGTCCAGTCGCGCACCTCCTCGACGTGCTGCCACGCCCTGGCGGCCGCGCCGGCGGCGGGCGCACCGGACGGCTCGCGAGACTGACCGACCGCTACGGGTATCTCGGACTCGCGGGCGCGCTTTCGGTCCCGTTCGCCCCCGACACCGCTATCCTCTACGCCTTCAGCGTGGTCGATGTCCGGAAGCCGTCGTTCGCGGCCGCCGCCTTCGTCGGAACCACGCTCCGCCTGGCCATCGTCGCCGGCGTCGCGAGCGCGCTGCTCGCGCTGTTCTGACTGCAGGTCAGCGTCCACCGACAGCCACAGGTCCCTCCGACCCATCCGCCCGCCCGTGCTGGTGTTCGTCTACGGGACGCTGACAGACCCCACCCGCGCTCGCGAGGTCCTCGACGCGACTCCCGAGTTCGTCGCCGACGCGGTCGTCGTGGGGTGCCACCGCGTCGACGGCGACTACCCGACGCTCGTTCCGGGCGGGACGTGCGCGGGCAGGCTGCTCCGGGTCCAGAAGCCCGACCTCCACCGGCTCGACGCGTACGAGGGCGTCGACCGGGGGCTCTACACCCGTGTCTCGGTTCCGTTCGAGGGGCCGGTCGGCGACGCTTCCGCGGGAACCGTCGAGACGTACGTCGGCGCCCCCGACGCGCTGGACGCTCCCGGCTCGTGGTCGGGCGAGGGGACACTCGCGGAGCGCGTGCAGGCGTACGTCGAGAACGGGGGCGTGGTCGTCCGCCGGCTCGACTGAGGGCGCGGTGCGCGGGTGCGGTGGGGTCTCGGGCGCCGTCGGTCGTTCGCCGGGCTGCTATCCGTCGTCGTCGTCCCCGTCGCTCCTGCCCACGTCGACAGGGAGGGGCTGGTCGCGGGTCTCGCCGAAGCCGGCGCTGAGGATGCGCGTCAGCGCGTCCTCGACGCGCTCGTTGGTCTCGGTGTACTCCTCCGGGTCGACCTCGATGACGAAGCCGGTGGTGATGTTGGGTGCGGTCGGCAGGAAGAGCACGTCACGGCCGTCTTCGGTCGTCTTACCGGTCTTGAACGCGGTCATCCGGAGTCCGTTCCACGTCTCGAGCTTGACCGGCGCCTGCAGTTCCTCGGTCCCCGATACCGCCGTCTCGACCGCCATCTTCGACGCGTTGTACACCACGCGCAGCCCCGGCAGCTGGTTGGCTACGTCGTCGATTCCTTCCTCGACGAGGTCCCCCAGCGCGGTCCGCATCAGGTAGCCCGCCGACAGCACCAGCAGACCGAACACGATGATGAGGACGAACACGCCGACGAGTTCCGCGAGGAACTCGCTGCCGTACACCTTGGGTGGGAGCGGGGAGGGCACCTTCGCGAGCTGGTTGTACAGCCACGCGATGATGTACGCGGTGACCAGGATGGGGAGGACGACGATGAGCCCCCGGGCGATGTCTCGTTTCCAGGACGACATTCCGTTGTGGTTCCGGAGTGTACGGCGCGTAATCAGCGTGTCCCTTGCGAGAGCACCGTTCCCGGACCGTATCGGGCCCCAACCGCTCTCCGGTGGCCCTTACCACTCCATCCCGCCGTTGACGGCCAGAATCTGCCCGGTCATGTAGCCGGCGTCCTCGCTGGCGACGAAGCGGACGATGCCGGCGACATCGTCGACGGTGGCGAAGCGGTTGAGCGGGATGCGGTCGAGGATCTTCTCCTGCACCCGCTCGGGGACCGTCTCCAGCATATCGGTGGCGACGAACCCCGGGGCCACGCAGTTTGCGGTCGACCCGCTGCTGGCCATCTCCAGTGCGATGGTCCGCGTGAAGCCGAACAGGCCGGATTTGGTGGTGGCGTAGTTGGCCTGCCCGTAGTTCCCCTGCTGGCCGACGACCGAGGAGATGTTGATGAGGCGGCCGTCCTCGGCGTCGCAGAGGTCCTCGAAGCAGGCCTTCGTGCAGTTGAACACGCCGCCGAGGTTCACGTCGACGACCCGGTCCCAGTCCTCCCGGGTCATGCTCTCGAACTTCTTGTCGACGGTGATGCCGGCGTTGTTCACCAGCACGTCGACGCCCCCGAACTCCTCGCGGACCCCCTCGACCATCGTCTGTACCTCGTCGTAGTCGGCCACGTCGGCCTGCGCCGGGACCGCCTCGCCGTCGCAGTCGTCCTCGATGTGGTCGCACACCTCGTGTGCGAGGTCCTCCGAGGAGCGGTAGTTGACCACGACGTTCGCGCCGTGTGTGCCGAGTTCCTCCGCGACCCCGCGACCGATGCCCCGGGAGGCACCGGTCACCAGACAGGTCTGTCCTTCTAGCATGGATGGACGGTGCGCACCGGGCATCAAATACGTGTCGTCGGTGCCCGAGAAGTGAGAGGTCGTCCGGATTCCCGCCGCCCGGACGGTTGCTGGCTCGTGCGGCGCTCAGTCCTGGGCCTGGATGATCCAGTCGGTCGCGCGGTCCGTCCCCACGCCGGCGAGTTCCGCGACACGTTCGGCGTCCGCGGCCGCGAGTTCCGCGATGGTCACGATATCGCCATCACGGAGCCGCTCGGCGTACGTCGGGCCGATACCGCTGATCTCCTCGAGGTCGCTCCCCTCGGCACCGGCAGGGTCGACATCCTCGGCGTGGATGTCGGCCTCGGCCTCGGTCTCGACGGTCTCCTCGATGGCCTCGGTCTCCTCCGCGATGGCCTCCTCGGGCGTGACGCCCTCCGCGAGGGCGGCCTCGTGGTCGATGTCGATATCGATGTCGCCGGCCGCCTCCACGGCTGCCTCCACCTCGGCCAGGTGCTCGGGGTCGGTGGCGGACTTCTCCAGATACCACTCCGCGACACGGGGCCAGACGTCACGGTGCGACGAGCCCGACACCGCCAGGCCGATGTGGCCGGTCGGGTACTCGATGATCTCGGTGTCGTCGCTCCCGATGACCTCGTTGAACGGCTTCGAGGACTCGGCGGGGATGAGGTGGTCGTACTCCCCCATGATCTGGAGGACGGGCATGTCGATGTTCGCCAGGTCGATGTGCTTGCCGTCCAGGTACAGCTCGTTGTTGTACAGCTTGTTGTCCTGGTAGATGTCCTCCAGGAACTGGACGTACGTGTCCCCGGCCACGTCGATTCCCTCGTCGAGCCAGCGCTCCATCCGCGCGAAGTTCTCCACGAAGTCGTCGTTCTCGACGTTGTCGAAGAAGCGGACGTACTTCGAGACGTAGTTGGCGACCGGGTCCATCAGCGCGAACCCCACGTCCAGCATCTCCGCGGGCATGTTGCCGAAGGCGTCCGGCACGTCGCGGGGGTCGTAGTACTCGTCGTCGCCCCACAGCTCGAGGACGCCGCCGGTGTCGTCGAAGCACAGGCCCGCGGCCATCAGCCCGAGCGTGCGGACCTTCTCCGGGAACAGCGCGGCGTACATCGCGGTGAAGGTGCCGCCCATGCAGTAGCCGAGGATGTTGATGGAGTCCTGGCCGGAGCGCTCCCGGACCACGTCGACGCAGTTGTCGATATAGCGCTCGACGTAATCGTTGATGGTGAGGTGCTGGTCGAGCCGTGAGGGCTCGTTCCAGTCGATGAGGTAGACGTCGTGGCCCGCCTCCAGCAGCCGCCGGACGACCGAGCGGTCGGGCTGGAGGTCCAGGATGAACGGCTTGTTGATGAGCGCGTAGACGATGAGGATGGGAACGCCGTGTTGTTCCTCGGTCTGTGACTCGTAGTGGAGCAGCTCCAGCTTGTTCTCCGAGTAGACGACCTCGCTGGGGGTCTCCCCGACCTCGACCTCCGAGAGACGGTCCAGCTGGTCGGGCAGCGCCTGGCTCGACTCCATCGCGTCCTGCATCGCCTGCATGGCCTCCTGCTGGGAGTTGAGCGCCAGCCGGAACGGGTCGAACTCCTCCCGGCCCTCGCTGGCCATCTCACTCACCCCCGTCCTCGAGGTGCTCCAGGACGCGGTCGAGCTTCTGCTCGACGGCGTGCTGGCGCCGCTCCAGCTCGACCAGCCGCTCGCCCACCTCGTCGATGTGCGAGCCGGTCGGCAGCCCCATCTCCTCGAGGGTGTCCTCGCTCAGCTCGTTCAGCTCTTCCTGCATCTCCATCATCGACTGGACGAGCTGGCCGTTGGCTGCCGCGAACGCGCTGGTGTCCATCACCTCTTTGAACGCCTCGTTGGCGCTCTGGAGCCAGATGTCGCGCAGCTCCGTGAACGACACGTCCTCGCCGGCGGCGGCGTCCTCGGTCCGCTCTAGCAGCTGCTCGGCCGCGTCCATCCACACCTCGTACGCCTGGCTGTACCCCTCCATCCCCTCCGCGAGTTCGTCCTCGGCCGGCATGGAGGACTCCATCGCTTCGGCCCACGACTGCATGAACGCCGACTGGGACTCCATGTTCTGCTCCATGGCTTCGTTCATCTGCTCGGCCATCTCCGCCCACTGCTGTCCGAAATCGTATGAATCGCTCATGGTGTTACTACCCGTTTATTGAAGGGCCAGCGCAATAAGTGTGGGTGTGGTGAGTGCCGTCGTGTGCCGCTGGCTGGCACGCGATACCAGAACACCCCGGAGAGCCCCGCTCCCCGGGGTCGGTCCCGGTGATGCCGGGCCCCGTCCGTCTCAATCGTCCTCGTCGCGCTTGCGCTTGACCGGGATGACGACTGTCTGGACGATGTCTCCCTCCTCGATGTCGAGCGCCTCGCGCTCGGCGTCCGGGATACTGATGCGGCCGCCGGACTGCACCCGTGTCTTGAACGTCGCCATCTGACTCATCGCGCTCAGTTGCGGGGCGAGGCCGCCCGCACCCCCCTCGCTGCCGGCCCCTGCCGCGCCGGCCATTCCGCCCCCGGTCAGCACCTGCTGGAGCATCCGCTGCTGCTGGCGAGTCGCGCCCTCGGCGGCCTCCTGGAGGTTCTTCAGCACGGTCGGCGTGAACAGCCCGTCGTTCTCGTCGTCTGCCATGGTTGACTCCGCTAGCGAGGGTGGATAGTTAAACGTTGCGCGATTTGCCACTCAATGGCAGCTGATACCGTCAGGTACCGAACGTGGCTGGTAAGCAGCAGCGTTTTATGAATTCGAGCCGATGGTAGGGTAACGAATGAGTTCTGGCTCCGGGTATCCGTCGGTCCTCGACTACTGGTCGCGCACCTCCGCGGCGATGGTCGAGGGGATGATTGAGGCGAACCGCGCGGCGACCACGGCGTTCACCGTGACCGCCGACTCTGACTCCGACTCCGACCCCGAGGCCGAGCGTGGCCTCCGGGCGGAGGAGCGCATCACCGCGGGCGGCGACCTCCCGGAGTGGGAGACCGATATCGAGACGGCCGGTACCAGCCGCACCCTGTCGGTCGGTGACCGTGTCCGCTTCTCGAAGCGGCTCTCCGAGGCGGATGTCGAGCGTTTCGCTGCCGCCTCCGGCGACACCAACCCCCTCCATCTCGACGAGGAGTGGGCCCAGGAGACGCGCTTCGAGGGCCGCATCGCCCACGGGACGCTCGTGGCGGGCACCATCAGCGCCGCGCTCGCGCGGCTACCGGGCGGTGTCATCTATCTCTCGCAGGACCTCGAGTTCCGCGCCCCCGTCCGCATCGGCGACCAGGTCACCGCCGACGTCGAGGTCGTCGAGGACCTCGGGAAGGACCGCTTCCGTCTCCGGACGACCGTCGAGTCCAGCGACCGGTCGGTCATCGACGGCGAGGCCGTCGTCCTCATCGAGGACGTCCCGGACCACGACTGAGACGGTTTTCAGGCCCCGGCCAGGAACCGTCGGACGCTCCGAGCGAACCGTTCGGGCGCCTCGCGCGGTGTCCAGTGACCACAGTCACCGAACACCTCCAGCGACGCGCCCGTCTCCTCGGCCGCCGTCACCGACCACGACGCCGGGAGCAGCGGGTCCTGCTTCCCGTGGACGAACAATGTCTCGGCGTCGAGTTCGTCCAGTCGGTCGGAGAAGTCCGTCCGGAGGCCGTCGGCCCGGAACTCGTCGCGCTGCCACGACGACACCGTCCGCCCGACGGCCGCCGACCCGACGGCCTCGTACACGTCGGCCACGAGGTCCTCGGGCGGTGCACTACCGGTCATCGTCCGCAGGTGCTCGCGCACGGCCGTCCGGCTGCTCCCGATTCCCGCCCACCAGCCCCGGTGGGCGAACGGCGTCCGGAGCATCGCCGCCGCCGCCGGTCGCCACGGCGCGTCGGCGCCCAGCCCGTAGCTGTTGACGAGGACGAGCCGGTCGGCGCCGTGCGCGAGCGCGTGGCCCAGCGCCACGCCGCCACCCATCGACACGCCGACCAGGGACGGCTGGTCCAGCCCGCGGTCCGTGACGAACTCTCGGGTCGCCCGCCGGAAGAACCGTGTCGTGTACGACAGCCGGGGCTTCTCGCTCCCCCCGTGACCGGGCAGGTCGGGGGCGTACACCCGCAGGTCCTCGGCCAGCGCCGGCAGGAGGTAGCGAAAGGAGACGTCGGCAGCGTCGAGGCCGATGCCGTGCAGGCAGACGACCGGCGGGGCGCCCTCGGGGCCGGCGACACGGTAGCGCAGCTCCGTCTCCTGGGGGTTGCCGCGCCCGTCGCCGGTCTCGACCGTCGTGTGGCGGATTTCGCCCGCGCTCGTCGAGTCGCTCACTGGGCGGGATTGGGGCCCCGTGGCTAACCCCGTTTCGCCTCGTTACGACGCTCGATTCGATGGGTATATGCGAATCAATACGTGAACAATCTGGATTATCCGATTACGTCCGGTACTGGTATCATATACTCGATATCAGACTATTGTGGCGGGTCTCAGATGATTACCCTCCCGGTGCGCGGGTCGCTACCGGTTCACCACCAGCAGCGCCACCCGCTCGCGGACGAGTGCCGGCAGGTCGGCGTCCGTCGCCGCCAGTTCCGCGTCGTCGATGTCGAAGAACGCCCGCACCCGCGATTCGTCGTAGTCGCCCAGCGTCTCCGCGGGTTCGACCAGCTCCCGGACCGCGTCCGCGGCGGCCGCCTCGTCCGCGTCGGCGTGCTCGCTGGCTACCAGCACGACCGCTCTCGTGGCTCCCGGACTGACCCCCATCTCGAGCGCCCGGTCGATCTGCCGGCGGCCGGCCGCGTACAGCAGAACCTCGACGGCACGGCCCCGAGCGATGCCCTCGCCGCGCTCGCGCTCGCGGTCGGCGAGTTCGACGGCTCGTTCGAGGTGCCGCCGGTCGACCACGAGTCCCGCGTCGAACGCCTGCACGGTGACGCCGTCCGCGGCGACGGCGTCCAGTTCGGCGACCAGCGCGTCCACGCCGTCGAAGACGGGGACCGCTTCGGGTGCATTCGGCTCCGCCTCACCCGCGACGTGGACGATGCCCTCGACGAGCCGCATCAGAACTCACCCAGGCTGGTCTGGTCCTCGTCGTCGGTCTCGTCCAGTACGGGTGCGGCGTCCGGGTCCGGTTCCACGCCGTCCATGTCGGGGGCGGTGTGCCCGGCCGCCTCCAGCACGCTCTCGGCGGTCTTCTCGCGGCCGCGGAGTGCACCCAGCACGACCGCCTTGTTCGCGTTCCGGAGCGCCTCGCGGTCCTCGATGCCCGCCTCGAACAGCCGGCGGGCGCGCTTGCGGCCGACCCCGCGCACGCCCGCGAGGTCGACCAGTTCCTCGCGGACGCCGTGCTGGACCCGGATGCGGGCCTCTCGCACCGCGGGCGCGATACCAAGGTCGAGTTCGGCAGCGAGCTGCTCGGCCGCGCCCAGCAGCCACTCGGCGGTGTCGACCTTCCCGCGGATGTCGCCGGGGCCGACGCCGTAGCGCTCGGTGATCCGGTCCTCCTCGACCTCGTCGGCCCAGTCCTCCAGCAGCCTGGCGGTCTTGAGCGCCGAGAGCCAGTCGTCGAACGCGTCGTCGAACTCGCTGGGGAGGCGCCCGCAGAACTCCGACTCGCGCTCGTAGGCCAGTTCCGTGAACTCTTCCTGCTCGCCCGAGCGGAGATAGAGCTGGTACATGTCCGGCGTGCGCGAGACGAGGTGATAGAGGCCGAGTGCCGTCGGGCGGCCCTCCGTGGCACGGAGGCCGTCGATTATCTCGGCGGCGCTCATCGGGTCGAGGTAGAGCCGCGAGACGGTGTGGCCCATGCCGGTGGCGCTGAGGTCGTCGCCGTCGGCGTCGATGAACCCGTTGCGCTCCAGATACGCCAGCATGTCGTCCATCACCTGCTCGAGGAAGGCGTCCTCGTCGGTCTGACTGGCGTACAGGGTCTCCTCGAGGAACTCCAGCAGCCCCTCGCGCGAGTCGGCGAACCCGGAGGCGATGGTGGCGAGCAGGTGGGTCCGCATCGCCGGCTCCGCGGCCAACTTCGACTGCACGGGCTCCGGGTCGGCCCAGACGTACCGCTCGAACAGCTCGTCCAGTTCGTCGTGGCTCTTCGCCAGCAGCAGCGCCTCCCCGTACGGGTCCATCCCTGGTCGCCCCGCACGACCCATCATCTGGTGGACCTCCAGCACCGACAGCGGCTGCATCCCACCGGCCTCGCCGGAGTAGCGTCGCCAGTCCCGCACGACGACACGCCGGGAGGGGGTGTTGACGCCCGCTGCGAGGGTGGGCGTCGCGGCGATGCACTTGACGAGGCGGTCGCGGAAGGCGTCCTCGACGAGCGAGCGCTGGTCGCTGGAGAGCCCAGCGTGGTGGAAGGCAGCCCCCTTCTCGACGGCGTCCGCGAGGTCGTCGCTGGTCTCCGTGTCGCTGGTGTCCCGGATGTCGGCGGCGACCTCGCGCAGGCGGGCGAGTTCGTCGCCGTCGAGGTGGTCGTTGGTGACGTTCGCCAGCCGTTTGGCCGCGCCCTCTGCGTTGCGGCGCGAGTTGACGAAGACGAGCGAGGAGCCGCGGCCGTCGCCGTGTCCGTCGTCGGATTCGTCGTCCGGCGTTCCGTCGCCCTCGTCCTCGTCGGGCGTCAGGGTGTCACGGACGATGGTTTCGGTGGCCTTCTCGGAGCCCTGGCTGGGGAGGTGCTCCTGACTGCCGTCGTCGAAGTGGAGCGCCTCGCCGAAGTGGACGCCCTTGCGGAGTTCGATGGGGCGCCAGTCCGAATCCACGAGAGCGGCGTCGAGCCAGTCGGCCAGCGCGTCGGCGTTGCCGATGGTCGCCGAGAGCGCCACCACCTGCAGCCCGGGGTTGATGCGCCGGAGCTTCGCGAGTGTCACCTCCAGCGTGGGCCCGCGCTGGCTGTCGTCCACGAGGTGGACCTCGTCGGCGACCACGCAGTCCAGCCGGCTCAGCCAGGAGGCGTCGTTGCGGACCAGCGAGTCGACCTTCTCGGAGGTGGCGACGATGATGTCCTTCTCGCGGAGCCAGCGCTCCTCGGACTCGTAGTTGCCCGTCGAGACACCGATGTCGACGCCGTAGCGCGAGAACTCCTCGAACTCGTCGCGTTTCTCGGACGCGAGCGCCCGGAGCGGGACGATGTAGAGGGCCTTCCCGCCGCGCTGCACGGCAGAGAGCATCGCGAGTTCCGCCACGAGCGTCTTGCCGGAGGCGGTGGGGACCGAGGCGACGAGCGAGTCCCCCTGCGTCACCCCCGCCTCCACCGCCTCGGCCTGGGGCGGGTACAGCTCCTCGATACCGTCCGCGCGGAGGTGCTCGGGGAGCCACTCCGGCACACCCGCGACCTCGGAGACGTTCATTGTCGGTGGGTGGGTCGTCCTGCGTTTTAAACTGTCGTGGGCGACCGCTCGCCCGCGGGCGCCGCCCTCCACGACATCTCACATCCCGAACAGAAATCCCCTTCAGCGGCCGCTTATGGGGGTGGCTGTCCTGTACACGTCCAATGCGTCCCCGCGAACTCGTCGGCCTCCTCCGCAACCGCGACTTCGCGCTGCTGGTCGGCGGGCGCCTCGTCACGAACGCCGGCGACAGCCTCTACTACATCGCGGCGATGTGGCTCGTCTACGACCTGACCGGCTCGGAACTGTACACGGGCATCGCGGGCTTCCTGACGATGGCGCCCGCGGCGCTCCAGTTCCTGTTCGGCCCCCTCGTCGACCGGACGCCGCTGGGCCCGCTGCTGGTCGGCACACAGGTCGTGCAGGGCCTGCTCGTGCTCGTCGTCCCCATCGCCCACTTCTTCGATATGCTCTCCGTGTGGGTCGTACTGGTCGTGATGCCGTTGCTGTCGCTGCTCAACCAGCCCGTCTATCCCGCGCAGTCGGCCGCCCTCCCGCGCATCGTCGACCGCGAGGAGCTCGTTGGCGCGAACTCCGTCCTGACCATCGCCTACCAGGGTGTCGACGCCGGCTTCAACGCCCTCGGTGGCATCGTCGTCGCGGCGTTCGGTGCCGTCACGCTGTTCCTCGTCGACTCGGTCACGTTCGCGGTCGCGACACTGCTGTTCCTGGGGCTGGACATCCCCGCGGCCGGCGCGGGCGACATCGAGGACGAGAGCGAGGATGTCGGCGACGAGGACGGTGAGGGCGCGCCGGGTGACGGGGAGACGACGTCCGACTCCGCGGACCCGGCGGCCGTCCCGGACGGCGGGACGGACCCCGACACGGACGACGGCCACACCGACGATAGCGACGAGGCCGACCGCGACGGCTGGGACGGCTACCTCGCGGACCTCCGCGAGGGCATCGGCTTCCTCCGTGGGACCGTCGTCGCCAAGCTCACGCTCGGGGTCATCATCGTCAACTTCGCGTTCGGTGGCGTGATGGCTGTCCTTCCATCGTACGGCGACAGCTTCGGCGGCGCGGGCGCCTACGGCCTGCTCGCGGCCGCCGTCGGCGTCGGGATGCTGACCGGCTCGCTCGTCGGCAACCTCGTCGAGGAGTGGCCGTTCGGCTACGTCGTCAGCGGCGGGATGGGGCTGGGCGCGGTGCTGTGGACCGCCGCCATCACCGTCGACACGATGCCCGCGACGCCCGTCCTCCTCGCGCTCGCCCTGGTGCCCGCGGGGACGATGAACGTCCTCGTCTTCTCGCTGGTCCAGGCGGTCGTCCCGGACCGGCTGCTCGGGCGCGCGATGTCGGTCATCATGAGCGGTGCGACCGTGATGACGCCCGTCGGCGCGCTGGTCGGGGGCGCGGTCGCCGACGCCACCTCGCCCGGCCTCGTGCTGTACGGGAACGCGGTGGCGACGGCGCTGTTCGCGCTGTACGTCTTCGCGGTGCCGAGCCTCCGGCGCATCCCGCGCGTGGGCTCGGTCTCGACGCTCTCGGCGGAGTAGTGGAGTGGCGACGGACGGCCGTCCGCCTCAGAATATCTCGTCGACGTCGATGAACGCCCCGTCGCGTGCGCCGCGGACGGTGACGTTCTGGCCCAGCGTCACGTCCGCGTCGCCGCGCAGTTTGACCGTCTCCTCGCCGTCGTCGACCTTGACCGGGTCGCCCGTCTGGACGACCGTCCCCGTGAACTCGACCGTGCCCGCGTTGGCGGTCTCGGCGGCAGCGTCCCCGCCGGCTCCGCCCTCGCTGCCGGCGTCGGTGCTCGCGTCGCTCCCGCCATCGTCGGCGAAGGCACCCAGCCCGGTCTCCTCGTCCGCGCCAGCGTCGTCCGCTGTCGCGCCCTCGGCGTCCGAGTCGCTCTGTGTCGCCGAGAGCCCGCCCTCCAGGTGGGTGACGGTCGACTGCCAGCCGGCCGACGCCTCGAGGTCGTCCTGCCAGCCGTCCTGTATCTCGACCTCGGCGGCGAGCACCTCGTCGCCGGGCCCGATGTCGAGGTCGGCCTTGTCGCCCCAGAGCGCGACCCGGATATCGCCGCTCCCGTCCTGCAGGCGGACGTTCCGGACCTGTCCCTCGCTGCCGTCGTCGCGGTCGAAGGTCCGCTTCGGGTCCGCCGAGCGGACGACGCCGGCGATGTCGACCGTCTCCCCGATGTCGACCGCATCGATGTCCGTCGTCTCCGGGACGAACTCCACGTCGGCGTCGACGGCCTCGACCGCGCTCCGGTCGTTGACGTGGAGTTCGAGGTTGCCATCGCGCTCGCGGACGTAGCCATCGACGATTTCGACGGTGTCGCCCGGCTCGAACTCCTCGATGAGTTCGGTCTGCTCGTCCCAGAGCGTGACGCGCAGGCGGCCGGTCTCGTCGCCGATGACGAGGTTGCCGACGCGGCCCTCGCTGCCGTCGTCGCGGTCGAACGTGCGGACGGCCTCCGTGTCCAGCACCACGCCGTCGACGGTCACGTCGGACTGGCCCATCGCGAGCGAGTCGATGCTGACCCCGCCCTCGAGGTCGACGTCGAGTTCGGCCTCCTCGTCGACCTCGACGCGGTCGGCGCTCACCTCCAGGCCGCTGTAGCCGTCCTTCGGTCGGCCCTTGATGCGCAGGACCTGTCCCGGCTCCAGTTCCTCGGTCGCGGCGGCGGCGTCCTCGTCCCACATGGCGAGGCGGACGTGGCCGGTCTCGTCGGCGACCTCGACGTTGACGACCCGGCCCTCGGCGTCCTCCTCGTCGCGCTCGAACGTCCGCAGGTCACCGACGGAGACGACCTTTCCGAGGAACTGTACCTCCTCCATCCCCGGCTCGATATCCGCGATGCCCTCGACCTCGCTCTCGCCGAGGTCCTCGGCGATGAGCATGGCCGCGACCTCCTCGTCGACGAGCCCGCCCATCTCCTCGACCTTGGCCTCGACGGCCTCGCGGAACTCCTCCTCCTCGATGTCCGCGTCGATGTCCGCGTAGATGTCCTCGATGGCGCCCATCCTTGTCTCATCCGGGGTGGCGGTTCCGTTAAGCGTTGCCGTCCGGTCCGCGTCCGGTTGCCCCTCACTCTCGGCGTCGGGGCGCTCCTCGGCCGTCTCCGGTTCCATACGGCTGCTGCTGCGGCTTCCGGTATGAAGTTGGGGCCGGCGTGCCGGCGATCGGATGGCCCCCTACGGCCAGCTCGACTCCTGCCAGCTGCCGTCCTCGTAGGCGACGATGGTGTCGAACAGCGAGGTGAGGGTGGCGATGGTTCGGTCGTCGTGCTGGTCCGGGTCGAGGTGGTAGTGTGCGGTCGCGCCGGTCGCTTTCACGCGGTTGACGAGGACGTGGAGGAAGCGGAACGCACGCTTCAGCTCGACGTGCTCCAGCAGGACGGTCAGGGACTCGAAGATGAGGAGCGACCCGGTCCCCCAGTCGGTGAGACGTTCGCTGACGGTGATTCCGAGCCCCGTCAGGTCTGCCGGCTCCTCGACGATGCGCTCGATATCGGGGTAGCTCCCTGTCCCGTCCCGCTCGGTCTCCTCGACCAACACGGTCGTTTCCGGCGGGCCACCGTTCATCTCCCAGCCGTCCAGCCAGCGTGCGGGGTCGTCGGCGTAGGAGACGACCAGCAGGTTCGACAGGTCGGGTGCGACGAGTTCGTCGAGATACGAGACCCGGGCGTCGCTATCCAGCCGCCCGGAGAGGACCAGCACGTTCGCCGCGTCGGCGAGCTTGGGGTCGTCGCTGCTCGACTCCCCCGCACCGGCCGATTCCCCCGCCGACATCACATGAGCGATACCGACCCCGTCGGTATAAACACGGTGCTTATCGAGCCGCCATAAGGGGCCGGGTTCGGCCGGTTCTCGCTCCGCTGAGCGTTCAGACTGGCGAACTGCTCCGGGGCGTTCCAGCGGCGGTCGTGCCGTTCGACGCTCGAACGGCCGTTTCGAAACCCCTATACGAACGTCCGCGCTACCCGTGAGTGAGTCCGGTTAGGGTAGTGGACTATCCTCTTGGCTTGCGGAGCCAGGGACCAGCGTTCAAATCGCTGACCGGACGTAGACTTCTCCGAGCGTAACCCGGCGAGCGCCGGCCGTGGCTCTCGCCGTGCCGGGTCGTCCACGGGTATTTATGTCCGGTTGCGCTCCCGGCTCCCACGACCGTTTTCACCGTCCGCGCCGAACCACCGCCCGTGACCGACGACGCCGGCGGTGACCCGGCGGGCGCGCCCGATGCCGAGGCACACCTCCACGCCGGCGTCGCCGTGTTCAACGCCGGCGCGTACCTCGCTGCCCACGACCCCTGGGAGGCCGCGTGGCTCGGCCTCGACGAGGGGCCGGACGAGCGACTCCTCCACGGACTTATCCAGGTCGCTGCCGGAACGCACCACACCCGTACGGGGAACGTCGAGGGCGCGACGACGCTCGCGGCCAGCGCCCGCGACTATCTCGACGGACTCGACGGCCATCGTGGCGTCGCGCTCGCTCCCGTCCGCGAGTGGCTGGACGCGATAGCGGCCGACCCCGTCACGACCGGGGAGCGTGACCCGCCACGGATTCGGGTCGGCGGCGTCGCGCTCGCCCCCGGCGACCTCGAGTTCCCCGCGGCCGCCGTTGCCGGCCCCGAACTCGCCGCGGCCCGGGGGAACGACGAGGCCGCGGACCTGTTGCGGCGGGCGGCCGCGTTCGGCCACGCGGACCTCGCCGACGGGAAGACGGGCAGCCCGTTCGTGGCGCTCACGCTGGAGGTTCTCGACCCGGACCGCCCCGACGCCCCGCCGCTCGGCCGCCTGCGCGACCACGTCCAGCGCCGCGAACAGCGCGAGAACGATGTGGCCGGGCTGTTCGAGACGGACGGGGAGTAGCAACCCACCGAACTAGTCGGAAATTACACGCCTTTATTGGGATATACTCGATATATATATAGATAATGATGTTCTCCTGGCCCTTCAGGTAGATTCCTTCCGCTTCTCGATGTCGAGCGTCTCGCCGTCGACGGTGGCGACCAGCATCGCCGCGATGGTCGCGGGGTCCGCGGCGGTGCAGGTGCCGGGGTTGTAGCAGGTGTAGCCCTCGTGCTCCCACTCGGCCTGCTGGTGGGTGTGCCCCGAGACGCCGACCGTGAGCCGGTCGTCGTCGGCGTGCTCGGCGACGATACCGCCGACGCGCTCCTCGTAGCCCGCGATGTCGCCGGTGCCGTGGGTGACGACGAACCGGACCCCCTCGACGTCCAGCGTGGCGACCTCGGGCACATCGAGGTCCGGCGGGTCGATGTTGCCGAGGACCGCGGTGAGGTCGGGCGTCACCTCCTGCACCCGGTCGTACGAGTCGTACGTGTCGAAGTCGCCGGCGTGGATGGCGAGGTCGGCCGCATCGAGTTCGTCGAGGACCCAGGCGGGAATCTCGCTCGCGCGGGACGGGATGTGGGTGTCGCTGATGATGGCGACGCGGGTGGACATGGTCGGATGGGACTGTCGGCGTGAGCCGTGAAAAGTGTGCGTCCGTCGGATGGGTGGTCAGGGAGGCTGGGTCGCGATAGGGTGGTCGTGCGTGGTTACAGATTGGTTCCGGTGAGCGTTGAGACGCCAGCACCGACCGGACCCTGTTGAAAGCCCCCGCGGGCTGAGGGTCCCGCGGCTCGCTGCGGTCCTCGGGCGCCGGAGGCGCCCTGCGGTCCTTACTTCGCCGGGGCACCGCTCAGCCCGCGGCCCCTTTCAGTCCCGCCCGGGTCGGCGTTCCAGGGTCGTTTCGCACCGTGCTGGCTCGGTGCGTCGCTCCGTGGAACGAACAGCATCGGGTGGGAATGGAAGGGGCTGGCCGCTCGACCCATCCCGGGCGACGCAAGCACCGCAGCGACCGCAGGGAGCGAGGAGCGCAGCGAGCCCCGGATGGTCGAGCGGGCAGGGGCTTCCAATACGGTTCAATTCGTGGTCGTCATCACTGAACCTCCCTGTAACTACACTCCTGGTACCTGTTCGCCAGAGGGGGTGCCCAACACTCGCTCCGTATTCGAACCGGGTAGCGGGCCAAACGCTCAAGCCGTCCGCCCACCCGTCCCTGGATGATGCCGATTCTGGACGAGCTCTCGGGGTTCGAGTTCGAGGACGTGATGGAGGACGTCTTCCGGAACCTCGGCTACGAGAACGTCCGGCAGGCCGCCAAGACCGCCGACGAGGGACGGGACATCGTCATGGAGGAGGTCGTCGACGGGACCCGCCGGAGTATCGTCGTCGAGTGCAAGCACACCGGCTCGGTCGGGCGGCCGGTCGTCCAGAAGCTCCACTCGGCCATCGCCACCCACGACTTCGACGGCCCGAAGCGCGGGATGGTCGTCACGACGGGCCGGTTCAGCGGCCCGGCCGAGGAGTACGCCGAGCGACTCGACGCGAACGACGACCCGTACCCCATCGAACTCGTCGACGGCCGCGACCTCCGCGAGCTGGCCGAGGAGGTCGGACTGGACCTGTACAACGGCCGTATCGAGGTGCTCTGTGACGAGACGCTCCGGCCGCGCGACCCGACCGGGACGGTCGACTCGCCGCTGTTCGAGGTCGTCCGCGACGTGGAGAACCTCTCGGTGGCGGACCTGCCACCGGCCGACCGGCGGGCGCACTTCCAGCCGGTCGTCGTCGTGTCCGCTCGCGTCCAGGCCACGTTCGAGACCTCCGTCGGCGTCGTCCACCGCGTCGACGAGGCCGACGCGATTGCCCTCCACGCCGGGCGGGGCGGCCCGACCCCCTGCTCGTCGGCGGTCGCACAGCTCGTCGCCAGCAACCTCTCGCAGGCGGTCGACCTGGACGAGGACGCGTTCGCGGAGACGTTCGACGACCTCGTCGTCGACCGGTTCGGCCAGACCCAGACCGAGTACAAGGACTGGGCTGTCGACCGGTTCCGGCGCCGGCACACGACGACGGTCCGGTACACCGGCGACAACAACGTCACGTACACGAAGGAGTGCGAGCCCAGACAGTCCGATATCTCGGTCCAGTCGGTCACGCCCATCTACCTCCCGCAGGTCCGGTTCGGCGTGACGCTCGGCGAGTACACGCACGGCTACGAGGCCTACGTCGCCGGCCCCTCGCGGGTGACCGTCGAGGACGCGGTCCGGCGTTGCGTCCACTGCGAGACGGATGCGAGTGACGAGACGTACACGTACTGCGCGAACTGCGGCAGCATCAACTGCGAGCGCCACACGAAGACCGAGCGGCTGGAGGGGACCCCGGTCTGTACCGGCTGTTCGGTGACGGAGCAGTTCGCGTTCGCGACGAAGCACTTCTACGACGAGGCGAATCTCGAGACGTTCCGCGAGGAGTACGAGGCGATGGCGGTCCACGAGAAGGCGATGGAGAACCCGCCGCTGGTCGGTGGGGGCGCGGTCACGGCCGTCGTACTGGCCCTCACGCTGCTGGTGGTGACGGGGGTCATCTGACGCCGGGCGCGGTCGTCACCCGTTCCGGTTCCGACTGCCCCCCGTTTCCGGTCGAACGGTTATGCTCCCCCCGCCCGACACACCGGGTATGACCGACGAGGGCGCGGACGAGACGGGCGTCGTCACCGTCTTCCTGCGGAACAACTCCGACGTGCTCCTGTTCCGGCGGAGCGAGGCGGTCGGTTCCTATAGCGGGCAGTGGGGGGCGGTCGCGGGGCACGCCGAGGGCGACCCCGAGGCGCTGGCGCGCGAGGAGCTTCGCGAGGAGACGGGCCTCGACCCCGACGACTGCGCGTTCGTCCGGCGTGGCCCCTCGTTTCCCGTCGAGGACCCCGACCACGGCACCTGGCGCGTCAACCCGTTCCTGTTCGACTGCCCGACGCGCGAGGTGACGACGAACCGTGAGACGACCGAGCACGCGTGGGTCCAGCCGCCCGCGATACTGGACCGGGAGACGGTCCCGCGGCTGTGGGAGTCCTACCGGCGGGTCGCGCCCACGGTGGCGACCGTGCGCGAGGACCACGAGCACGGCTCCGAGTACGTCTCCCGGCGTGCAGTGGAGGTCCTCCGTGACGCTGCGGCGGCGCTGGACGCGGGCGTCGACGCGCCGGTCGACCTCCCCGACGCGGGGGGCGACTGGTCGCGGCTCGCGTCGCTCGCCGACGAGTTGCTGGCGGCCCGCCAGAGCATGGCCGTCGTCGCGAACCGTGTGAACCGGGCGATGTGGCTGGCCGCCGGCGAGCACGATGTCGACGAGGCGTCGAGCGGCGACCCGGTCCGGTCGGCCGGGGCCGTGCAGACGGCGGCCGAGCACGTCCTCGCGAATCTCGACCCCGCCGGGCGCCGCCTCGTCGGTGAGGGCCGGCGGGCCAACTGGGGCGACGGCGTCGTGGCGACGCTCTCCCGGTCGGGGACCGTCCGGGAACTGCTGGGTCGGGTGGCCGCCAGGGTCGTCATCGCGGAGTCGCGCCCCGGCGGCGAGGGCCGGGCGGTCGCGCGTGACCTCGCGGACGCGCTCGTCGCGCCCGTCACGCTGTGTGCCGACACGGGCGTGGCGCACGCGCTCGACGCACGCGACGTGGATGCGGTGCTGGTCGGCGCGGACACGGTCCTGGCGGACGGGTCGGTCGTCAACAAGGTCGGCACGCGCACGCTGGCGAGCGCCGCTGCCGCGCAGGACGTGCCCGTCTACGTCGCGGCCCACACGGACAAGGTGGCGCCGCCCGGCCACGAGGCCGCCCTCGAACCCCGCGACCCGGCCGAGTTGCTGGACGGGGCCGACGCGTCCAGCGCGCCCGGTGCTCTCGATGTCGAGCACCCGACGTTCGACGTGACGCCGCCCACGCTGGTCGACGCCTACCTCACCGAGGAGGGGCTTCTCACCGCGGACAGCGTCCCGACGGTGGCCGAGCGGGCCGCGGAGTGCGCAGACTGGCCGCGGCCCTCGGCGTAGTCAGTCACCCGCCGGCGGCGCGCCCTCCTCGTCGCCCGTGTACGGCTCCTCGATGTCCGCGTCACCCCCGAGCGCGGTGCCCATCGAGCGCGTCAGCAGGTCGAACGGGACGACCAGCGGCAGGAGTGCCAGCTCGACCAGCCGGATGGGTCGCGCCACGACTGGCGCGTACCGCTCGGCGTTGCCCAGGCCGAACGACTTCGGGACGATTTCACCGAAGACGAGCACCACCGACCCCGCCACCAGCGTCGTGGCGGCCACAGCGACCCCGCCGGAGACGTACTGGGCCAGCAGGACGGTCACGATGCTCGACAGCGCGACGTTGACGAGGTTGTTGCCGACGAGCAGTGTCACGAGCAGGCGGTGGGGGTTCTCGCGGAGGGTCGCCAGCGCGCGGGCGTCGCCGTCGCCCGTTTCGGCCTGCGTATCGACCCACTCCGACGACAGCGAGAAGACAGCGATCTCGCTGCTGGAGAAGAACGCGCTCAGCCCGAGGAGGACGACGATACTCGCGACACCGAGGGCGACGAGGGGGACGGCCATACGTGGCGGTCACCCGCCGGACAGAAGAACCGCCTGCCGACGGGCGTCCCGTGTCCGCGGGTCAATCCCTAAGTCACCGCCGGCCGCAGTCCCGGTATGGACATCGACCTGGACGACATCGCGGGCGAGGGCGGCAACAAACTCAAGACCAGTCTCCCGGGCGTCGAGGTGACGACGCAGTTGAGCGACGCCGATGCCGAGGAACTCGAGGCGCTCCACCGGCGGCAGCTCGAACTGGCCCTGGAGCACGCAGAGGAGGCGAAGGAAGCGACCCGGATGTAGGTCGGCACCGCTCGCCGGCGACGAACGGCGCCGCCCCACGTCCAGGGGAACGAAACGGACGGCGACCGCCACTTTACTATCGAAGGTGAAGGGGCATCTGAACGAAATAATCGAAAGGGGAAACCGATTGAACGAGGGGACCGTATCACTACACAATGAGCCAGCACCGAAGCCAGATAGACATCCAGGGGATGAGCTGTGCGAACTGCTCGCAGAGCATCGCCGACGCCGTCGAGGGGCTCGACGGGGTATCCGAGGCGAACATCAACTACGCTACCGACGAGGGGAGCGTCGCGTACGACCCGGAGACGGTCTCGCTGGGTCGTATCTTCGCGGCCATCGAGGACGCCGGGTACACGCCGGTCACCGAGTCCGCGAGCATCGCCATCACGGACATGTCGTGTGCGAACTGCTCGGAGACGGTCCAGGAGTCCCTCGAGCGGACGCCGGGCGTCGTCAGCGCCGACGTGAACTTCGCGACCGACGAGGCACAGGTCACGTACAACCCGGCGGAGGCGAGCCTCGCGGACTGCTACGCCGCCATCGAGGACGCCGGCTACTCGCCCGTCCGTGAGGACGATAGCGACGGCGGCGAGGAATCCAGCGCGGACCGTCGCGACGCCGCTCGGAACGCGGAGATACGCAAGCAACTCCGGCTGACGCTGTTCGGTGCGGCGCTGGCGGCACCGATGCTGTTCTTCCTCGTCGAGAAGCTCCTGCTCGGCGGGACGGTCCTCCCCGACCGGATCTTCGGCATCGAGTTCGGCTGGGTCGAGTTCCTGCTCGCGACCCCCGTCCAGCTCGTGCTCGGCTGGCCGTTCTACCGGAACTCGTACAACGCGCTCGTGAAGAACCGGAGGGCGAACATGGACGTCCTCATCGCGCTGGGGTCGTCCACGGCGTACCTCTACTCGGTCGTGGTCCTCCTCGACCTCCTCGCGAGCGAGGGGCTGTACTTCGATACGGCCGCGCTCATCCTCGTGTTCATCACGCTCGGGAACTACCTCGAGGCCCGCTCGAAGGGGCAGGCGGGCGCGGCGCTCCGGTCGCTGCTGGAGATGGAGGCCGACACCGCGACACTGGTCGAGGCGGACGGCACCGAGCGCGAGGTCTCCGTCGAGGAGGTCGCGGTCGGCGACCGGATGAAGGTCCGCCCGGGCGAGCAGATTCCCACCGACGGCGTGGTCGTCGACGGACAGAGCGCCGTCGACGAGTCGATGGTCACCGGCGAGTCCGTCCCCGTCGAGAAGAGCGAGGGCGACGAGGTCGTCGGCTCCACCATCAACGAGAACGGCGTCCTCGTCGTCGAGGCGACGAAGGTCGGGAAGGACACGGCGCTCCAGCAGATCGTCCAGACCGTCAAGGAGGCCCAGTCCCGCCAGCCCGAGATACAGAACCTCGCCGACCGCATCTCGGCGTACTTCGTCCCGGCGGTCATCCTCAACGCCGTGCTGTGGGCGGCCGTCTGGTTCCTGTTCCCCGAGACGCTCGCGGGCTTCGTCCGCGCGCTCCCGCTGTGGGGGCTGGTCGGCGGCGGCCCGGCGGCGCTGTCGGTCTTCGAGTTCGCGGTCGTCGTCTTCGCCAGCGCCGTCCTCATCGCCTGTCCCTGTGCGCTGGGGCTGGCGACGCCCGCCGCCACGATGGTCGGGACCACCATCGGCGCGCAGCACGGCGTCCTGTTCAAGGGCGGTGACATCCTCGAGCGCGCGAAGGACGTCGACACCGTCGTCTTCGACAAGACGGGCACGCTGACGAAGGGCGAGATGCGCCTCACGGACGTGGTCGCGGTCGGGCCCGAGGACCGGGCGGCGGCCGACGGCGGCGAGCCCGCTGCCGACGGTGGGCAGACGGTCGCCCGCGACCGCGTCGACGAGGACGAGGTGCTCCGGCTCGCGGCCAGCGCCGAGCGCGACAGCGAGCACCCCCTCGCCCGCGCCATCGTCGAGGGGGCCGAGGAGCGCGGCCTCGAACTCGGTGACGCCGAGGCCTTCGAGAACGTGCCCGGGCAGGGTGTCCGGGCGACGGTCGACGGCGACGAGGTGCTGGTCGGGAACCGCAAGCTCCTGCAGGACGCCGGTATCGACCCCGCGCCCGCTGCGGAGACGATGGAGCGCCTCGAGAGCGAGGGCAAGACCGCGATGCTCGTTGCCCGACGACCCGCCGGCAGCGATGCCGGCGAACTGCTCGGGGTCGTCGCCGACGCCGACACGGTCAAGGAGAGCGCGAAGGACGCCGTCGCCCAGCTGCAGGACCGCGGCACCGACGTGATGATGATAACCGGCGACAACGAGCGGACCGCCCGCGCGGTCGCCGAGCAGGTCGGCATCGACCCCGCGAACGTCCGCGCCGGGGTGCTCCCCGAAGACAAGGCCGACGCGGTCGAGGCCATCCAGGAAGAGGACCGCAAGGCGATGATGGTCGGCGACGGCGTCAACGACGCCCCGGCGCTGGCCGTGGCGCACGTCGGCTGTGCCATCGGCAGCGGGACGGACGTGGCTATCGAGGCCGCCGACGTGACGCTGATGCGCGACGACCCACTCGACGTCGTGAAGGCTATCCGCATCAGCGAGGGGACGCTCGCGAAGATCAAGCAGAACCTGTTCTGGGCGCTGGGCTACAACACGGCGATGATTCCGCTGGCGTCGCTCGGCCTGCTCCAGCCCGTCCTCGCCGCCGGCGCGATGGCGTTCTCGTCGGTCTCGGTCCTGGCGAACAGCCTGCTGTTCCGGGAGTACACGCCGGACGAGGACTACGAACTGCTCGGCCGACTCCGGTGATGGTGCCTCCGTAGCCGGAGTGGGTGCGATTTTTCACCTTCGGTGCAGTAGCGGTGGTGGCGGCGATGATGACGGTTACCCCCACCGTCTCCTGATTTCTACTAGTGGCTTCGCGACTAATCGGCCTCGCAGACACAGACGCCTCCCTCGCGAATCTGGGCCACGACGTACTCGTGGACGCTCTCGGCGAGGGCTCGCATCGCCGTCGCCTGCTCCTCGGTCGGGCGGCGTCCGCCGTAGTAGCTATCCGTCCGATTCGTATCGTACAGCCGTCGGAGTCCCTCGGTCGTCTCCCTCGATAGCAGACCCAGGTCGGTCGCCCGGTCGTAACAGCGCGTGTGGTCGTGGAAGTCGTCCAGTTCGTCACCACCCTCCGCGAGCGCGAACGCCTCGACAGACCGTTCGGTCGCGCCGAAGCAGAGCTCCGTCGTCGCGGTGTACAACCCCGCTCCAGAGAGCCGCTCAACCGCAGTCAGCAGTCGACAGGCCTTGGTGAGTTGCGTCTTCCAGTCCGCGTCCGCATCGATACGTTCCTCGCGGGTTGGGATACCGTGCCCCTCCTCGTTGAACGCGTCGGTAGCCGCTGCGAGCGCGTCCACAATCGCTCCGGGGTCGGACGAATCACTCATCCAGATCACCGTGGAGGATCATCCCCTGGACCGTCTCGAACTTCTCGGTGCTGTGGAGGACGAGTCCATCGCTCAGTATCTCGCGGAGTTCGTCCGTGTATCCGGGAACCGCGGGAAGCGACTCGACATCGATCTCGTACTCGTACCGGCCGGTGTCGAACTCCCGCGCTTCGAGTGTCTGGCGGACATCGTTCGCGACCCGTTGTGCTGCCAGCCGGTCTTCCTCGACCAGCACCCACAGGTCGATGTCGCTCCGCCGGTCGGCTTCGCCCCGCGCGACGCTCCCGTAGAGGACTATTCCGACGAGGGCTTCCAGTTCGGTCCGTAGCTCGTCGACTGCCTCCCGTACCGGCGGCTGGAACTCCGCCTGCGGGATGTCCAGTATCGGATCATCCGGGCGGGACAGACGTTCGCGATTGATCCGGACCAATCGGGTGTTCCCCTCGCGTCGGTCCACGACGAGGTCGTTGGAGGCCAAGAGGTCGACTGCCTTCGAGACGCTGGTCCGGGAGTACTCCACGGCCGTCGCCAGGTCGGTAATGGAGAACTCGTCCGTGTGCTGTCGTGATAAAAAGTATAGAACCGCGTGTGCGGTCTCGCTTCCGAATATACGGGTATCCTGTGCGGGGATGTCGAGGGAGATTCGGGTCCTCCCACCGGACTGTGTGTTCGAGTTCGTTACCATAGATAGGCTTCGTGCCTCTATCCACTTATAGTTCATATGCATAACGGGAAGCCTTTATGAGTACTTGTGCCATCTCGGACTACGAGAGCGGTTCGAAGGTACGGCCCGGGCGGGGTTCACGGATGTCCCCGTAGCACACGGGTCGCTCGAGGAGATCCGGTCGGTCGACGATCGCGAGGTTCAGGAATGATGAGGTGTCGGCGACGACTCCGTCACTGGGCGTACTCGATGTCCTCGGCGAGTTCTGTCTCGTCGTAGTGCTGTGGGACCTCGCGCTCGCCGAGGAGCTCTTGGAACTCCTGTGCCGACAGCCCGGCCAGGGCCCGCGCCTTCCCGAGCGAGAGTACGTCCTGCGCGTACAGCGACACTGCCAGCTCCCGCTTCAGAACCGCGGAGCGCTCCCCATCGGGGAGCTGGATCGCCTCGTACACCTCGTCGTCGATCTCGATGGTCGCCACAGTCGATGTGGGACGACACCGTTATTGAGTATTTGGCCGGTGAACGCCGACGGGAAGCGGTTTCACGACGGCGGTCCCAGGCCCGGGCGTATGCGCCGCCGACAGGTACTCGCCACCGCGGCCGCCTTCCTCCCGGTCGCTGGGTGTACTCTCCCCGCAGGCAGCGACGACACGACCGACGAGACGCCCACGTCGATGCCGAGCGCGACGGCCACCCCGTCTGCCACTGCCTCGCCCTCCCCGACCCCACCACCGAACGGGCAGGTCCTTACAGCGTTGACCGTCGCTAACGACGCCCGCGAGCGGACGTTCGACGTGCCCGTAGCCGTCCGCCGCGACGGGGAGGTGGTCTACGAGCGGACGGCGACGCTCGCACCGGGCGAGGAGACCAGCCTTCCGTGTGGCTGGCCACAGATCCCTGACCGCTACGTCGTCGAGACGACCACGGCCAGCGGTGCGACCTCGGTCACGCAGATCGGCGACGACGAGGACGAGACGAGCGTGGGCGCCCGCGTCGAGGGGCGCATCCAGAGCGAGCGCAGCGTCGGCTTCCTCACCTACGACAGCGACCGGCGCCGGTGCCAGACCCCGACACCGGAGTGACTCTCGTATGCTCCGGGAATCACGTCTGTCCCCGGGACACTCCCAGCACCTTTGGGGACCCCTGTCGGGTAGTCTATCCCTGTGAGAGGTTCGCGAATACGCCCCCAGCTGTGAGGCCCGCTGGGAGCCCGTAGCTGGCTACGCTCGTCCGCCCGGATTGGACACCACCTATTTGCTCCGCGGCGTGGTCACATGGGGTATGGAGGACCCGGACCCGGGCGGTGACGAGGCGTTCGATACGTGGCGGGCGCTTCAGAAGGCCACGGACACGCCCCGGGCGGACCTCCTATCTGACATCGCGGGCCACCCCGAAGGCGCACCCAGCGTCGAGGAACTGGCCTACCTGAACCCCGACAAGAGCGAGGATGCGATCCGCCGGCACCTCCGACGACTTGTCGATACCCAGGTGGTTCGGGTGCTAGAGGTTGCGCCCGGCAACCGGCGCCGCGATTTCCCCAGCAAGTTCTACACCATCACCGACGAGGCGCAGGCCCTGTTCAACCAGAACGGCCTGTTTCCGCGGGAAGCGTGGCAGCGCCAGTATACGGCGGTCGAGAAGACGGCCCGGATTCGGGATGTCGAACAGATGCCTCGGCCCAGAGCAGACTGACCCTTTCAGTCCGGACGAGACGCGACGAGGTACCGCCCGCCGCTCCACGAGACGAATCAAGCCAGCCCAAACTCGTTTATATATGGGTTTAGTATAATTTGACACAATCGAGACGGAATGGCCCCCGACGACGAGCGACGGCCCTCGGAAGAGCTGACAGTACAAATAGTTGCGCTGGGCATAGAGTTATGACGCCCTGACAGCTCACCTCCACGTAAAGATGGCCGAGACGCCCCCCACCTTGGAGGCGTGGAAGGCCGAAACCACCGCCATCGACCGGGTTCAGTCGGTCGCCACAACGGTCTCCGAGCCCCAGCCGGCCTCCTACATCGCTGAGGAAGCTCTTGTCGCCGAGAATACCGCCCGGGACCACCTGCAACGGCTGGTCGACTGGAACATCTTGGTCGAGCGCGACCGCGACGGCACCACCGTCTACGCGCCCGACCCGCTCCACGCCCGGGTCCAGACCATCCGCGATTTGCTGGCTGAGTACGACCGTAACGGTCTCATCGACCTGAAGGCCGACGTGCAGGAGCGCATTGAATCGCTCCGCGCCGAGTACGGCGCCGACGGCCCCGACGCACTCCGCGGACAGGCAGCCACCACGGACACGGCGGCCGAAACCCGCGACCGACTGAAAGCCGCGAGTGACTGGGGGCTGTTGCGCTGGCGGCTGGACGCCATCGAGGCGGCCATCGAGAACTACGACACCTACACGTAGGGGGCCGCGCCCGCGCCGTAGCGATGGTGAGGATGACCTGACCGTGGTGCAGCAGCATATCTCCGGGGTAACCGGCAGGTACTCCGGCGCCACTCGCCTGTCGAACACTACGCGAGCAGTTTGAAGATGCGGTTCAGGTACAGTCCCCTGATGTCCTCGTAATAGGCGGTGAGATACTCGTCGATGATATCGCTTGACCCGGAGTCTCCGAGTTTGTCGCCACGCATGTACTGGACGAGTTCGCGTGGAGCATCCTCCTTTACCTTCCAGTAGTTGGTGAAGAAGTATCGCCCGTAGTGGGAGGTGATGTCGCGATATCGGTCGTCCTCGTTGTGCTCGGCGAACGCTTCCTTCCAGCACTGCCTGACCATATCGCCGTTGGTCAGTTGACCGAAGGTGCGCTCGCTCAGGATAAGATAGGGAACGTCGACGGTCGGTCTGGTTGCGAGGTACTGGAGCAGTACACGTTTGGCCTCGTCGTCGATAGGAAGAACCCGTGGGCGGTGTGACTTGTTCCCGTCACGGGTGTACCGCGAAGGGACGTACAGTGCCCGGTCGTAATCGCGAATCGGGTCAGCAGTTCCCAATTCAGGGTACCACTCATCGAGCCCGGATTGAGAGAGAGCAATATCGTCCAGCTTGATG
Organism: Haloglomus salinum; assembly: GCF_024298825.1. Lineage (NCBI taxonomy): Archaea > Methanobacteriati > Methanobacteriota > Halobacteria > Halobacteriales > Natronomonadaceae > Haloglomus > Haloglomus salinum. The sequence goes on from NZ_CP101153.1 coordinate 1,854,318, forward strand.
TTCCGGAGTTCTCCGACTCGGAGGCCGAACTTCAGTTGCAGCACGAGGAACAGCCGTTCACGGATATTGGTACACTGGCGAACGACCTCACGCACGTCTTCGATATCGAGTGGCGGATGCTTCATCTGATCAGATTGTTCGTCCAGATCGACCTCTCGCAGTGCGAGCCGAAAGGGGTTGTAGTCCGTTGGCTGCGGGAAGGCATGATGCTCTTGCCACCACTCGTACGCGCGCGTCAGGTTGCGAACCTTCTGGAGAATCGTTGAGGATTGATTCCCGCGCGCAGCCTCAAGGTGCTGCATGAAATCTTTGACGTGAGCATCGTTGGGACAGGCGAAGTGCCGGCCAGTCTCATCCATGAACGCGCGCCACTGATCAAAGGACTGACGGTAGTTCTTCAGCGTTGAATCACTCGCATTGTTCGGCCGCTGGACTCTGTCGAGGTAGGTTGTGAGTGGGTCCGTATCGAGCTGTCTGAACTGCGCGTTGTACTGTGCGAGCGGGTCGGTGTCTCGGTCGAACGCGGCCGCGACTTCTGCGAGATCGTCTGTCTCGGACATGATTACTGTTTGTCGATGGCGTGCATCCACAGCCGGTGGCACAGGTCGTCGTTCACGGCGGCAATCAGAAATGGGGAGTATCGATGTGGGTACTCGGCGTGGTGGAACATCCAGCGATAGAAGCGTTCGATTGAACTCCAGTACTTGGCCGCGCTCGATACGCCCAGGTTGCGCTCCTCGGAAAGATGCGCGGCATATCCCTCAGCGTCTGATGGGGAGCAGAGCGCCGGATGTGTCCTTCTTGATCGAGCGAACGCTTTCCACCGTTCCTCTGCCCGCTCGAGATACTGATAGTGCTTGGACTTCGTCGATTCGAGCAATCCGGTAGCATCGACGAAGTCTTCCCAGGCGTCGGTCTCCTCAAGTTCGTTTTGATAGACGTGCAGTCGGAGATGTTCGGGCACGTCGGATATTGAGGTATAGAGTCCAGCCCGAACCGCTGGGTCAGTGGGAATCCAGCGTCCTCCCTCACTCATCTGGAGCTCCCTCGGCGAGGCGGTACTCTCCGTCCTTGACGACGATCTTATCGCCATCCATCTCGTCTATCGCATGCGCGACTCGCGTGGGGGCGTCGTTGATGATGCGCTGTACGATGACTCCGAAGGGTACTGTCTGCTCCTCTTCCAGCACATCGAGGATGGCCCCTCGCTCCCCGCGGTAGAGTCGTTTTTCGAGGTATTCGATTCGCCGGCGAGCGTCGTCCAGCTCGCGCTTCAGGTCGTTTCGCTGTGTTCTGAGTTCGATAGTGTCGTCATCTTGGCTGACCGAGAGGTCGATTTGCTTCCGGCCTACTTCGACCATCGCAAGGATGAACCGACTGATACTCATTTCCAGCTCGTCGGCGTGATTAGCCCACTCCTCATAGGTTTCCGTCTGCGGGTAGGCTGTTGCCGTCTGCCGATTATCCGAAATATCGGGCATAGTCACCTCGCACCGTTTGAGGCATTCTGTCGTAATCAATAGCCCATTGCAGAGTCTCCAGCGGGTCGCTTCTAATCATCCGTCGTTGCTTGATTTATCAAGAGTTTCCCCTCGGAGCTGATTCGGTATGAGATGTCACTACTATTCGCGGGGTCAACACCCAGATTCTCTAGATCTTCCGGGTCGAGGTAGATACACGCACCAACTGGAGAATCAGCCGTAGAGCGAATCTTTGCGTTTCGTACTCTCGTCATTTCACTTACTCATCTTACAACTACCTAACACTCTGTGGGCGTAGATTTATTGACAAAATAGATATTTTATACATTCGAAAAGTGAATTCTCATTTAATACCAGATATATTTGGAGAATAGATTTTATCGGAACGAATTTGTGCACATTTCCTGGAAACTGCTCTTCAATACGTCTGGAAATAACTGACAATTATGGCACTCATGCCACGCGGTGATGCGAGCCGATCGATCGGACCAGATAGCCAACCAGGTCAGCCGCTGCACAAATCGCTTAAAACACTGGGGATATTTAATGCCTTAGACCGTAACCTCGACAAGTTTGGGAGATTAGTTGCACAGAGGACAAATATTCTGATTAGGCGGTTAATCAAGAACCGTGCTCTAACTGATGGTGGAGTGGACTCAATTGACGACCCCGATCATCCAATTCGAGTCTTAGGACTTGCACGAGTGAGCAAGGCACACCAGGCAACAGAGGGAGATAGCTTGGTGACACAGGTTGAGGATATCCAGGCGCTCGCTGAGGAGAAGGGATATCATCTAGAAAAAATCTTCATCGAGGAAGGTGTGTCTGGGCAGACTCTCGATCGGGAAGCCATCAAGAAAATAAGACATTATGCAAAAGAGTACGATATAAAATATCTAATCGTCTACGGAATAAGCCGCATCGGGCGAAACTCTCTGGAAGCAATTCAGTTTGTGATCGATCTCAAACTCAACTATGGTGTCCATGTTTTGACGCCCGAGCTTGAGGTTGATCCTTCAAAAAGCTGGAATATGTTACAGTACGTTTTTGAAGCCTGTTCTGCGGAGAATTCTACTCAGTATCGGAGTAATGCGTCCCAACGTAGCAAGAACAAAAATTGGAAGGATGGAAATTGGTCGACTGCAAAACGCGGTGTGCCACCTGGATATAAATATGTCAAAGAAAACGACTGGTTGGAGATTGATAAAGATACTGCTGCAGCAGTGGAGAGAGCGTTCAAGTTGTTTGTCCGGATCTGTGAGGTGCGGGGCCCGTATAAACAAGTATGGCGGGAGTATGGGGATGAACTCGGTATAAGCGCGAGCGATATTCGGGACATGCTGACAGACCCAATATATGTTGGAATGCCTACATACGGCGGATCCGAAAATCGTGCTGGGGCCGAGATTTCTGAGGAGAAGCGACGGGAAGTGGCGATGATGAGTGACCCGGTGAAGGAAGTGTGGAAAGGTATCACACATCCAGACCCTGACCTGAGGATTATCGACGACGACCTCTATGAGGAAGTTCAAAAAGCGGTGGAGAAGGTCTATGACCGGAACTCCAGATCAGATGATGTCACACAGATGAAACGGGATTTGGTTGATGAGTGGGGTCTACCTGCGGTCTATCATTCTGCCGATAATCTTGAATTCCACTGCGGCCGCTGCGGAGATCCGACAGTGAAAGATGGGGTATATCAAACAAGTGATGGGTATACCCACCGCTGGAAGTGCGTCAATGCCGACTGTGGAAAAGTTGAGGGATGGCCCAAGGAGGAGCACCGGTTCCGGATGGAGAATCATGAATACCGGTGATCAAACAAAAAACGATCGGGAGCCGATGGGGGGAGTATCAACAAATACTGATGATAGACTTCCGCTACTGCGCCTAGAGGTGAGAGGTAGAAGTTCCAACCGTGCTCTTCAGTTCAGGCTTCGGCGGAAGCTGAGGGAGCTGCTGCGTTTTGCGATGATGGACTGGGTTGACCAGTTCCATATTATCGTCTTGCCGGAAACCAACCTCCTAGAACCGATGATTGTCCTCTATCCTGTGAAGGAGGACGAAGCTAATAGGCTTTGCAGCGTGCGCACCGTCGTCACAGAGCAGCCAAAGATGGGTGCAGAATCACAAATGAATCTGGTAATACCTCATTCAATTGTCAGAAAGATTTTCGACAGGAGCCGGCGTGTGGAGGAAGATGTTGACTCGTATACTGGCAAGAATCATCTGCTCTTCTCTCCGATCATCTCATACATTGCCCCAGACGGAGGACTTGCGTCAGGAGTTATTGCCCTGTGGCCGCTGGGGTATGAAGACGATATCTCCGCCGAATATCCCTATCTAAAGAGATCGAGTTCGTCGAGTCAGTCAACGCTGAGTCAATATTCTCCCTAATCAGCCGCGGCGTCGGCCTTCCGGGGCCCAACTGAGTGGCCTTCGGTAGCCTGTTGACCAGAAGACCACTCACGATATTGATTTAGCATACGGTTGACTCGCTGCTTCTTGCGCTTGGGTTCTATTGGCTCTCTTAGCGCACCTCTCTGGAATCGAGTTCGAATTTTTTCAGCCAGTTCGAAGATTTCTTTCTCAATAATCGCACACTCTGGCTGGTTCTGTACTTCACCTTCGACCATCCGTTCTCCGAGGTATATCCTGTCACGGAGTATCCGGCTTATCTTTGCGGGGTTCCACTTGCTGTTCCGTGCCAAATCTCGAGAATTTAGATTCAGATTCTCGATGACAGCCGGCATCGACCGTACCGCGATGTACATGCTGAATATTTGCTTTACGAGGGCTGCTTCTTCCTTGTCAATTACCAGATACCCATCTTTATCGACTGAGTAACCAAACGGAGGGTTTCGATTTGGCCACTTGCCCTCCAGCGCTCGAGCGATTTGTCCCATCTTTGCACGCTGCCGAATCATCTCTCGCTCAAATTCAGCAGCGTTGGCCAAATTTCGAAAATTGAACTGCCCCGCTGGAGTAGTCGTATCAATCTGCTCGGTCAGGCTATGGAGCGCGACACCCCACTTCCGGAAGTCCGCCTCCAGCGTCACCGCGTGCATAATGCTACGAGAGAACCGATCCAGCTTCCAGAAGACGAGGACATCGAATGCCCCCTGCCGAGCGAGCGAGAGCATCTGCTGGAACATCGGCCGGTCAGTATTCTTTCCGCTCGTTTCGCCGTCCTGAAACACGTATGCCACCTCCCAGTCGAGGAGCCCACAACGCTCTACGCACAACCTCACCTGCTCTTCGAGAGAGTAGCCGAATCGCTGACCCCGAGAAGACGTTCTCGCGTAGATTGCGGCTCGCCAGGTCGAGTCCTCTGTTTTGCTTCCCCCCGGCTCGGGCTCGATTCCAAGCGAGAGGATAGATGACTCATCCATTGGAATCCTCCACCTTCGCCCGAGATCTGTCGAGGTGTGACCCTTCCATAGCGACCCTGCAATCCTTCACACGCACCCGGATTGTCTCGCCGGTAACTCCTGCCGCGTCGGCCACCTCCCGCTGGGTGAGCTGGCCGTCTCCAGCGAGATAGAGTGCGGCGGCAGCAAGTCCTCCGGGATGGCAGCCTCCGCTTTGCTCTCCGGGAATCTGTTCGAGAATCGAACGTGCAGTTCTCCTGACCGTCTCGTCTAAATCAAGTGACGACGCGAGCGAATGCACGTACGCGGCTGGCGAATTCGGTATGCTAGACCTTTCCAGCTCTCTTTGTACGAACCGCATCAACCGACCGAGTCGTGTAGACTCCATATCCGCAGCCTGTGCGATACGTTCGTTCGGCAGGGGCTGTTCCAGTTCACGACTGGCAATCCCGATAATCGCAGCTACGACTTCTCGTCCCGAGCGTCGCGCCGTGATGGACTCCACTGCAGCGTCTGCGTATAGTTCGGCAGCCCGGACACGGACCTCGGTGGGGAGGTCAAGCTGATCTGCAAACTCCTCTATGAAATCGAATGCGTCTCGCACCTCGGCTTCAGTGCTGGTTCTGACCCTGCTGAACTCCAGCCACGTCCGTTCTTCTGGCTCTTTCGCTGACCCGAAATCAATCGAACCGATTTCATCTGCGAGGGCTGCAACACCGCCGCAGGAACTGCACACACGACCGACGTGATCGAGTTCCTCAAGTGACCCCTGGGAACCACAGATGCCACACTCGCTACTGCCTCCCACTGCGTGAGTCATCACCCGACAGGTCGGCCCAGAGTAGGTTACTCAATGGCCCATTGTTTCCACTCGACTACGCTTCAGAGCGGCCTCCAACCCCCCGTCACTTAGCCCTCACTGGTCCCCCCGAACTCCCCCAATTGGAGGACGTAGCGCACGGGAAGCGGAAGCGTGGGGCGCGGCGCATTCCGGTGGCGTCTGATGGACTCGGATTTCCGGGCTCGTTGCTGAATTGCTCGCAACATCGGTACGCTGGCGAGGTAGCCCAGCTCTCCGAGAATAATCACTCCATACGTCGTTGGGCCGTAGAACCGACGTGGGGAGCCGGGGTTCCACTTATCGGAATCATACGTGTACTCGGCTATGATGCCGTGTTCAACCAGCCTCTGGAGATGATATCCGACTACAGGCAGGGGATTACCGGGCAGGAAGTGGGCTATCTCGGACTTGCTCGCCAGGGCGGCAGGGTGTCCGAGGATAGTCTGGATTATCAGGTAGCGATGCTCCTGAGAGAGAAATCTGGCAATCTGAAACAAATACTGCACAGGGCCCAGTGTCGTGCCCTTCCGTGGAACTCCCGATCCATCACGCGGGGTCACGACTCTGGCTCGACCATGGGAACAGCCTGTTTCTCGGGGGAGGGGCCGGTGAGCTCGGCTGGAATCTCCCTGTGTCTGCAATCAGGGCAGCTGGGGAGCTGGTCTACGTCCCCATCCCAGTCGACGGCCCGCATGGTGTGCGAGGACCCACAGACCGAGCATCGCCAGTCGTAGCTCCCGTATTCCGATGCTAGCTCCGGAAACTCGTGTGCGAGCGTGGGGGTGAGCTTCGCCGTCGGATGAGCCGCCAGATACGTCCTGATTTGCTCTCGCGGATAGTCCGCCACGAGTGGGAGCAACCCGGTTGGACCAGCGTCGGCATGCGGACCATCCCCCTTCCCGCAACGGCGTCGATATGGGCAGTACTGACACTCCCATTCGTATTCTGGCACGGCAGGTGGGAGCTCTTTCGACTGCCGGAACGCTGTATTCTGTTCGGCCCACGGTAGCACCCGATCCTCCCAGAACGCGAGGTCGAAATCGACGTGGAACGTTCTGACCTCGAAGTCCTCACGGCTCGCGTAGAGAACCACTGCTTCGCGGAGCTTGCAGTCGTACTTCTCCGATAGCCCGTACAGGTAACAGTGGACCTGAGCAAGGTGTTGCTCCTTCGGCTCTTGCAGGTGTGTGACGGAGGACGTGGTCTTGATTTCGGTCAGGAGTAGCGGGGTGCTGTCTTCGTCAACCACAACTGGGTCGGTTTCGCCTCGGATTCGGAGGTCGTCCCCCTCGCGCCGAATCGTGAAGTCGACCCACATCGAGTTCCGCACGTACTCGTCTGTCCCGGTCTGGTCCCTGAGAAACGGAACGGCGATGTCCGTCTCGAACTTCGACCCGAACCAGAAGATTCCCTGCGGTGCGGCCGTCTCCTTGGGGGCATTGAATGTATCGTAGAAGCTCCGTCGATGACACCGGAGGAGGCGGCTGGGTGAGTGGCGACCGGACTCTGGAATCCGTGGCGGCCCGTTGAAGTAGGGTTTACCGTTCTCGATGTTCTGTCGCTGCTGTCGATTCTGATACCATCTGGAGAACTCTCGACCAGTGACTCTGGCCGATCGAGGAGACCCGTTTTCGGCTGTCGTTTGCGGTTTCTGAGACGCTGGAGGCACGTCTGTGATTTCCGCCACGGCCACTTGCTCAATGGGCCGTTGAGCTTCGGATATCTATCTCCGGGGGGATACCCTGGTGTCTCTGAGAACCGCGTCAATAGCAGCCTCGTTGACTGCAGACACAACAGCGGCAATCAGGAGGTTTGGTCCGCGGGAAACACGCTGTCGCTCGGGGTCGTAGATGACGATGTCTGCTTCCGCCAGGGTGGGTAGATGAGTCTGAGAGAGCGCATTGTAGACGTTCCGATAGGGCTCGCCAGTAGCATGAGACGGTGCGACGAACTGCTCCATCGCGGCTATCTCCCGCGCGAGTTCTCTCGTGGTCAACGTTATCTCCTGAGACCGATGAAGGAGCCAAACCACGTGGCGGCGTCTGGGTGCCCGCAACGCATGATGCAGATTAGATACCTTCTCTTCCTCGCTGGAAGGCATCCCTCAGTTCTCCTCAATCGATGGGATCGGAAGCCTGGACGACAGGTGTGGCGGCATACACGGGTTCACCGACCTGTCATCTTGACCTGTAACCACAAAAATCTGTGTCTAAAGGTCACTAGAACATGTCTAGAGACCGGTTTTGTGCGGGTGTTAGGGACGTACGCGGCACATTGCGATTAGATGCGGCCCCGAATCGAATGGATGACACAGGCGGACGAACGGGTGCTGGAGTTCCTTCACGAGAAGGACATCATAGCGTCGCCGTCCGTGATTGCCGCCAATATAGATTACTCGAACGAGTACATTTCTCGCCGGTGCCAGCAGCTGGCTGAGGAGGGCTTCATTCAGCGGACTGATCCATCTAACTACCAGATTACCGACCTGGGTGAAAAGTTCCTTACAGGCGAATTAGTGGAGGAAGAGGAAGATGAGGCCTGATCTATAATCTACTCCTAGCAGGACTCTGGATATCTCACCGGCCCCGGTTCTGGAGCAGTAGTGTCGTCCGATAGGGCTGGTTTCACTCGTCTACACTGCAGGCATCGGCCAGAAAGATAGAACTGAGTCTTCTTGTGATTACCTCTGCTCTCCTGACTCTCATCGGTGACATACCACTTTATTATGCCATGCGACCCATCCTCATGAACGATGTCGGCGGAGTTCGATGTGGGGGACCAGGTATCGTTCTATGGGGGACGGGGAAGTGTCGTTGAGGTCATCAGAAATGGCCACAAGACGAAGCTGAGAGTATTGACCGACGAAGGGAAACTGCAGGAGGTTTCGCCTGATCAACCCCTGTTCCGTCGGGTAGAGGATGCGGAAGCGAATGAGATGGTCGACTTCCTCGGTGGGAAAGCGACTGTCATCGGCAGAGAGGAACGAGCAGATGGGGCTGATTTGCTGTACCTTCGGACTGCCGAGGGAGATTTCAAGAAAGTCCCTGCCGATTCGAAAGGACTCCGCCCCGGTCGAACGATTGCTAATCGGCTCGCCGGTGGGGAATTCAATGACCCGACCCGGTTCAGCCTTCGTGAACGGGCCGCTCGGTTGAGCTTGGCATACGGCTCTGACCGGTTCCTCTCGCTCTCCGGGAGCCGTATTCGGATTGAGCCATACCAGGTTGACGCGGCTCATGAGGTCCTCACAGCCTACGAGCCGAGATATCTGATTGCCGATGAGGTCGGACTCGGAAAGACCATCGAGGCAGGAATCATCATCGAGGAGCTACTTGCCCGGGGGAGAGCTGAACGGATCCTGATTATAACTCCGGCGTCGCTCCGGGACCAGTGGCAGGCAGAGATGCGCGAGAAGTTCGGTCGCGAGTATGTCGCGTATGACCGGGAGCTGGTGGATTCGCTTCGAAGAACGAATCGCGCCCAGAACGTCTGGATGGCTGAAGACCAGATTGTGGTCTCGATCGATTTCGCCAAACAGGACGATATGCTGGAGTCCCTCAGACGGCTGGATGCCCCCTGGGACGTGGTCGTATTCGATGAAGCGCACCACCTGACGGCCCGTGAGGGGAGCGACGGAATCAACCGGGCGGATCGATACCGGGTCGGTGAGGCCGTAGCGGGAAGCACTGACGCGCTGCTGTTGCTGACCGGCACTCCCCACAAGGGGAAGCCCGACCAGTTCTACCACCTGCTCCGGCTTCTGGATCCCTATCGATTCAGGGGACCAGAGGATGTCCGTCCAGAGAAACTGGAGGATCTGATGATCCGGCGGACGAAGAGCGATGACAGTATGATCGACGCGGATGGCACGCCCATGTTCCCTCCTCGAGAGATACAGACGCTGGGTGTGAACCTCACGCCGGAAGAGCGACGACTCTACGACGACATAACGGAGTATATCTCGGCGGTTTACACGGCCAGTGCTGAATCAGATCGCCATGCTGCCGGGTTTACGATGGTGATCTACCAGAAACGACTGGTCTCCAGTATCCGGGCCATTCAGCAATCCCTGCAGAATCGGCTGGATGATCTGGATACGAAGATATCCGTCGACGCTGCAGTGACAGATAACCTGAATTGCGTCGACGGGACTGTGGAAACGGAGTCCGACGTGCTGGAGCAGCTGATTGATGCTGCTGGCGAAATCGGACTCGACTCGAAGGGACGCCGACTGCGGGAATTTCTCGGTGGAATTTTCGATGAGGACCCGGAGGAGAAGGTCCTCGTTTTCACCGAGTACACCGATACCCTGGAATACCTCAGGGACACGGTCCTGACGGACCTGACAATCGCCGAGATTCATGGCGGAATGGATCAGGAGACACGCCGCACGGAGATGAAGCGGTTCGAGGAAGACTGCCAGGTCATGCTTGCGACGGACGCAGCACGCGAGGGGCTGAACCTGCAGTTCGCGCACATCATGGTGAACTACGACCTGCCCTGGAACCCCATCCGTATCGACCAGCGGATGGGTCGGCTCCACCGCTATGGGCAGGACGAGAAAGTCCGGATCTACAACCTCTTCATCCGAGACACACGGGAGAGTGATATTCTCGACCTTCTCGTGACCAAGCTCCAGCAGATCGAGTCGGATACTGGAATGCATTCCGACGTACTCGGCACTGTCCTTGACGACTACGACGTGGAGGGGGCAATCATGGATGCAGTCACGGGAACGCGGAGCTCGGACGAGGTCAAGGCCGATATCGAAAGCGCCATCGATGAACGAAAAGAGGCGGTCGAGCGGATAGAGAACGAGTTCCTGATCCGGGACAAGTTCGACCAGGATTCCCTCGAAGAGATACAGGAACTGATCGACCTGAGCGAGACACGTCCGATAGGGGAAGATGACATCGAACAACTCGTCCGCCAGTTCGTCTCGGAGTTCGGCGGTGAGGTACGGAACTCTACTCCCGGTCCCGCCCCTGCAGAACATCCCCTGTATTCGATCTCGGTCCCGGAGATCCTGTCGATGAATGGGAAGGTACGTGACCAGTATAGCCGCGTCACCTTCTCCCGGGGGACGGCACTGGAACGTCCAGAGGCCGAGCTGATTTCGCTAAACCACCCGCTTGTGCAGCAAATCGTCGAGTACTGTCTCGATGGGGACTGGATCGATGGCCAGGTTGCAGCACTGGTGACGGCAGATTCCGACTCCGCTCCGGGGATTCTCGCAACGTACCGACTCGGATACGTCAGCGGCGATGGGGAGCTACCTACAGAGGATTACGTCCGGGTCTATGTCACCGCCGAAGGGGAAGTAATGGAAACACCGCCCCGGATTGCGGGGACACTTCCTCCTGCCGTCGCAACTGCACATCCACAGTCGTACGCACTCGCGGAAGAGACGGATTCTCTGCTCGACGTGACTGAATCGAGGGCCCGCGAACGGGTCGAGGAACTCGCAGAGGGTGTTCAAGAGGAACGGCAGAAGGATGTCGATATCAAGGAACGGCACGCACGCCGCTATTTCGAGCAGAAGATCCGGGAGCAGGAAGACCGGCTCAGGGAATACGAGATCGAAGAGACGGATACGGACAAGGACATGACGATCGCCATCAGGGGCGCACGGAGCAAACTGGAGGAACTCGAGGAAGAGTGGGAGGCAGAGCAGGAGCGTCTCGAGCGCGAGCGGATGGTGATTCCAGACGAACCCGAGTTGATCAACGCTGCCGTCGTCACCAGCAGGATTCCGGCTGTCTCGGAGGCAGTTATGCTCGACGGAACTGGCGATGATTTCTCTGCTGTCGCGGATGCGATGGATATCGAACAGCCCGACGAGGCGGACTCGCGACTGTCCTTCGTGGAGAGCTACGCAGCTCTCGAATCTGTCAGTGACCTCGGCTCTGCGGCGCGACTATTCCGGGCAGGCGAAGCACCGGATACATCTGGCTTCACGTATCGGCAGTTCGGTGAAGAAGAAATCGGACTCCTGGGAGACACTGATCTATCGAACGAGGATGTCGTGGACGCTGCAGACGGACTCAGGGGGCTGATAGCCGAGTTCAATCAGAGTCCATCTATTCAGCCCTGTCTTGTTCGCGGAGCCGTGGACGCCTTCTCTCAGGACGGCCAGCTGTTCGTGAACCTCGAAGCCTGGGAGCAACAGCCGCGCCGGTACTGGATTACTGTACTGGCCCGTGAGATTGCCACAATGCGTTCGCAGGGGGGCCCAGAGCAGCTTTACCAGCGGACGCTCGAAACGATACGAGAGGCAGTCTAGCTGGCTTCGAGCGCCTCCCGTATCGCGAGCCCCACGGCTTCGGCGAGAAGCGGTGGAACAGCATTTCCGACCTGTCGGTACGCGGCAGTTCGACTGACGGGGAACACGAAACGGTCAGGGAACGACTGGAGCCGCGCGGCCTCTCGAACGGTGAACGACCGAGCCTCGTGGGGATGGATGTGCATGTGGCCATCCTTGTGGATATGCGCGGGTATCGTCGATGAGGGACGGTCCGCCTGTTGCTTTGTGTAGTTGTCAGCGAACACGTCCTCCCGATAGGGCTGGAGCTCGTCCTGCAGGTCGCCGATACGCCACCCGGTCCCGGCTCCAAGGAGCGAGTAGATCGACAAGTCAGTGAGATTGTGGAACCGGGCTTCGTGATTGTGGAGCACCGGTCGCTCGCCGTCGTCCGTCGCCGCAGCCGGTGCGTCCTCACGGGCCCAGAGCTGATACTCTGTCACGGGTGGGAGTTCGTAGCGATCGGTCGCGGCGGGCGGGTGCGGATCGTCGGCCCGGGTCCCGGCAGGGGAAAGTGGCGGCAGGTCAGAGATCGCCTCGGCGACGGTGACCCAGGGCTCACGCGACCGGGGCTTCGAACTCGCGTTCTCCTCTGGGTCATCAACCCACCTGTCCAGTGTCTCCTGTGGCTGTTCGTGCTCCGGATTCGAAGTGAGGCGGGCCTCTCGTTCTTCCTCCGTAGCTGGCTCACGATGGGAGCGCCATTCCTCGATTTTCGGTGGCCGTCTGCCGTTCTTCGTCCCGATTATCAGCAGACGCTTTCGGTGCTGTGGAACGCCGTAATCTGCGGCATCTACTACCCGCGGTCTGACCCTGTAACCCAGGCTACTGAACTGTCCACAGATATGCTCGAGAACAGACTCGCCAGCTTCGTTGGTAGCCGAGGACATCCCCTCGACGTTCTCCATGAGAAATGCGGATGGCTCGTATTTATCAACGGCGTCCCGGAGCCGCTCCCAGAGCTGTGTTCGACTGTCGGTGGTGGCATCACGGCCCTCCAGCGAGTTCAGTTTCGAGCGTCCGACCACAGAAAACGGAGGGCAGGGTGGGCCGCCCGCCACCAGGTCGATTCCGGTCTCGAACTCGGGGAGCGTATAACCCGAGAGGTCCGCCGTCGTGCAGTCGACATCAGGGTGATTCTCCCGATACGTTTCCACCGCTGCTTCGTCGTTATCTACTGCCCACTCGACCTCGAACCCGGCCCATTCGAGTCCGGTAGAGAGACCCCCAGCTCCGCAGAACAGATCGATCGCAGAGAGCGAATCAGCCGCCATACCGGTACTGCTGGCGCCAGCAGTCAAGAAGTTTGAGAACTGCGGTCAGTCGTCAGTGCTCGCGACGGCTGCCTCCGTGGCTTCCGTTTCGAGCCCCGGAGCATCAGTGAGGTACTCACCGAGGATCGAGGCGATCCGTTCCCCGAGCAGAGGGGGGACTGCGTTGCCGATCTGGCGGAACTGACTGGTGAACGGGCCAAGGAAGACGTACGAATCAGGGAACGACTGGAGACGGGCAGCCTCACGGGGAGTTATTCCGCGACTCCGGCTGCTATCCTGTTTCGACTCATCAGGTCGGGCGTACTCGTAGTAGTCGGGAAGGATGAAGCTGTTCCCATCCTTGGCCAGATGCGCAACGATGGTCGGTGAGGGCTGATCCCAGTGGAGCATCCGGTACTTGTCCTTGAATGCCGGGTTCTCCTCTGTCCCGACGTTGTACTCGATGAGATGGCCGTAATCCGTTCTGTACTTCACGTCCCAGCCGGTATCTCCTGGTTCCATCACCTCGCTGAACAGCTTCCGGTCTTTCTCCATCGGGTGTTCGCGAGCCCGGTGGTTGTACGTCAGCCGCGTCCCGCCAGCCAGCTCGTTGTCTCGAACGTAATCACTGGCCCGGCCAGGAGCCCGTCCAGCCACGACACCGCCCCCCTCTCCTCTCCGCAGTCGAGGGAGATTAGAAAGGGCCTGCTGGATCGTTGTCTCTGGCGTTTCCGCCGGGGACATGTCATCGAAGAACCCCTCCACATGTCCTTCGGGGTCGGGGACGGCATCCTCGCGCGTGCCGAACAGCACTACACGGTCGCGGTATTGCGGTATTCCGAACGTCGAACAGTCGAGGAGCTGGTGGTCGGTAGTATACCCCATCTCGGACAGTGCTGCCTCGACATCGTCGATGACACGCCGCTCGCTGTCTCCCAGCGAACTCAGAATCCCCTCGACGTTCTCCATGATGATGTACCGTGGTTCGAGCGTTTCGAGTAGAGAGACGTAGTGCTGGTAGAGCCGGGTCCGTGGGTCCTCCAGTACGCTGTACGAATCGTCGTCTGCCAGTCGCGACCGATAGCCGGCGACGGAGAGGGCCTGGCATGGGGGGCCACCAACGACGACATCGACCTCCGGAGCGAGGTCCTCAATCTGTCCCGGGTCTTCTGCAATGTTGCCGATGTCTTCGCACCGGATCTGTCGGTGGGGGATCTCGGGGTGGTTGAGCCGATACGTATCCGTCGCGTCCTGTTCCTGGTCGATCGCGAGGGCCACGTCGAATTCGGGCGCACCGACTCCTCGCGTGAACCCATGTGAGAGGCCTCCAGCTCCACAGAACAGATCGACGACGGTCAGGGTCTCCTCATTCCCACTCGCTGCCTGTTCGTGGATACGGTGAGAGAGCGTGAACTGTCGCAGTTCGCAGTCGGCAGTCGAGTGGTCGCCGGAGCAGTAGTGTGCGTGGGCGGCAAGCGCTCGATGGAGGGGCGGAATCTGTCGATCAGTGAGCTCCTCCTCGAGCTCGTGATGCCGACCGCTCCCGGATACATCAGCCGGGTCGAGTAGCCCGAGCTCGGCGAGGAGTCCATCGACGCCATCGGCCGCGGGCCAGACGGGCTTGTCGAACGCAGTCAGAAGTAGCCACCATGCCTCCGGATCATCTACCCCGGGCAGCCCAGCGAGCATCTCGTGCAGATACTCGTAGGAGACCGAGGGGAGGTCAGTGAGCGTCGTGCCCTCTGTGTAGCGGTGCTCGTCGATAGCCGCGAGCGCTTCCTGTAGCCGGCTCACGGCCGTATCATCCAGCACACGCCCCCCCTGCGATTCGCGGGCCGCGCGCTGGAGCCGATCACGCCCGGCAGACGCGATATCGCTCCAGGAACCAACCCGCTCCCGAAGGGCACCAATCAGGTTCCGTTCGTCCCGTGCGAAGTAGTGTTCGACGACCGAGTCGCTGTTCGAGATCACGACAGCTGCGACGGCGTCGAGCGGGTCGTCGCTGCCGTGGAGTGGGTCACCACAGGCGCAGGCCGCCCCATCCCGGTCTTCCGATGGTGTCCAGATGCGCTCGTAACAGCACGGGTAGGAACCGTCGTCCTTGCTCCGAGAGCGGGCGAGCATGACCGGTGTCGAGTCGGGACAGGCGCACGGAACACTCCACTGTCGCTGTTGCTGTTCTGCGGCAAGCGTGTCTGTCAGGAATCTAATGTGACGTAGCAGGAACTCGCGGTGTTCCGTTCGCTCGCTGTCTGGGCAGTCGGCTACCGCCGGTAGCCGGCCACCTGGTTCTTGACAGCCGTGGTCACTCATGACATCCTCCGTACAGGATGCGACCCTCCCTCGCGGCCGGCACAGCACCTTCAGGCGACGGAGTCATGACGACCATCTACACCCTGTTGATAACTGGCTAGAATAAAACATTTATGCCACATCTGCTGCCCCGCAAGGGGGATAGTGATATTGCCGTGCGGTACCTGCTAGATCCCAGAGGTGTCAGTTCGGGATGCCAGATGATACCGGGAGCGTCGATCTTCCCTTCGGCCGGACCACGGCGACTGCGGCTGAGCTCGCCCAGCAGGCGGACCAGAAAACCGCCTGCTCACTGCTCGCGGAGAACGGCACCCCCGACCCCACGAGACGGCTTTCGCTGTTCTTCCAGCAGGTACCTGAACTGCTCCAGTGGCTGGAGGCAAACGGGCGCCACTTCCCCTGGCGGAACACAACCGATCCGTGGAGGGTCTACCTCTCCGAAATCCTGCTCCAGCGGACCCGTGCAGAGGCGGTCAATGAGCTGTATGGATCGTTCTTCGAGCAGTTTCCCCACCCGGAAGCGCTCCATCAGGCTTCTGACGAGGAGATTCATAGCCTTATCCAGACCCTGGGGTTCGGGAATCAGCGGACGAGGACGCTGAACGAGGTTGCCGAACTCGTCGTCACTGAACACGGCGGAGAGGTTCCCCAGTCACTCGAGGAGCTCCAGCGACCATGGCGGGTGGGTCCATACTCCGCCCGGGCGACGATGCTCTTCGCGTACGGGGAACCGCTCGCCCTGGTCGACACTAACTTCGCCCGGGTCACCGAGCGTGTGTTCGGCTACGAGATGCCCACGCAGCCACACAAGAGCGACGAGGTCTACCAGCTACTGGATGCTCTCGTCCCCGCCGAGCCCGCCCTGTGTCGGAGCGTCAATCTGGCACTGCTGGATCTGGCTGATGCGATCTGTACGCCATCGGAACCCCGGTGTGATGTCTGTCCGCTCGCCGAAGGCTGCCTGTACGCTTCTCCCGGTGAGTAGTTGCCAGCCGGGCATCTCGGCGGGCCATTACATCCCGATAACGACCGCGGCGTTGACCAGTTCGGGTTCCTCCGGAACGACGACCTCCTCCTCTTCCAGACGCGAGAGCTCCGCTTCCCGCTCGCTACGGAGATCAGCAAGCTTCCGTTCGGTCTGGTTAACTAGGACCTGCACGTCCTCTTCGGGGTCGCTCGCACGCTGCCTGTATCGCTCGAGTCGTTCCTCCTGCTCCTCGATCCGGCTCTCGAAGTAGCGCCGTGCATGCTTGCGCTTGATCTCGATCTCGCGAGAGCGCTCCGACTGGGCCTCCTCTGCGAGCTCGTTGACGCGCTCCCAGGCCTCTGTCTCTGCAACCTCGATGAGGTCGTCTGCTACCTCTGAAACGGTTGCAACCTCCTCGAATCCGGGTGCATCACCGGGCGGAATCCCTCCAACGATTTCCGGATTCTCGGTTATTGTTCCATCTGGCTGCACGTAGATCTGGGCGAGCCGTTCGGTGACCGTATCGCCACGCCCCGACTGGTATCCAAGCCGGTAGTTGCAGAGCAGTCCCGGAGTCGGTGTCTCCTCCGACCCGACCCTCACAGCCGTCTGGCCGCCGACTGCGTCAGCTCTGAGACAGAACTCGACGATGTTCTGGACCAGTGGGTGGTCGAGGGCGAGGAACGTCAGCTCGTCGTCCTCCTGTGCGAGGTCCCGAGAGAAGGTCGCCCGATCGTACCTGCTCTCGACCTCGCCGCCGTCGATGACATCCGGTACGATCAGCTGGAACACGTCGCCGCCCTCGCGTGCTGGTCCCGGATGTGTTCCCCTGATCTCGCCATCGAAGAGGTCGAAGAAGCTCCGGACGAGTGTCTCGATATCTGTCTCGCTAACCTGCTCGGTGCGGGATTCCTCGATTACATCGAGGATTTCGCGGTCCTCCGCACTGAGGTCGAACCGGTCGCGGATCAGGAAGTCCTCCTCTATTCGCCTGATTGCATCCTCGTGTTCCTCGACGGTCTCGTCGACCATCTCGGCGAACTGCTCGACGGACTGGTCCTTCGCGATGGCCGTCATGATCTGGTTCTCGAGGTCGAACTCGTCGAGTACCATCCCCAGCACGTCAGAGCTCATCCCCAGCGTCGACTCGATCTCCTCGACCTTCTCCATCAGCACCTCGAGAATGTCGCTCTCGCGGGTGTCGCTGACGAACAGGTTCCGTATCTCGACGGTGTGTTCCTGTCCATAGCGGTGGAGTCGGCCGATCCGCTGGTCGATACGGATGGGGTTCCAGGGCAGGTCGTAGTTCACCATGATGTGCGCGAACTGCAGGTTCAGCCCCTCGCGTGCTGCGTCCGTCGCAAGCATGATGTTCGCCTCGTCACGGAACTTCTCGAGTTCGCGCCGGCGCTGGTCCTGGCTCAGATCGCCGTATATCTGCGCGACATCGTGATTGCTGAAGACCCGCTCCCGCAGGTACTCGAGGGTGTCTGTGTACTCGGTGAAGATGAGCACCTTCTCGTCGGGGTCCTCCCCCAGCACGCCGTCGACGAACTCGCGGAGCCGCTCCGCCTTCGAGTCGGTCTGGATGCTCTTCGCCTGGTTGTATAGGTCCCGGACGATGTCCAGCTCCTGTTCGATGGCTCCGCCGCCCTGCCCCAGCGTCACTTCGCCGAGCTCCTCCTCGACGCGCTCGCGCTGTGCGTCCGTGAGCATCTCGGGGTCCGTACGGTACTGGTCCAAGAGACTCTTCACGAGACTCGAGAGGTCGTCCGGGTCCTTCCCGCCGCTCTTGAGCGTCTCGAGTCGCTTCTTCAGCGACTTCCGGATGGCGTAGATGCTGGAGACCAGTCGTTTCTGGTAGATCGCCATCGCGAACCCGACGGCGTTGTTGTCCTCCCGCTCGGCGAGGTTATAGTGCTCGCTGATGTAGTCCGTGACGTTGTCGTAGAGGGCGCGCTCCTCGTCAGTGAAACTCACGGGGAGCGTCTCGATGTTCTTCTCGGGGAACATGCGCGAGCCGTCGGGCTCGTACATGTCCTCCTTCAACCGTCGGATCATCAGGTCATCGAGCGCGTCGGGGGTGATGTCGTGCTCGTCCCGGAACCGGTAGGGGGCGAGCAGGTCCATCATGAAGTAGAACTGGTCTGCCTTCCCCTTGTGTGGCGTCCCCGTCAGGAACAGCAGCCCCTCGGAGTTTCGTGCAACTGCCTTGCCGACCCGGTACCGTTCGGTCGTCTCCTTCGTGTTGTTTCCTTTCCGTCGGGCGGTCAGGTGGTGGGACTCGTCGAACACCGCGATGTCCCACTCCTGCTCGAGGTTCTGGAGGGCTGCAAGCAGGTCGTCTTGCTTGGCGAAGTCGATGGAGGTGATGATGCGGTCGTCGTGGGTCCAGACGTTCTCGTTCGGGTGGGCCTTCCGTTTCGCCTCGACGTAGCCACGGTCGTAGATCTGGTAGTCGCGGTCGAACTTGTCGCGCATCTCCTCCTGCCACTGGACCGTCAGTGGTGCCGGCGTGACGATGAGCACACGGTCGGCACGCCCGCGAGCGATGAGTTCCTCGATGACGATGGCGGCCTCGATGGTCTTCCCGAGCCCTACCTCGTCGCCGATGAGATAGCGATGGTCGAGCGAGTTGAGAACCTCGTAGGCGGCCTGGACCTGGTAGGGCTCGATGTCGATACGGCTGCCCGTGAGCGCGACGAAGCGATCCTGCCGGTGGGCGAGCCCGAGCTCGGCGGCCTTCAGCCGGAGGTCGAACCGTTCGGGGCTATCGAACTCGCCCTTGCCGAGGAGGTCCACTCCGGTATCGAGCTTCTCGATGTTCATCGAGCTCGGGCGCTTCTCGAGTCCGTCCTCGGTATGGATGTGGAGCAGACATGGGCCCGTCTCCCGGTGGTCTATTTTGGAAATCTCACCCTGTCCCCCGGCGAACGAGACCATATCGCTGACCTCGAACCCGCAATCGCAGTCGGTCACTGTCTGATGTCGAAGGCGTCGCTATCCTATTACCTTTTCTGGGCTTCAGAGAGGATATTTCAGTTCAGCAGTGGAGGGAAAAGATTAGTGACCAGAATCGTATCCAGCGAGCGATGGACCTCGATGATTCCCTGCGAGACAGCATCTATACACATATCGATCAGATCACGCAATGGTCCCTCTCCAGTTTTGACAGGGAGGTCGACGTTATCGACAAGACCGTCGATACACTGGACGGATTCGAGGATTCGAACGGAGGGCAGAGTGCGAAATTCAAAACCAAGAAGATGCACCCGTCGCCGAAGGTTGATTTCTCGGGGCCCAGATGGAGTGGAAATAAAGCCAATGCGGACTGGATTGACCGCAAGAACGCCGAACTTGCGGACCTGATGTTTGTCGCGAATCGTCTCAGGGGCAATACCGTCGTCAGTAGACGCGTAATGATATCCCAGACGAAGTTCACCAGGGGGGCGTCGAAAAAGTGGAAGTGGAAAGTCAGGATGCACCAGTTCCATCTGCTGGACAGCCTCCCGGAGATCGAGTTCGTCGAGCCAGCTACTGGCGAACGGTTCGATATCGACCCCGATAACCGATCGTTCACGACCTACAGCTTCGCCAGTGATCACTACTTTCCCTTCTTCAACACGACCGCGAAGATGCAGGAGTTCATGAGTTCGACGCAGGGAGTCAAGAGCACTACCTTCGATCCCACTCCTGATGCTCCGCACGGGTTCCAGGTATTCAGGGGGATGCTGAAGCGGTTCGTTCTCGGTATGTACGGTGAGCGGTTCAGCGCAGACGATACTGTGGGCGAGATGATTCAGCATATGTACGATAACGCCACGTTCGACCAGGGTAGCTCTCCGAACACGCTGACAGACGGAGGACAAACGGAAATGAACGACCCGGCGACCGCAGTCGTCCAGATTGATCTTGGTCTGGAGAACCAGGAGGCGAACTTCGATGAACTCGACAGCGACGGACCGCGCCTCTGACCTGGGCTGGCCACTTGCCTGGTCCCGCAGTGTCGCTCGGCAATGCCACCATTGAATACCCGGCAGTGTGTCGATCAGTCGCATGGGTAGGGCATACCGGGTCGGAGAGACCTACCGCGACACCGGGAGTTACAGGAAGAGCGAGGACCAGTTCCTGCGCTGGATTCGTGGCCCGCTCGACAGCGGCATCAGGAACACGGGCGGAATCAGGGATATCGGCGCGGACCACTCGGACTCGCCAGCCGCCCTCGTCCTCGTCTCCAACGACAAGGGAGTCTCCCAGCACGACGACCCGTGGGAGGACACGCTTGCCGTGGATTCCGGGTACATCAGCTACTGGGGCGACGCCAAGGAGGGCAACCCGTACGACGACTCCGACCAGAACGACAAGGTAGTCGACGCGTTCGACCGGGCTGCGGCCGGCCGCCGCGAGGAGGTTCCGCCGGTGCTCGTGTTCCGGAAGCCGGAGTCCGGCGTGGTCCAGTTCTGCGGGCTGTGTGTCCCGGACTATCTCGAGGCCCGGCCCTACAGGGATGATGACGGCAACCGGGTGCCGAACTACCTGTTCCACTTCACGATTCTGAACACGCCGGAGGTCCCGGTCGAGTGGCTCCACTCCAGAGCCCGGGGCGGCAGCAACGAGGCCGCGCCCGACGAGTGGGAGACCTGGACCCGGACGGGCGAGGTGCACCAGTGGCCGACAGGAGTCCAGCGCGAGCAGAACGAGGGGTGGGTCCGCCGGTACGAACAGGCCGAGATTCCTGTCAGCGAGGACTTCCGGCAGGAGGCATTCGAACGGTACGGGCGAGCCTGCGTGATCACTGATATCCGCGAGGAGCCAGTGCTCGACCTCGCTCACGTCCTCCCGCGGAGCGAGCGTCCGGACCTGGCCGAGCACTCGGAGAATGTCCTCGTTCTGAACTCGCTCCATCACCGGGCGTTCGACGCGGATCTGTTCACTATCGACCCCGAAATGCGGTTGCGCGTTAGCCCCGCGTTCGACCCGGGACATCCGTTCCTCCGGGAGACGATCGTCGAGCGGGAAGGTGAGGAGGTCCGGCTGCCGCCCGATGCCAGCGTGCGAGGGGAGTTCCTTGAGGAATTGAATGGGAGCCTGTCCTGGGTATAGCGATGAATACTCCCGTCGTAGAGATGTCGGATTGACAGATTCTACACGTCGCCGATGAGATTCCGGTGGTCGTCGGAGCTGAGGACCTCATAGGCGGCCTGCACCTATTACGGTTCGATTCCGATGCGGTTGCTGGTCAGCGAGAGGAACCGGTCGTACTTGTAGGCGAGATCCAGCCGGATCACCCGCTCTCGAAGGTCGTATTGAAGCGGTGCGTCGGATTGGCGTGCTGCAAGATGGTCGACGAGCGAATCGAGTTTCTCGGTGCGGGCGAGGCCGCTGGGGAGTTTGCGGAGCTGGCCCGCCGAGGTGTAGGCGTGGAGAAAGTGGCCGCCGTTTGGCCGTTCCTCGATTTTCGTGATCTCTGCACGCCCGCCGGCGAATCTAACGTGATTGCCGACTGTGAAGTCAGACATTGGTCAAATTGGCAGATAGCGTACTGAGCGCTTTTGTGGCACTCTCAGCGTTGGTGAACCCTGTAAGTACCAATTTACCAGAGGAGAAAATCAGGATAACACCTTGATCAAGTCGATATACTAATCCTGGGAATTGCTCGGGTTCATACTCTACATCTTCTAATCCCAATTTGATAGCCAGCTTATTGAGATCCAAATCTTGTTCTAAATCTGATGTGAATACTATATTTGTAATTGTAAATTCAGATACTTCTTCTCTGATTCCCAAATCCGATAATCTGTCTTCTAATATTGATTTGTTTTTATATAGTTCTTCTTCAGAGGTTGCGCCTCGGATGTTGCAGGAACCAGTTCGGTAGATTGTAATAGTTGGGGAATCTTCATAGAATTTTATATATAACCCGGGAGAATCTTTCTTTGAATAGCTACACGAGTGAGAATCTATATCGTTTGCAATAGCCTCGAGCTCAAATTCTCTATTGATTTTTCCTGTAGCAACTATGCTAACAATTTTTAACTCACTCATAACATTTCTCTCTTCGCTCCCGGTTTCTGGGTATTAATACCATTATCAATTTGCCATCAGTCATCTCGAACTGCTGACTCGACAATTTCAATTTCCTCGTCGGTCAATTTGTAGAGGTCGTAAACAATCTCATTGATTAGCTGGTCGATTTTCTCGATTTTCTCATCCAGATCGTCAGCGCGCTCACGCACCTTGATATACTGCTCCAGTCCAGTTTGAACCTCACCGATGTCAGGGAGTGTCAGGTCTTTCAGCCGGTCCAGCGGTGAGTTCGTCTTAGTCGCGCCCTGCCGGAAGCCCGCGAATCCGTCGTCTTCCTCAATGGCGACAGGCACGAACTCTCGCAATAGCGTCTCCTCAGCCTCCGATAGACCGACAAAGGCCATCGCCTCGTAGGTCTCGAACTCCGATTCGGCGAGACGGTTCCAGCGGTCTGTCTCGCGTGGGTCTTCCTCGTCGATCTTGTAGCTCAGGCTCACCGACAGCACCAGTCGTCCCCCCTCGTCTGCGAAGGATACCCCCTCTATACGCAATCCTTCATACTCATCCGTAGTCTTAGTCAGCGGCGTGTCTGCGACGCCCGCTACCGGCATCTGTAAGTCTTCGAGCGTTTCGCCTGCCTTCGCCTGCGGCAGTTCGTCACTTGGGATTCCGAGATAGTCGAGGAGCGCGAGATTAAGACCGGATTTGTCTTCGGTCTCTTCGGACCGAATTCGGGCAAGTATCGCCAACAAATCATGCAATACAACGTCGTGTACTTCTCTTTGCTTAATTTTGCTTATAACATCCCCGACGGAACGTGCTTCTCTTATCTCTTCTTCCAACTCGGCTACTAATTCGGACCTTTCGTTCGGCTCACCGTCGAAGTTAATTGCCCGAATCGGGAGGTCACGAAGCTCGTGGATTCGAACCTGTGCGAAGGTCCGATCCTCCTCGCCTGACCGGGAGCGGTACACATACCGAAGGACCGCACTGTTAATTAGTGCAAGAACATACCAGAGGTCATACCGCTCATCGTTGAGTAGAGTCGTATGTACTGACTTGGCGGTGTATAGCTCGTTGGTATCGATTGCTCCGATGAGTGTCTCTGCCGTTTGTCTCGTGAGTAATTTCTCGGATACCTCGGTGTACTCGGGATACACCTGAATGACAATATCGCCCTCGACGAACGAGTCATAGTCGTGACGCAGCCACTTGTTCTCCGGTTCGATACGGTATCGCTCGATTTCACCACCACCAACGTAGCGGTGATCCTCCTCGTTTTCCTGTTCACCCTCATACATGATGAGATCAGAGATCTTCGTCCCCTCACCTCGATTCTGCCAGCCTTGTCCACTTACTTTATAATCGATACCGGCATCGTGACAGGTACATATCGACGGCTCAAGCTCGACTATCTCATCTAACTCAGTAATTTTCCCCTCGACCCGATCGACAACACGCCATGGCTGTGAAGCTCGTGCCTCTATGGGAATAGAGTATCCTTCATCAGAAATCTCTGCTTCGTCTCCCTCGACGAGCGTAGCGTTATAATTTTCAGATGGACGCATGTTAGATGCGGTGAGTATCATCGTGAATATCTCCTCGTTGAATACATGATGCTCACCAAAATCCACAATCTCCTCTATCGAATATCGCTGGGAGTTTACTCGACGAAATGCCTCGTACTGCTTTCCTTTCAGCGGAGTATTTGGTATGATATAGCTCCATGTGCCAGCCGCTCTCAGGATTCGGTCAGGAAGCGCAACGAATGCAGTGAAGATATCGGCACGTTCGCTCTCGAATCCCATCCCTTGAGCTCGACAGTATTTTTTCGCCCGCGTATCGAGAATATCCCCGTACGGTGGGTTCCCGAGTACCACATCAAATCCACCATGATCCTGTCGATCTCCATCCTGCTCGTAGAACGCTATCGGGAACTCCAGTTCCCAGTGGAAGAATTGCTGGTCTTTGGCCATCGCCTCCGCCGACTGATACCAATCATATCTTTCGATTTTCTCCCAAGAGTCATCCCGCAGGGCCTCTGCCATGCGTTCGTAGGCATCAGCGGGCACGTCCAGCCCGAACCGCTCGGCGGTATGGACGTTCGCCATGGCAATGAGGTGCTGATAAAGTGGGTCGTCGCGTACCTCGTCGTAGACGGTCTCCATCTCCTTGATGTCGTCCAGTGTCTCGTTGTCGATAGCGAGCAGGTCCTCGAACTGGTTGGTGACGTGCTCTAAGGCCTGCCGCCGCGTGCGGTCGAACGACTCTTGCAAGGTTAGCTGACCTTCTTCGGTCCCGTTGTCAGGGTCGCCGTTGTCAAGCACCGTCTCAATGTCGCTGCCAACCAGCGAGTTCCCCGTCTTGAGATGATGGTCGAGGAAGGCAAGCGGTTGCTCGGCGGCGAGCGTCCGAAGCCATAGCGACACCTTCGCCAGTTCGACCGCCAGCGGATTCAGGTCCACGCCGTAGATGCAGCGCTGCGCGACCTGCCGGCGGGCCCAGTTGATGTCGTGTTCCTCGTCGACGGTTTCGATACCCTGCTGGGCGGCCTGCCGCTCCTGAGCGTCGATAATTTCACGGGCGAGGTAGTCGATAGCGCTCGTCAGGAAGTGGCCGCTGCCCATGGCGGGGTCCAGGATTTTGAGGTCGAACACCTCCTCAGCGAACTCCTCAGCGAATCCTCCTTCGTCGAACGCACTTTGGCCAACGAGACTCCCCCGGATGTCGTCGACAATCGGTCCGAGCGTTTCCTCGACGATGTACTCGACGACGTACTCCGGAGTGTAGTACGACCCTGTCGCCTTCCGTTCGCCAGAGTCAGTGGTCAAGTATACATCGCCCTCGTTCACCACGACTTCGGAGTCACTGTCGGCACTCACGTACTCGCCGGCCTCCACGGCCTTCGGCTCGTGTGCGACGTTCAGCTGGTATTCGAGCAACCCCTCGTAGATGCTACCCAGATGACGGATGTCCAGCGAGGAGTAATCCACGAAGACCTTGCCGTCACCCTCGTCCGCTTCGCGGCGGGTCAGCAGGTCGACCACCTCGGCAAGGTGGGAGTCCGGGGCCTCGTGGCTGGCGAGGAAGAGCGCCTCCTCGCTGTCGTCGGGGTCCGGGTTCGTCCGGAATAGCCCACCGTTGTACGCTGGAATGTAGAGCTGATCCTCCGGAATCCCCCGGGACTGGCTCCCCTCGTTGATGAGGTCGAACAGTTCTCCCAGGCGGTTCCAGAGGTCCGTCTTCCAGGCGAGGTAGTGATCCTGCGAGTCCTCGAGGTTATCGGCGACGGTTCGCTTCAGGTCGTTCAGACTGTAACTGTCGCTGTAGATGTCGTTGTCCGTCGGGAGGAGGTCACGGCCCTCGCTCTCGGCGTACAGGACGAAGATGAGTCGATACAGGTAGATGAGCGAACTGTCGTGGATGCGTTCGAGGTCCTCCTCCCCGAGGTCGTCGTTGTACTCGAGGAACCCCTCGGCCAGCACGCGGATGGCCTCGTAGATGTTGTCCTGCAGGTCCTCCCCGAGTGCCTCGGCGAACGTACTGCTCTCGTCGTATACATCGTCGAGGAAGCAGTCGCCGTCGGACTCCTCGACGAAGGCCTGCCGCCGGAAGAAGAGGTAGAAGTACCGGAACGCCTCGGTATCGCCCTCCTCCAGTAGCGTCGGCAGATCGATCTCGTAGTACGAGTCTAGGCGGTGACTCGTGGGGCCGTAGTAGAGCCGCCACTTCTGGCCGTTGGTCAGCACCGCCCAGGTCGCGGGGGTCTCCTGGAGGTAGACGTGGATCTGATAGCTGGGATTCTCGAAGTCGCGCTCGCGCTTGCCCCGGGTGTCCAGCTTCCGGCCCCAGCGTTTGGCGTCGGCGACGGCGATGGCCTCCTCGTAGAAGTCACCGCCCTCGTCTCGCCGCTCGTGGGCAGCCTCTTTGCTCTCCTGGCTCCGGAAGAACGCGTAGTCCGGTCGCCGCTGCCCGCGCTCGACCGTCTCCTCGATCTCGAAGGTGATCCCCAGCCGTTCGAACACGGGACGGATGAGTTCGCGCTCCAGTTGCGCCTCGTTGTAGCCCTCCACGCGGTCCGCCTCCGCCTGGTAGAGGTCGCGGATGTCCTCCATGGCGGACTCGACCTCGTCGTCCGGAACCTCGTTCCAGGGCTCGGTCTTCGGGAGGTGTTCGTTCAGGTAGTAGTTCGAGAACAGGTCGCGGTTCGTGCGGTAGGTGAGTGCCGATTGCATGAGCGGAGGTCCCCCACGCCCGGGCGCCGTCCGGCGGCCCTGGTGGATACCGACCCCCAGAGACGACTCGCACATAACAGTTGCCAACGGGTCAGGCACACGCGTGCGAGCACGCACGTGGGTGCGTACGCGCTACGCGCGCCCACGTGTGCCCAGTTCTATACCGACTCGCCCCCGAAACGTTAAGTGAAGGGGGCGAGTCGTCCCGAGATGTCGCGCTATGACCACACCGCGCCTCACGGGAGCGACCTCCCGAACGTACGCCGAGCGCCTCCTGACCGCCAACGATCCCGATGCCGTCGCGGAGATCGTCAGCGAGCTCGAGGACGAGTTCGACGTGGTCTGGAAGCCGCTCGGGGATGACGAGAACAACTACTCGGACGTGTACACGCAGGCGGCGTCACCTATCCCGGCGTTCTGTGAACTCCCGCTGAACAGCGAGGACTCGCAGATGCTCCGGTTCTACGAGCAGAACGCCGACGATGTCGACCCCGAGGAGTACACCTCGATGAAGGCGGCCGTCGAGTCCGACTGGGTCGATCTCGAAGACGCCGAGGTCGAGATCATCGCCGACGGGTACAAACCCTCCGAGGGCAACCTGCTCAACCTCACCGTCCGCGACAACGGCAAGGGGAAGGGCCGGGACGACTTCGACGACTTCGTCGGCCTCCACGCGCCCGGGCTGAAGAAGCAGAAGTACGGCTTCCTGCAGGGGCAGTACGGCATGGGGAGCACCGCCGTCATGCAGTTCTGCGGGAACATCGAGGAGGAGTACAACGAGCGCGCGTTCAAGTTCATCGCGAGCGCCTCGGTGCACGACCCGGAGGAGTGGACGTGGACCGTCGTCCACGACAAGCCCCACAAGGGTCGGGTCGAGTACATCACCGTCGGTGGGGAGTTCCCCATCTTTGACGGCACGTTCGGCGAGGCACTCGTCGAGAAGCACCGCGAGAGCTACGAGAGCTACGACTTCGACGCGCACGTGGATGCGTTCGACCCGATGGAGCACGGCGCGTTCGTCAAGGTGTACGACTACCGGACGAACGCCTCGCGCGCGCTCATCAGCGGCGACGAGGGCTTCCGGCGCAAGTTCGAGCGGTGCGTCGTCGAGTCGCCGTTCCCCATCCGGCTAACCGACATGCGGTACGACAACAAGCTCACCCAGAGCACGACCCGCGGGTTCCTGCCTGCCGTCCGCGACGGCAACGAGCACCTCGTGAAGGGCGAGGAGCACATCACGAAAGAGACGGAGTCCGAGACGCTCGGGGAACGGGACATCCACATCCTGCTGTTCAAGAGCGACAGCGAACTCGAGAACGTGGACACGACCCGGCGGGGCAAGGATCGGTTCGTCGCGGGCACGACGGGCCACAAGAACGCGACCAGCCGGACTGGCATCCAGAAGGACCACGCCGTCATGCTCACCATCAACGGCCAGACGCACGGGAGCAAGGGCGAGTACTTCCTGAAGCGCCTCGGCTACTCCAAGGTCGCGGAGGACACGGTCGTCATCGTCGAGTTCGACGACCTCGCGAATCTCGGGATGGTCAACATGTTCTCGGCGTCCCGGGACACGCTGAAGGACACCCCGCAGTCCAACCTGTTCCTCGCGGCGCTCGAGGACGCACTGGAGGACAGCGACCTCCTCTCCGACGAGGAGGACCGCCGCCGGGCGAAGCGCGGCAGCGAGGAGACAGAGGTGGACACCGAGACGTTCTCCGACTTCGTCCAGAAGAACCCCGAGTTCGCGAACTACATCACCACGGGCGAGCACATCAACGCGCCACGGATCCGCCCGTCCGATGTCGCTGGGGACGAGGAGGGACCCACCCCGTCCGACGACGCATCGGCCCAGACATCCACGACCGGTGATGACGGCGGAGAGGGTGGGGAGGGCGATGACGACGAAGACCAGTTCGACACGCCCCAGCTCCCCACCTACCTGCGGCCCATCCGGGAGTACGACCCGGCTGGCGACCACGAGTACTGGGACGAGTCGGAGGGCATCATGCCGGTCGAGATGCCGGTGAACCAGGGGACGGTCATCCGGTTCGCGACGGACGCCCAGAGCAACTACCTCGTGCGAGAAGTTCTCAGCGGCTCGCTCAACGTCTCTCCCTCCGCCCGGTTCGAGGCAGTCGAACTGCAGGATGGGCTGCTGACGCTCACCATCTCGCCCGCCGAGAGCGCGGAGGTCGGTGACGACTTCGGGCTGACTGTCGAGCTGACCCGTCCGGACCCGGCCGACTGCAACCTGTTCGACGACCCCGCCGAGGCGTTCCCCGACGAGGACACGGAGGAGGGGCCGGTCGCTGCCGACGGCGGGACAGAGCTCGACACGTCGCCCCTCACGTCGATGTTCACCGTCGAGTACACCGAGCCGGAGGAGGCCCCGGACACAACGCCCTCCAGCACCTGCGGCAGTGCCGGCCAGGAGGGTGACGAGAGCGGCGACGAGGAGCCTGGGAACGACACCGATGGAGAGGCCACCGAGGGCGAGCAGGACGGCGAGACCCGTGAACAGGCCCTCGCCATGCCCGAGATCCACTTTGTCTACGAGGAGGACTGGCGGACGGACGACGAGGGGGAGCCCCTCGACGACGAGGCGTACGACCCCGAGATCGGTGACGCGTTCGACGAGCACCGGCTCGTGCAGGTGGACGAGAGCCGGGACGGCACCATCAGTGGACTCACCCTGACGATCAACATGGACGCCGCGCCGCTCCGCTCGTTCATCGTCGAGAAGAACGTCAGCGACACCTGGAAGGAGTTCGTCGAGAACCAGTACCGCCTCGCGGTGGTGTTCTACACCATCTGCGAGTACCGGGGGCTCGTCGACGAGGACAGCACGTCGCTGGGCAGCGGTGAACTGATGCCAGCGGAACTCGTGGACCGGACCATCAACGCCCTCGGCCCCGCGCTCATGCCGACAATCATCCCGGAGGACCAGCTCGACCGCATCACGGAGTAACACATGTCACAGCAAGAAACCGATACGCAGCAGATCGAGGAGGGACCGCCGTCAGACGAGGAGCGAATCGCTCGCCACCTGCGGAAGCGGGTGCTCGAGCAGGCTCGCGGCGACATCGACGAGCGCGTCCCCCGAGACTTCCCGAGCGAGCGGTTCTTCGCGGGCGCGCTCGCAGCCCGGAGCAGCGACCAGCTGGATGAGCCGGACGACGACCTGCAGTCCAAGATGGAGCCGAGCGCTCTGGGCTCCACGGTCAGGGTACGTAACGGCTCCCCTGATGACGCCCTCGTCGTCAACGTCGACGCGAGCGTCTGGGTCCGCGTGTATCCGACATACGAGGAGATGCGGAACCGGGAGTCGTTCGTGGCCCTCGGCGACCGCGACGAGGACGATGACGGCGACGAGCTGCTCCCCGTGTTCCGTCGGCTAGAACTCGATGTCGACCCGATCCGCATCCCGTTCGACGAGCTCGCCGACCGCCCGCGGCATACCCCCGAGGTCGTCAGGGAGCGCGCGAACACCGCCCTGCGTGACGCCTTCGAGGACGCCCGCGACCAGGCGCTCGACCAGTTCGATGTGTACGAGGTCCCCGGTGGAGAACCGGGTGACGACGAGGTACCGGCACAGGCGCTCGCCAGCGAGGCGGACTTCGAGGGGTATCTCGCCGAGCGGGATGGCGTCCCCGCGATTCCTGACTGGGACGCCGACCTCGCCATCTCGGTGATGCCCGACCGCGAGGACGGCGGTGAGGACGTGCTCATCGTCGATATCGAGCTGACGAACCGGGCCATCCAGTCGGAGGCGGACGGGATCCACACGATCCGCGACCCGACACTCTTCGAAGTCGAGTTCGAGCTCGAGGCCGACGGCAACCTCGAGTTCGTCCCGTTCACGTTCGACCCGCTGCCACAGGACTTCCGGTACAACCGAGACCTCTGGGGGCACGGTCGGAACTGCACGGTCGTCGCTCCTGACGAACACGAGACGTTGCGGGACGGGCGTACTCCAGGTCGGCGGGCACCCGAGGCCGACCCGTCCGCCGACCGGCTCGAGACCCGGTACGTCCCACAGTACCGGCAGCTGGTGTACGAGTCCGCGGACAGGGGTGTCGATCCCCGGTTCGACGACCTCTCCGACCTCGACGGCGGTGGACTGGAGGTTCTGGATGATGTCCACCGCTCGATGCAGCGGTACCTCGAGGAGGACTACCCGGCGGCGCTCGACCAGTACCGGGAACGGGATGACTGGGACGACGACCCCGAGACCGGTGACCTGGCGGACTTCATCGAGGACCGCAAGGCGTTCGAGCGCGAGATCGCGCGGTTCGAGCGCGGTATCCGTTGCCTGCGACAGCATCCGGAAACCGTCGGGCGCGCGTTCGAGTGCATGAACGAGACGATGGACCGGATGCACGACTTCGACTCCTGGCGTCTGTTCCAGCTCGTGTTCATCGTCACGCAGGTCCCCGACGTGACCGCTCGCGAGCACGACGGCTGGGACGAGGTCGAGTGGCGCAACAATGATACCGACGACAGGGCAGAGGAGGCCGACTCCGCGCTCGAGGTTGTCGATGTCCTCTGGTTCCCGACGGGCGGTGGCAAGACCGAGGCGTTCCTCGGTGTCGCGGTCTGGAACATGTTTTTCGACCGCATCCGGGGGAAGGACTTCGGGGTGACTGCCTGGACGCGGTTCCCGCTGCGGCTGCTGTCGCTCCAGCAGCTCCAGCGGATGTCCGAGACCATCATGTACGCTGACCTCGTCCGCCGGGAACAGCCAGACATCGGCGAGCATCCGTCTCGCTCGTTCTCTGTCGGATACCTCGTCGGCAAGAAGAACACCCCCAATCAGCTCACAGGGTACAACAACGACAACTACTCCCGGTACAGGAACGACCGCTCGCTCCGCGAGGATGCCAAGGTCGTCCCCTCCTGTCCGGCCTGCGACGCCCCGGTCGAGATGCGGGTGACGGACGACGACCATCGGCTCGCCCACGTGTGTACGGGCTCGTCGTTCGACTGCCCGTGGCAGGCGCGGGATGTCGACCCACAGGAACCCTACGATGAGGACGAGCTACCGGTCCACGTCGTGGACAACGAACTCTACCGGTACGCTCCGACCATCCTCGCCGGCACCATCGACAAGATCACCGCGATCGGCTACCAGCGAAAGGTGGCCCATCTGCTGACCGGCGAGATGGACTGCAAGTGCCCCATCCACGGGTTCGCCAGCCTCGGCGAGTGCACGGAGAAGTACGGCTGCGAGATCGACCGGGACGAGTTCGAGGAACTCGCGACCCCTGTCGAACCATACGATCCCGCACCCTCGCTGATGGTGCCCGACGAGCTCCACCTGCTCGAGGAGAGCGTGGGGAGCTTCGACGGCCACTACGAGACCGGTGTCGACGCGCTCCAGGACCTCGTGGACGCTGGCACCACCAAGATCATCGCTCCGACGGCGACGATCACGGCGTACGAGGACCAGGTTCACCACCTGTTCATGCGCTCTGCCGAGCGGTTCCCGGCTCCGGGGCCGTACCTGCGGGAGAACTTCTACGCCCGGGAGCGAGCGGAGACGCAGCGCTACTACATCGGGCTGGTGCCCCACGGGAAGACCCACATCAACTCGATCATCGACCTGCTCTACTACTTCCACGAGGAGGTCCAGACGCTGCTCCGTGAGGCCCTCGAGAACCCCGAGGCGCTCCTGACCGGCGCCGTACTTGAGGGGACGGATACCGACCAGCCACTCGAGACCGACCGCGTCGACGAGGTCATCTCGATGCTGACGCTGTACAGCACGAGCCTGACATATCTCCTCTCGAAGAAGGACGGCGACCGGCTCGACCAGTCCATCGTCTCCCAGCTCGAGGCCTACCTCAAGCGCGATGATCGGCCATCGCTAACGGCGAAGCGGCTCACCGGAGGAACACCCTTCGAGGCCGTCCAGGACATCCTCGACACGCTCGAGGAACCCTGGGACGAGGAGCAGGACGAGGACCTGCTGGAGGGGCTTATCGAGCAGGACCTCGTCGCCGACGGAACTTCCGAGGAGGTTCTCGAACTTCGGAATCTGCTCGAACGGAGTCTCGACGAGGAGGACGGGGAGGTCGACAACGACCAGTTCCGGGTCGAGCTCCGCCGCATGTCGGCCGAGACTCGCGAGGGGCTGGCCTGGCTGCTCGCCAGCAGGCTCAACGCCATCACCGCCACGAGCATGATCAGCCACGGCGTCGACGTGGAGCGGTTCAACATGATGGTGTTCTTCGGGATGCCCCGGCAGACTGCCGAGTACATCCAGTCGAGCTCGCGTGCGGGACGTACCTTCCCCGGGCTGGTATTCAACGTCGCCCACCCCATCCGCGAACGTGACCTGAGCCACTACCACTTCTTCGAGAAGTACCACGAGTTCCTCGACCGGCTCGTCGAGCCCGTGGCGATCAACCGGTGGGCCAAGAACAGCGTCAAGCGGACCCATCCTGGGCTGATGATGGGGCTGCTGCTCAACCACTACATGTACAACGGCGACTACGGGAACCTCTACTTCGGCGACCAGGCCGAGGAGTTCGCCAACTCCATCGACGAGGAGGAGCTGGCTGATCAGATCGCCGGGATGTACGGCGACGACGACAGCCACGAGGAGTTCATGCAGGATGCCGACGACCTGACCCGGGCGGCACTGTCACAGCTCCGGCTCGACGACTCCCAGTGGACCAGCGGCCGGCTTCCGCGTGATCCGATGCGAAGCCTCCGCGACGTTGACGAGCAGCTTCCGATCCGGCCCGAGTACAGGGACAATGACATCTTCGAGAGCTTCAACAACAGGTGATCTGGCATGAGCAAGCACATGGAACGTAGCCGTCAGCAGGTCCTGTACCAGTTCCTCCCCGGGAACACCTTCGACTACAGCGACCGGCGCGGCATCTGGCAGGTGAACCGGCTCGAGACGAGCGACATGAGCGGCCGCATCGACCGCCAGTACATCCTCGACCGGGTTCTGGCTCGGGCGTGGAACTGGGATGGCGGCCACCAGGGCTTCACGTCCCAGAACCCCGACCACTACGACTTCGGAGAGCCCGAGTCGGTCAGAGCACGCCCATTCCCCACCACGTTCGGCTGTCGTCGGTGTGACAAGGTCCACGGCTACTATTCGGCCGATCAGCTCAACGACGAGAACCCGGAGCTGACCTGCGATAACTGCGGGGTTGAGCTTGAACAGTACCAGTTCGTGAGCGTCCACAGCTGCGGAGAAATCCGGCGGCTCTACCCCCAGCAGTGCCCGACCCACGGTGATCAGCACATCGTCCTCGACACCCAGGGAAGCCAGCGGGCCCAGAACTTCCACTGGAGATGCGATGTTGGTGACTGTGGCTGGGATACCCGGGTCAGCTACTACCAGAACTGCGGATGTGACTACCAGCCTCCGGACGTGTCGGAGGACGACAACCGGATGTACACCACCGTCCACCGGGCGGGATCGACATATTACCCGCACTATATCACGACGGTGAACCTCCACACGGCAGGGATCGGACACCTCCGCGAAAGCGCCAACGGGGCGCTGAAGGCCATCGCTCGCCTGTTCGGGCTCTCCGAGGCCGAGTCGCTCCAGAGCGTCGATCTCGACGCGGACATCGGAGATACCGAAGTCGACGACGACCGTCTCATCGAGGTGTACCAGACGGAGCCCGATGTCAACGGACTCGATGAAGCCGAGGAATGGCTCCGGGATGCCGGCGAGATCGACTCACAGAGCATCAACCGTCGTCTGGGCGAACTCCTCGACCTGGACAACGAGGACGATGCGACGGAGCTCACCGACGCCGGTGACGAGCTGCTCCAGTACGTGCTGAGTCTCGAGTCGCTCACCACCCACTCGCTGTCGGATCTGCGTGACGATGCGCGTGACCGGGGCTTCCCCGGGAAGGCCGACCGGATCGACACGTACTTCGACGACATCGAGCGGCTCGGAATCGATGCCGTGCGCGTCATCGAGGACTTCCCGATCCAGACGTTCGTGTACGGGTACACCCGCGGAAGTCGCGAAGAAGGAGAGGCGAAGATCAACGCCTTCTCACAGAACGCCAGCGACGGAGATGGCACACCGATCTTCGTCGACACATCCGAGACCGAGGCAGTCCAGTTCGATCTCGATCCCGCTCCGGTACTGCTGTGGCTCGCCTGCAACATCCCCTCGACGAGTGAACCCAGCGAGGTGCGGGGCCCCGTGGTCCTTCCCGAGGTCGACCCGACGGATGCGGACAGCGTCGAACGTGCACGTCGCGAGATCTCGGCGCTTGATCTCGATGAGCAGTGGGCGTTCATCGTGAATCACCTCTCGCCCGTGGACCGCTACGGCCGGTTTGAGACCTCGACCGATGACGATGTCGAGGGCGAGGTCACGGCGTACATCTTCCAGCTCCTGCACACGCTCTCGCACATCCTGCTCAAGCAGGCGAGCACCATCAGCGGGTTCGACAGGACGAACCTCAGCGAGTTCCTGTTCCCGAGAGGGCTCTCCGTGGTCATCTACGCGAATAACCGCGAGGAGTTCAACATCGGGGGCATGAACACGATGGTCGAGCAGCAACTCGACAACCTGCTCGGCCAAGCCGAGGCACACGGCAACGACTGCCTGATGGACCCGGTCTGCTCCCAGCGTGGCGGGGCGTGTCTCTCGTGCCTCCACGTGAGCGAGATCAGTTGCTCGTACTTCAACCAGGTACTCGCGCGGGATTACCTGTACGGGAGCCGCCCGAACACTGACAGGGACATCTACGGCTACTGGGAGCTCTGACCTGCCCGGGGACGCCGCAAGGCCGATATACGTACTCCTGAAATCGATGGCTATGCC
The DNA here is from genome assembly GCF_024298825.1 of Haloglomus salinum. NCBI lineage: Archaea > Methanobacteriati > Methanobacteriota > Halobacteria > Halobacteriales > Natronomonadaceae > Haloglomus > Haloglomus salinum. Next base: position 1,889,928 of record NZ_CP101153.1, read on the forward strand.
CGACGACATCTCTCGCTTTGACCGGGCACTCGCGATTGCAGACATTCTGGACCATGACGAGCACCTGGTTCAGGAAGTCGAGGGGCATCTGCTGGTGGCTGCAGGCCGGTCAGAAACCATCTCTCCTGCCATAATTGCTCGTGAAACATCCCTCGAACGAGAAGAGGCAAGCGACCTGTTCAGACAACTTGATGAACAGGGTGCTGTCCTGCGAGATTCGTATCAAGCGCCGGTGGTGGAGACGAACTACCGTGTCCGGGCCAGCTCGGTACGTGCAGCATTTGACACCGTTCGAAACGCTGTTGCAACCATAGCTGCGTACCAGGATCGAGTTCCCCGGGCAGAGGTAACTCCTCTGGTGACTTTCCCAGATGACCCCTCGTTCGATGCCACTACGCCGGCTGAATTCGGGATGGAGGGGCTGATGTCGACCCTCGTGTCGGCAGTAAAAGATTCGTCCGAGGAAATCGTGCTCCTGTCTCCGTTTTTCGAGCAGACCGGTTTCGGCCGCCTCGCAGACGTCCTGCTTGATGCCCTCGGGCGGGGGGTGGAACTGACAGTCGTGACACGATATCTCGGTGACTCATCATCGCACAACCACTCTGTCATTCAGGATTTTGTGACCCGGGCTCGCGAGCGTGGGGTCGCCAAGGGGCTCAAGACGGTCGATTATACTGTCTGGGCCGATGATGTCCCCGCGAGTGACCGGAATCAGGAGGGAGAGAATCCAGCCTTCACTCTGCACGCCAAGGTGATGGTGTTCGACCGAACGTCTGCGTACGTCGGCAGTGCTAACGTCACTGATTACGGATTTGGGAGGTATCTGGAACTCGGAGTCCTCCTCGGGGGGCCTCCAGTAAAACAGGTTTCGGAGCTCTGCAACTTTCTGCTGGAATCCGATGCAGCGACGACTGTCTCTCTGTGACTCGGTGAATATCTGCTTCAGTTCCGTCGCGACGAACGGTTAGAAGCGCTTTTTCATCTCGGAACCGTGTATCCATACGGCGGCAATGATGACGGTTACCCCCACTGAGCCCATTTCTGATGAGGTCTAAGAACTGAGCCGCCATCTCACCATCCCGGACGGCCGCAAAGACCCACCAGTGTCCGTCTGAGGCCGAACAGTACCAGCTTCGATGTACGGAAGACTCACCGAACGGTGTCGAGCGGCTCACGGAGCCGCCACGAGTCCGTCGGTGGATCGAGTCGGTGGGGTTCTGCGCCGCGCTCGGCCAAGACTCCGGCGTGGTACAGCATCGCCTTCAGCTGGAAGACGGTGGGTGAGTGGTACACGTTCCCGTCGTCGAGTTCGTCGGCGCGGAGCTCGCCGTCCTCAGTGAGGACGCAGCCACGGGCATCGTCCGTCCCTCGGAGAAACAGCTCGACGGCGAACGTCGGGTGCTGGACGTGGAACCACTCGACAAGGTCGACGAGCGACGGGTCGGTGATACCGTCGTCGTGCATCGTCTGCAGTTCCTCGACGAGCAGTTGCGTCGCCGGGTACGCCCAGACCACACGTCTGGTCAGGAGGCCCCATTCGGGCGCGAGGTCGCAGAACCGTCTTCTCGACCCCTGCCAGTCCGCGAACGTCGCGAGTGCCGCCTCGACCGATCCGTACCGGTCCAGCGCGAACCGAACGACCTCCTCGCCGAGTGGCGTGAGATCGGTCCGGCCGTGTCGGTCCGTGACGAGGCCGAGGAAGGCCGCCCCACGGTGGGCGTCGGCCGTCGCACCGACCACGTGCTCGGCAAGGAGGGCGTCGGTGTCGGCGGAGTGGTATCGAGCCAGCGGCACGCCGAGGTAGTTCTTCGGGTGGTTCAGGCCGAACGACTGGTTGGCGACGCCCTGTGTGGTCGACTGGAAGCGGATGGCCGTCGCCTCGTCGGTGGTCCGATTACCCACGACCCGGGGAACCTCCAGCGCCTCGACCGCGCCGCCGGGTTCGACTCCGAGGACGCCGACGTTCAGCTCCCGGGCGAGGGTGCGGTCGGACTCGGAGACGGCCGTGGTCGGCGCGGCGGCGTAGGCGGCGTTGGCCTCGTGGAGCCGGTCGTATGCTTGGACGATGCCACGTTCGACATCGACCGTTCCCGCCGCTGTCCGTCCCTTCGCCTCGACAACGACCAGTGGCGACTCGTCGCCGACCCGTTCGACCGCCAGGAGGTCGGACTCGAGGGGCCGAACGCCGACGAGGTCCGGGTAGCCCGACCCGAGCCGGACGTGGTTGAACGGGGCGAGGGCCTCGCGAACCTCCGCCGAGATGGGCTCGCCGGGGAGCCATTCGTCCGTCGCGAACTGCGTATCGACGACCGAGTAGGTCCCTGGCTCATCGGTGTCGGGGAAGAGCCGCCGTTTCGTGTGTGCGAGCACTTCCGGCTCCGAGAGCGACGCCGCGCTGGCCATGGCCTACCCAGCCGGGTGTAGAGCAAGAAGCTTCGGCTGGGATGGTCCTCCGACACCGCTTTCGGAACTTTCGGAAACCACCCCGTTCCGTTTATCGGGTCGCGTTCAGAAACGTCCCGATATGATCGGCGATGCTCGGGTCCTCCAGCCGGAGTTCGTGCCGCGGGAGGTCGAGCATCGCGATGGCGAGGTCGATGCCCTGACGAACGCGCTCGACCCCATCACGCGCGGTGAGTCCGGGGAGACCGCCTTCCTGTTCGGGCCCTCGGGAACGGGCAAGACCTGTATCGCGCAGTACACCGTCGAGCGCCTCCGCGAGCAGGTCGTCGATATCGAATACCAGTACGTCAACTGCTGGCGCGACTACACCCGCTATCGGGCGCTGTACCGCATCCTCGAAGGTATCGAGGGGACGCTCGACATCCATCGGCAGTCCACCCCCACGGACGAACTCTCCGAGCGCCTGCGCTCGTACAATGGCTCGCCGTACGTGGTCGTCCTCGACGAGGTCGACCAGTTGCAGGGCACGGGCGTCCTCTACGATCTCTACAGCGCCCACGACTGTACGATGGTCCTCATCGCGAACCGCGAGACGGACGTGTTCGACGACCTCGACGACCGGCTCAGTTCCCGCCTCCACAGCGCACGCCGTGTCCGGTTCGACAAGTATGGTCTCGACGAACTCGTGACGATTCTCGAGGCCCGGGTCAGGCGGGGCCTCACGACCGATGTCGATCGGATGCACCTTGAACACATCGCGGACGCGGCTGCTGGCGACGCGCGTATCGCCATCGGCATCCTCCGGAACGCCGCCCGCGACGCCGAGCGTGCGGGGCGCGAGGAGCTGACGACCGACCTCGTCAAGGGGGCTGTCCCCGAGGCGCGGCAGCAGGTCCGCCGGACGAACCTCGAGACGCTCACCGAGCACCAGCGCGTCCTCTACGACATCATCGACGAGCAGGGCGAGGTCGACCCCGGGGAGCTGTACGGCCAGTACCAGGAGCGGGTCGCCGATCCGAAGACGAACCGGACGGTCCGCAATCACCTCCAGAAGATGGTCCACTACGACCTCGTCGTCGCCGAGGGCGAGAAGCGCGCCCGGACGTACCGCACCCGAAACTGATTCGGAAGTGATTCGGAAAGCGGTGAAATGGCGATCTTTGGGGTGTATTGGCAGGATTCTACGGTTGTTCGCGGAATTTCGGAAATAACGGAAGCGACGCTCACGAGACTATCCCGCCCGTCCGTGTTCAGCCGGGTATGGCAACAACCAGTCACGAACCGGTCCCGTCCCTGCCGGCGCTCGATCCGGGCATCACGCGGGTCGAGACCGACGGGCGCGCGACGGGCGCACTGGCGTCGCTCATCCTCGACCACGCGATGCTCAACGACGGGCCGGTGTGGTGGGTGGACAGCGGCGAACACGCACAGACCGGACGGATCGCACGACTCGCGCCCAGTATGCGAACACTCGAACGAATACGCGTCGCCCGGGCCTTCACTCCGTACCAGCACTCGTCGCTCGTCCAGCGACTCACCGAGCGTGCCACCGCGGACGCGACTCTCGCCGTCTGTCCGGCCATCGACGGCCAGTACCGGAGCGGTGACGCCCCGCGGGGCGCCCCGCGCCGGATGGTCGACAGTGCCGTCGACCGACTGGGTGCGCTGGCTGACGAGCATGACCTGGCCGTTCTCGTGACCTGCGAGGCCGAGGACTCGCTCTCGGGGCCGGTCGTGGACCGAGCGGACCGGACGCTGCGCTGCGAGCGGACGCGGTTCGGCCCGCGGTTCGTTGGCGAGGAGACGGAGACGCTCGTCTACGAGGACGCCACCGGGTACCAGACGACACTCGCGTTCTGGGAGCAGGTGCTGACGCGGCGACGGTCGGCACTCGAGAACGGGACGCTCTCGCCGACGGAGGTGCTCGCGGATGGGTCGCACTAATCCGACCTTCCGCGACCTCCTGCGGGCGCTGGAGCGGCGCTGGAGCGACTACCGGCGTGGGCTCCGTCACCGCGACCAGGAGCGGTTCGACCAGCTGTTCGTCGACGCGGCCGACTACGCCGATGCCGCAGGTTACCTCAACCACGACGAGCCGTTCCAGCCCGTGCTGTTCTCGATCTGCCTGGCCCAGCAGCGCCGCATCGACGAGCTTCGGGAACGGGTGGACGTGCTGGAGGGGCACGTGGACACTGGTGATGGCTGATGCCGTACAAGATCGACTTCGTCGACGGTGATGCGTTCACGTGGACGCTCACCGACGACGGCGCGACCGTCGAGCGCGACCCCGACTGGACGCCGACGTTCTACGTCCACCACGACGACCCCGCGGTGCTGGACGAGATCCGACCGCACGTCCACACGCTCCCGGATGTCGAGTTGACCGTCCGCGAGCGCCACCGCCCGGGCTTCCGTCACGGGGCCGAGCCCGTTCTCCGCGTGGACACGACCGACCTCGACACGCTCCACTCCCGGGCGCACGACCTGTGGGGCTGGCGCGACCCGGGCGAGTTGACCTGCTGGAACGTCGACTTCAGCCCCGAATTCCGGTACTGCCTGGAGACCGACCAGTCATCCGTTCCCGGACGCGAGTTGCGGACACTCGAACTCGAGCGGCCGGACGGCCCGGATGCCCCGACTGTCGACGAGCTGCGAATCGGTGAGGCGACAGTCGAAGGCGAGGCCGCGGTGCTGGAACACCTCTCGAGACGACTTGAACGCGAGGACCCCGACGTGCTCTTTCTCGGGTCGGCGTCGCTCGTCCCGCGACTGTACGAGGCGGCCGAGCGCCACGACCGCGCGGCGTTCGACCTCGGCCGCGGCGAGGGCGACGATCTGCCGGCCTACCAGCAGCGAGCCGGGCGCTCCACATACGAGAGCTACGGCCGGACGGGTCACTCGCCCGCCCGCTACAACGTCCCCGGCCGCGTGACGATCAACGCTGGGAACATGTTCTTCTGGGACCAGACGAACCTCGACGGCTGTCTCGACCTCGTCGAACGCTCACGGAAGCCGCTGCAGGAACTCGCCTGGGCCTCCATCGGGAACGTCCTGACTGCCATCCAGGTCCGCGAGGCCCGCAAGCGCGACGTGCTGGTGCCGTGGCACTCCTGGCGCCACGAGTTCTTCAAGAGCGCCCGGACGCTCCACGACGCCGACCGTGGCGGGTTCACCTTCGCCCCCGACGTGGGCCTCCACGAGGACGTTCACGAACTGGACTTCTCCTCGCTGTATCCGAACATCATCGTCACGCGGAACATCAGCCCGGAGACGACGCGCTGTGACTGCTGTGACACCGATGACGTGCCCGGCCTCGGCTACAGCATCTGCGAGGAGCGGGGCTACCTCGCGGACGTGCTCCAGCCGATCATCGAGGACCGCGATCGGATCAAGCAGGAGCTCCGAGACTGCGACGACCTCGAGCGTCGGGAAGAGCTGGAGGGTCAATCAAGCGCGCTGAAGTGGATTCTCGTCTCGTGTTTCGGCTATCAGGGCTTCTCGAACGCGAAATTCGGACGCATCGAGTGCCACGAGAGCATCAACGCGTTCGCCCGCGAACTCCTGCTCGACGCGAAGGAGCGCCTCGAAGCGGGCGGCTGGCGCGTCGTCCACGGTATCGTCGATTCGCTGTGGGTGACACCGATGGCCGACCGGGAGCAGGCCGACCTCGACGATCTGGCTGCGACCATCACCGACGAACTGGGCATCGACCTGGAGTACGAGGCGGGTTACGACTGGCTGGCGTTCGTCCCACGACGGAACGACGCGGCAGGTGCGCTCACGAAGTACTTCGGGCGGAAGCGCGACGAGGATCTCGGCGCCGGGGCAGACCCGTACAAACTGCGAGGGATCGAGGCTCGACAACGGAGTACGGCACCACTGGTCGAGGAGGTCCAGCGCGAACTCATCGAGGTCCTCAATGAGAAACGACGGCCGGAGGGGGTCTGTGACAGACTCCAGCGGTGGCTTGGCCGGGTCCGGCGTGGAAGCGTCGTGGCGTCCGACCTCGTTCTGACCCAGCGCGTCTCGAAGCCACTCGAGGCATACCAGTCACGGACGCGGACGGTTGCGGCACTCCAGCGGGCCGAGCGCCGCGGGCTCTCGGTCCACCCCGGCGAGAGTGTCTCATACGTCGTGACGGACGATTCGAAGCGGTCGCACGAGCGGGTCCGCCTCGCCTTCGAGGTCGATGAAGACACACCGTACGACGAGAGCTTCTACCGTGATCGGTTGCTTCGGGCTGGAGAGAGTGTCCTCTCGCCGCTGGGCTGGCGAAGAGCCGATATCGAGTCGTATCTGGATGACAGCAAGGACGTGTCTCTGGGGGCGTTTGGATGACTTCTGTAGACAGATTCCCGAATTGAGTTGGCTGCCTGTTACCCGGAATCGAATCTACTAATTCAGAGACGATTGCCGAGAGTCAGAACTGACTGATATTTTCGAAACGAGAACGGGTTGACCCGAACCCGTGTGTTTTGCCAGAGTTCGCTGCCGTTTCTGGCTGTCCGCTAGCGATCAGTGCCCCGCTGATCGCGTTCTCGAGTGGACGACAAACCGGGTAATTGTCGTCCACTTGCCAGATGGTGAGCATATGTAAAATAAATTTCCCTGATGCAACTCCTGGCTCTCCGAGACGACGGCATGTCGATATCGTTGTAGATGGTTCGTCCTGAGGCAGGGTGACGCCACAACGAGGAAAGGCAACCAGACGAATTGCGATGACTGAGCAAATCTGTGGAGATTGCTCTTGCCGGAGCAGAAGTAACGGATTCGTCCCATCCGCTTGCGCCTCATCATCCCGTCTCTCTGTTGACTCGTGAGCCTGCTCCACCACCTATTGTTATTGGCGCCACATGATATCTCACCGGCATGGACGAAGAAATCGCTCAGGTGGAAGAACACGAACTCCGTTCCGTGTGGCCCCACGAAGAGAACGACTTCACGCGGTGGTTGATGGAGCACCTCCATCTCCTCGCGGCGGAGCTGGGGATCGAGGTGGAGGAGGTCACACGAGAGGAGGCCGTAGGGGACTTTTCGGCTGATATCGTCGCGAAGGAGATGAACACTGGTGGGCAGGTCGTTGTCGAGAACCAGTACGGCGCGACGGATCACGATCATCTCGGGAAGCTCCTCACCTACTCCGCGGGTCGGGATGCTGCGTTCACCATCTGGGTCGCCGAAGAGTTCCGGCCGGAGCATCGGAGCGTTCTGGAGTGGTTGAACGAGAGCGGTCCACAGGACGCTCGCTTCTTCGCGGTCAAGCCGCGCGTTCTCACGATCGAGGGGAATGAGACGAGAGGCTTCGAATTCGAGGTGTTAGTCGAACCAAACGACTGGGAGCGCCAGCTCACGCAGTCCCTGACCGAGACAGAGAAAGCATACAAAGACTTCTTCGCCGATCTCACCGAGGCATACGCCGAGCGACGACCGGACTGGTATCAACTGAAACCGCAGCCCCAGAGCTGGTTATCCTTCGGTGCTGGAATGAGCGGCGTTTCGATTGGCTGGGTGTTCCATCAGGGGCCCGAGTTCTCGCTTGACCTCTACATCGACACCTCGGATGCCGACCGGAACGAGGCTGTCTTCCAGGCGCTCGAAGACGACTGCGAGGCAATCGAGGATGCGCTGGACGCCGAGCTGGTCTGGGAACGACTTCCGGAGAAGCGGGCCTGCCGTATCAAACTCCCGCGAGAAATCGAAGGACGGATTACCGAGTTGACGGCCGTACAGCGAAACCAGCTTATCGAGTGGGGAGTCGGCCGGATGGACGAGTTCCAGGACGAATTCGAAGGGCGGATTGAGGGTCTTGAGGTCGGACTGTCTTGAGTGATATTTGCCTTATTTCCGAACCAGAAATCAAAATTCGTTGAGCAAGTGAGATACTATTTCACCGCTTCATGGATTTTGAGAGAGTGAAAATAAATAGTGCAATCAAGACTGAACCAGCTAATGCTTCCCCCCCTGCAATGAGTTTGGTATGGAGAGTTATTGGAGAAAAGTCGCCGTACCCTAAAGTAGTGAAGGTTGAAATACTAAAGTATAGTGAGTCTCCGAGAACCTCCGTCAGAGTACTATTTGCTCTCCCATAGATTATCTCTTGACTCGCTCTTTTAACTCCGCCAGAGTATGGATAGTATAACGTGGTGAAAGTCAACATGAGGAAAGCCCATCCAAAGGTTCGGAGGGGGCTTTCACCATAGTTACACGTATACTGGAGAAAGACTGCTTTTGCGTATCTGACAGCATGAATCAGTCGTGACCGACCGTGTCTTGGGTTGGGCTGAGCTATTTGTCGTCGATTGATGAGTTTCCTTGCTCTGGACGCTCTGGTGAAAAACTTGGATGCAGAGATGTAATCGCCCTGTAATTCGGCAGCACGGGTGGCATTGATATATGTCGATTCGAAATCTCGGATACGTGCTGTTGTCTGATATCGATTTGAAGAGGGATACTCATCAATATGACCGACACCACCCCCCGAGAGCAACTCCAGATCATTGTATTCTCTGAACTTGCTGCTGAATTCGTGCAAATTCCAATTTGCCTCTTTCAGAGCATCCGCATGTCGCCTCAGATTGAAATTGTCTAGGTCTGTCGATTCAAAATAATAATTCTCCAACCCTTTTTCGGCTGTGTGGAGTTCTACGTCCCCAAGCCTGGCTCCGGATAGGTCATAGAGAACATCGGGCCCTGAGTCAGGGTCTGGCTTGTAGCGCGGAAGGTCCTCGGTCCCCGTGCCACGCATATTACCCGAACGAATCTCTGAATCCTTCAACTGGACTAGCGTATCTTCAAGATCAAATATCTGGCAGTCCATCTCTGAGATCTCGCAATCTGTCAGCACGAATGACCCGATTCTGGAGATTGGATTAGCATCGATTCCGCCTAAGAACCGACAACGGTGAGCAACGATGTCAGAGAGCGACTGAACCTCGGAAAGTCCAACATTCTCTCGGAATTCTGTGTCAAAAATATACGTCCAGTGGTCTATCTTTGAGCCTTCAAAATCTAAACAACCGTCGAAGGAACTCCCGGAAATATTTATGGATGATTTTATTTTGCATGTATGAAAATTAATGCGGCCATTAGATTCGAAGTCGCAGATATTTATCGAGTCAATAGCGGCATTCTTGAACTCGATGTCACCTGTGAAAACACCATCTCCGCCCCTTATTTTGGATATTTGAGGAGACAGCAATTTCACCTCGCGGCCTTCAATATCAATATTTCCAAGGTGGATTTCATTAAAATTCGCATCTAGAATACCATTATACTCAGTTACATATTCTGCAAATACTTCATCTTCGTCTAGTCCGTCCCACTCTAGTTCCTGTGATGACGCGTGAAATCGACACTTGGCTGAATGATCAAGTGGCGGTTCTGAACACTCTTGGGGACCATCTCCCGCAGGTGGAATTTCGTGCTCTGCTCGCCACTCATCGGGTTGGAAGGTATGGTCGCACGTTGCCTCTTGACCAGTCTCTTCCTGTTCAATATCAGCTGCCCACCCCAGTCCAGCGTTTCCCATTATTCGAAATCACATATGCGAATCAAAAATAGGTATGGTCAGAAAGCCCTCGCACGCCTATCCCAACGTTTCGCAGAGCTACCAGCAGAAATCGCGGTACGACTACATAACTGAGATAGAATCGAGATACGACTGGTCTTCAGTGTTCTCCCACGTCATCATGCCCTGACTTCTTCACTCGGTGTCATCACCGTTCGGGTGCAGGTCGCAGATCTCGCCATCGGAAGTCCACCACCTCGTCCGCGTCTAGCTCGACCCGATACCGGATATCGTCACGGGGGTCACCCGTCATGTCACTCCCATCGTCCTTGGCCACCTCGATGACGGTCCCGTACGTGTCATGGTAGAGAGCGTGGTCCGGATCGGTTTCGTCCGGAATATCGATTCGGACCCGGTCACCAGGCGTGAACCGCTGCATTCGATTCAGTGATGAGTGGCCCTGCGTGGTATGTTCTTCTACCGGAAACGAGGTCGAACGAGCACTATCGGAATATCGGAAGTCACCCTTCGGAGATTATGCTCTCCGCCCGGAGAGGCTTGGCTATGCTTCGCCGTGAATTCCTCTCGGCTGCCGGTGCGTCTGCAACCGCTCCTCACCTGTTCAACACAGAGGCCCAGATCGATTTCGATCAAGAGGTCGCCGGTCCAGAGATCATGAATCGGCTCACATCCTGGATCGGTAAGCTGGCTGCCCTCGGTATCGAGGGGACACGACAGGTACTCGTTGAGAGTGCGAATGCGATTGCGCCGGTTTACCAGAAAGCAAGCGACCTGTATCTGGATCATCTCGAAGTTATCGACCCGAAGACGGTGTTCGTGAACGCCTACGAAACTGTCGAGCCGTATCTCCCTGCGCCGACGAAGGTAAATATCAACCGAGAGATGCACCGAGTGGACTTGTAATCAGTACTCAGGACGCCTAGCAGTTCATGTTCCGGACTATCGACTACGTATCGGGTGCCGATACCCCGAACTCTTCATATAATTTGTCGAGAGTCTGCTTGTCGCTGAGTTCTGTGACGGTATTCTGGTTCGCGTACATCCCTTTTTCCCAAATCGCATTCTCGATATCTCGTGTCCGGACCCAGTCCACCCCAATGAGGTACTCCCTGAGTTCAGGGTCGTCCTCGTTTTTACTCAGGTCGCCATCGAGATCTGCTTCCGTGATTGGGGTTCCATCTTCAACCTCAAAATCTGGTGCTGCCGTCTTCTCCTGATTGACTATCCCTACGCCGATGTAGCCTTCTCCCGGCGAATAGACAAACAGACGGTCGCCCTCCGAGGCCTTCCCCATCGTTCGACTGTACCATGTCCCCTGGCCCGCAGCGACGAATCCGTACTCCCGGGCATCACTCCATCTTCTCCACTGAGATTCGCCATAGTTTGCATAGTAGTCGTGGCCGTTCCATGAGTCCCCTTCCTCCGTCTCATCCTCAGATTCGTCTTCAACTTCGAATGGATCTTTGAGCCATGTCCTTGCGATGTACTCACGCCCGTCGTCTGAGTAGTAATTGAATCGGACTGCATTGATCGGAACCTCGAATTCATCGTGCAGATAGCCAATAATCCGCTCAGTAGAGCTATCGAGCTCGGAGGCAACGACGGTCAGAGTGTGTTCCTCGTTCACTTCGCCCGGTCCTTTCGGGGTCCCATCGTAATCTGGCCGAAATTTCTTGTCGAATCCAGCTTCGAATGAGTCGTCATTTTGATCCGAATCTTCGTATATAGCCTTGATCTCTTCATAGGACAGATTACGGACCCAAGAAGCGTAGTCCATCACCTGAGCGGTGACCTCCCGAGGAGACATGTCCCGTTTCAGTTCAATAACATGCAAGTCACCGTCGCTATCGATGGCGAGGATATCGAGTCGCTTCTGCCCTACCGTGTTGACCTCCTCAGCGATTATTTTGAGTGGTCTACCTAGGACGTTTGGGTCCTGTAGAAGGAATCGTTTCAAACGAGTCTCTTTGTCCAGCTTGTTCGATGATACACGAGTGAATTCGCCGTCATCGGCAATTCGCCAAAGCCCCAGATCAACGGGCATATATCCGGATCACAGAGGTAACAAAAATAGCTTGTCTCGAAACCAGTGTATCGCTACTGAATGTACCAGGAGTGTGAATGAGTCCGAGTCCGTTACTGAATTCTATATTCAATTACGCATTCTGAGGCGTACAGACTCCCATCATGAGTGTTCTTCACCTTCTCTCCAAAAGTGTCGACAAATCGGTCGACTCCCTTCTCTGGAGTCAGGCTCAAAACATTCCCCTCGGGAAATACCTTTTCAGGTGCTTTGTCGGATTCGGCATCAAAACCCATGTGCATCCCATTCTCTTTGACTACGACATATTCGAATTCAAACTCCGAGCCACTGGTGGTTTCCAGCGTCACCATGCTACGATAATGAACGAGGACAACAAAAGGTGTGATCAATTCGCACACGTGTGCACAGTAGTGCACAGTTCGCACACGCCCAAATCTCAGAGCGACCTCTCCACCCGCTCACGCCGACCATTATCGGATACTAGCTCAGGCAAATCTACTAGTGGAAAGCGCGTTACCCCCACCGAGCCCCGTGTGACGATGGACTCCAACTGAGCCGCCATCCCTGGACCAACGGAAGAAGCCGCGGTATCCGCTCCGAGCCCGTGTGAAGGGGCTCCAACCGAGCCAGCATCCCGGCGGGACGCCATCGTGACGCGTCAGGTTCATATCTCGTGCCCGGAAGCCGCGGGTATGAGCGACGACACCTCCGGCCCCTCGCTCGGTGCGACCGTCGGCAAACTCCTGACGGGTGGAATCTTCGGTGGTGACCTCCCGGGGAACATGGACCGCGGGCTCTACACGACGACCCGACTGGCCGTCGAGGACGGCGTCGGCGAGCTGCTGGGTCCCATCGCGGTCTGGATTATCGTCGGCGTGACCTTCCTCGTCGGCCTCGAGTTCGTCGCCGTCGGCGCCATCATCATGGGCGTGCCGAACGTCGGCCTCCTCATCTTCGGTGCCGGCGTCACGGCCATCCTCGGTGCCGCGGTGGCGGCCGCGTATCTGGTCTTCTCGGCCCAGCAGGAGGGGTCGAACGTCGATCGTGAGGATGCATCCGAGACAGAGCCGTGATGCCCGTCTCCGGGTGAGGTCTGCATCTGGGGACCGAACTGCGTCGGAGGCCGTGACGTTCCCATCTAAACTGCGTAGTCGTCCGTCACATCGATAAGCTCTACCTCCTCGTCGGGGACCCGATACGCGGCGATGACCTCACGCTCGGCATCCATCGAGTTCTCGTGTTTGTCGACACCGTAGGCGACGTAGGTGCAGTCATCGCGGGTGAACTCGACGACGGAGTAGCCCCAGTGGTGCGAGTCGAAGAACTCCAGATGCGGGTTCTGCGCGGTGATGAACCTGCGGAGGAGCGGCTCCGTGATGCGCCCGACCAGCCCTTCGGTCATACCCAGCGCCTCCGCGACGTTGAGGCTGGACACGGCGGGGGTCATGAACTCGACGCCGACGCGCTCGCCGGGGTCGAACAGCCGCTCGGTGACGGGCCCGCCGTACTCGGTCTTCTTGTAGCCCGCGATGTAGCAGTGCATGTCGCCCGTGAGCGTGACGAAGTTGCGGGGGGAGAACTCTCGGAGTTTGTCCTTGATGTACTGGCGCTCGCGGGTGTAGCCGTCCCAGCCGCCCTGGACGGGGAAGATGGAGGCCCGGCCGATGCCCAGCCGGAAGGGGATGGTGAGCACCTCGTCGGACCAGACGGTCCAGCGGGCCTCGGAGTCGCGGATCTGCGCGAGGAACCACGCGAGCTGGTCCTCGCCGAGCATCGTACGGCCCGGTGGCTCGTTCTCCGGTCGGCAGTTCGTCGCCGTCGGCAACGCCTCGCGCGGCGGGTCACGATACAGACGCTCGTCGGTCATCACGAGCTTCAGCAGGTCCCCGAACTCGAACGAGCGCCACAGCTGGAAGCGGTCCTGCAGGGACTCGGCCTCGGGGTCGTACCCCAGGCGTGCGGGGACGAACTCCCACCAGGCGTGGATGGCGTCCGCAGTCAGCTTCGTCATGAACTCCGGGTCCTCGCCGCGCGGGTGGTCGGCCTTCGGCGCGTCCGTCTCCGGGTCCCAGTAGATGTCGTTGGCGATCTCGTGGTCGTCCCATGCGGCGATGAGGGTGTGCTCCTCCAGGGCCCGCTGGAGGAACCGGTCCGAGCGGTACGTGCGGTAGATGTAGCGGTAGTCGGCCAGGTCCTGCACCCGGTCCTCGCCGCTGGGCAGGTCGATGTTCCGGTCGGGGTAGTCGCGGCTGTCGAGACCCTTGAACTCCCCTGCCCCCGACTCGTAGATGAAGTCGCCGACGTGGATGAGGAAGTCCAGGTCCTCCTCGGCGACGTAGCCCAGTGCCGGGTAGTAGCCGTTGAGGTAGTTCTGACACGCGAGGACCCCGAACCGCAGGGAGTCGGGCGAGGCATCCGGTTCCGGGAGCGTGTGGCAGGTCCCGACCCGCGAGGCGACGCCGTCGTAGACGAACCGGTAGCGGTACTCCCGATTCGGCTCCAGCGCCCCGTCGACGTCGACCTTCACGACGTGGTCGTGGGCCCGGATACGGCCGGTGTCGTCGACGACGCCACGATAGACGATGTCGTCGAAGTCGCCGCTGTGGGCGATCTCCACGCCGAGCGGCTCGTCGGGGTCGAACGACTCCGGGTCGATACGGGTCCAGAGGATGACGCCCTCCTGGGTCGGCCCGCCCGAGGCGACCGACTGCGGGAACACCGCATCGGGCGCCCGGCCGTCGTCGGCGACGAAGACCTCGTCGCGGGCCGGCGCGTGGGGCTGCTGACTCAGGAGGAGGTCCTCGTTCGAGAGGAGCGACGCGAGTTCGGCGTGTCCGTCCGGGCGCTCGGCCTCGTCGTGTGGCGCGGCGTCCGGGTCCGGCGCGGGTGCGCCCGACTCGGCGACTTCGCCTCCAGCGTCACCGTCCGTCTCGGTGTCGTCCCCCTGTTCCATCGCCCACCGCTACGCGGGGGTGTGGTTTGGCGCTTGTGGCACGCGCAACTGGGCGGATACCGGGCCGGACCGCGGCTGGCGTCGGATCAGGTCTCGCGTCGGTTCCACCAGGCGGCGACGGCCTACAGCTCCTTGTTCCGGGCCGTTCTGGACCGCGTATGGCGGATTTCGTCCGTTCCTGGATCGACCGCAGCGTACGGCCAGTCTCACTCGCCGCCGAGACAGATTACGGTTTCGCCGACCGCGACGTGCTCTGGCGAGCGCCCCGATTCCGGCTGTAGGTCGGTTTCGTGAACCCGGTCACGAACGGTGGAACGCGCCCGTTCAACACCGAACCGCTCGATAAGTTTCAGGCCCCGGAAGTGAACCGCCGAGACACGTCAAGGCGGCGAAGACCGTATTCGATACCTGCTACGATGAGGAGGATACCCAGGTAGAGGAACCAGGCGCCGAAGTAGAGTGCGTGGGGGTCCTCCACGCTCGCGGTGAACGCTGCCTGTACGTCGATCAGGATGAACACCGTCAGTAGCGTCGCTGGCGCGATCAGGCAGTGTCGTACCAAGATGTAGAGTGGAACCGCCGCGAGTATCCACATCCCAACGGCACCGAACAGATACAGCAGCCATTCGAAGCCACCGGAAAGTGTCACACCCAGGCGGGCAGCGTACCATACCATCACAGCGGCGTGGAGACTCCCACCGACAGAGGCGATCGCAGTCGCTCGTCGTCGTGGAGCTGGAATCGACAGCCACGGAACCGACCTCGGAACGGATGGCAGTTGTGTCCACATATTCCGACTCGTGTACTCGACGAGTCCAAGGAACAGGAACCCGACCGTCCAGACCGCTGCGTTGAGCATGTACCGGACGATGTAGAGCCCGTTCTCGACGACGGTGATGCCGGTTGGCTCGGCAAGGCCTTCGAGCTCGGCGACATCACGGAACGTCGGTCCGGGAGGCGTAAGCTCCATCCCCAGGACGTAACCCGCTGTGACGATGAGCGCAGCCGCGGGTGTAACGAGGCGAAATCGACCGGCGAGCCAGACCGGAACTGCTGCGACGACGACGAGACCGCCATATCGCCACAGGAGCCCGACGAGCGAGTACTGTGATGGACCGATCGAATAGCCGAGGCCGAGAGCGACGAGGAGCAACCCGACTGCATGAATGACGCCGATAGCGAGGCCGAACCCGACGGCTCGTCTGGAGGGCATGTGTTTGACTGAGTGTTCGTCTGGCTTCTTTGTTATCCCGAGAAGACATCCGGGACTGGGGCTGGAATCTGACATTACCAGCGTGTTCAACTCGAGTGTCCCGAAGAGGGCGGTCAGCCGACGCGTTCCCTCTCGGTGGCGACCGATCGGTATCCTGCCCCGTATGCGAGTCTCCCTATCACAGAGCTGCAAGGAGGAAGTCCACGGCTTTAGCCGTCCTCAGAACGGCTCCGCCGTTCTGACGGGCTGCACAAGAGCTTCGCTCTTGTGAACGTGGGAGGAATCCGACAACGCTCGACGGCTGCTAGCGACCGCCCTCCGTCTGCTGGTTGATAAAGAGCCACAGAAACGTGGCAGATTCCTCAGGCTGTTCACTCCCCTCGGTCGGGACGAGTTCCCAGGGGCCGCGTGGCCCAACATACGAACGGAGGACACAGCACATGACGCTCTTCCCCACCGAACAGTGGCTCGCCCAGTACGGCCGTCGTCTCGACGAGAGCGACGCGCTCGACGATGTCTCGGCCGGCTGGGGTGTCGGCTTCGACGGTGACATCCGCATGGTCATCGACGACGTGCCGCTGGCCGAGACCACGCTCGGGGACCTCCCACCGGAGGTCCTCGCCGAACTCCCGGAGGACATCCGCGCTGGCGTCGAGGACGTGACGCTCGCGCAGGCGCCCGAACGGTTCGGCGAGCACATCCGGCCGACCCTCCCGGAGATCGTACAGGACCTGCTCCGGCAGATCGAGGAGAACGTCCACGACGGCGCCATCCACGCCCACATCGGCCTGCGCGAGGGCAGCGTCACCGAGGTCGAGACCCTGACCGATCCAGACGCGCGGGACGCCGGTTTCCTCATCCACGGTTCGCTCACCACCTGGCAGGGCATCCTCGACGGCCGCCCGGCGGTCTCGGCACTCCTGACCAACGACCTGACGGTGCAGGGGAACCAGGTGCGGCTGCTGCGCTACGCCTCGATGCTCGGGCTACTCGGCGAGGTAGCCGCCGAGGTCGAGACCACCCACCTGTTCGCCGAACCGGGCCCGTCCGTCACGCGAAACGTCGTCGACGCGGCCACGCGACCGGGGGTCACGGTGGGGCGCTCGGCCGAGCGACAGGTGACACGGACGCTCCAGGACCTCTCGCTGCTGTAGCGCCGGGGTCGCCTGTTCCGCGGCTCCCCCGCGACAGCCGGATTTATAAGTGCTTATAGAGACGTTCAGAATGCTCGAAACCGATGCCACGCCGACGACCCGCTCGGTTTCGCCAACATCCCGCAGGGACACGATGAGGATTGCGCCCGCGAACACCTCGCACAGTCATCGAACACCGCCGTATCGATGGCCACCGTCGTCCACGATCAGGCCGGGACTCACGAAGGGCAAGCAGCGGGGAGGAGACGACCGGCAAGAAACGGTTGCCACTTAACCACGGTTCCTATACAAAGGAACACGTCCAGCGTCCTCTCCCTCTCAGGGTGGGTGTATGTCACCCAGTGTCGAATCGGAGGGCGGCGTGCGCTACCGGTGGGTCGTGCTCGTCGTCGCGTTCCTCGTCCACCTGACCAGCATCTCGCTTATCTGGCAATCGATATCACCGTTGAAGCAGGCGATGGCGGCGGAGCTCGGGGTCCCCTGGCCGAACGTCGTCGTCGTGCTCGCTGCCATCTCCTTCGGGCTCGTGTTCACGCAGTTGCCGGGCGGTGCCCTCGGGGACAAGTACCCCGTCCGGTACGCCGTGGGAGTCGGCGCGCTGCTGGCCGGGGTCGCCACGGCCGTCCGGTTCGCGGCGCCGACGGTCCCGGGACAGGTCGCGGTCAGCATCCTGGCGGCCCTCGGGATGGGCGTCGTCAACCCCAACCTCATCAAGGTCGTCACGGAGTGGTTCCCCTCCGGACAACTGGGACTCGCGCAGGGTGTCCTCATGTCCGGCAACACGCTCGGCGCCGCGGTCGCGCTCGGGCTGTCGGGCGGAATCGTGCTGGATGCGGTCGGTAACTGGCAGAACGTGTTCCTCCTGTACGGCGGGCTCACCGCTGCCGTGGGCGTCGTATGGCTGCTGCTCGCCCGCTCGCCACGCGAGGAGGAACGGCCGACCGATGTAGAGACCGGGGTGCCGTTCACCTCGGGCGAGCGCATCCCGCTCCGGACGTCGTTCCCGACGGTGCTCCGGTCCCCGTCGACGCCGTGGGCCGTCGCGCTCATCGGGCTCGCGTACTGGTCCGCGGTGGGATCGCTCGCCGTGCTCCCCGAGTACGCCGACGCACACGCGTTCGCCGTCCCCGAGTTCATGCTCGGGATCTCGCCGCTGGCCTCGGCAGTGGGGGCGCTGCTGCTCCCCGTGCTCTCCGACCGCTACACCCGCCGCCTGGGTCTGAACCTGGGCATCCTCGGGCTCGCGCTCGGCATCGCCGTGGGCGGGTTCGCCCCCGGGCTGACGGTCTTCCTGCTTGGGCTGCTCGTCGCGGGGTTCTTTGGCGGCGGCCTGATGGCGATGTTCTACATCCTGCCCGGTGAACTGGCGGACATCAGCCCCGACCACGTCGGGACGATGTCGGGCATCCTGCTGTCTCTCGGGCAGCTCGGATCGGTTCTGGGCAGTATCGTCGGGGCCGAGGTGCTCGCGGCGGCCGGGCTGGAGGCGTCCGCGCTCGTCATGGCCGGTCCCTGCCTGCTCGGGTTGGTACTCATCACACGACTCCGCCTCGATGGGCGCCAGGAGCCCGAGGAGCGGACCGCGGCGGCCACCGCCGGCGACTGACGTCGCCAGCCCCTCGCGACCAGAGCAGCCTACGGACATTCGTGTTTTCAGCAGAATATGCAACTTACGAGAATTATATGTCGCCCGTGTTATCGAATATGTCTCGAATTCTCTATATATCAGAGCTATTCCGGGCCCGGAGCCAGTCGGTCGTCGGAGCCATCGCTCGAATAGGCGGACCCGTCGGCCGGAGCAGTCCCGCTACTCCCAGGAGATCCCTCGCGGGCTGGTCGGTGGCGCCAGCGGGCTCGCGGGGAGATCGCCGCTCGGGTCCGGGTCGTTGTACGCCGTCGGTGCCACGTCGTTCGGCGCGTCCGGGTAGAACAGCGACGCGACGGCGTGGAGGTGTTCCCGGCCGACGCCGAGTTCGAACTGCCCGCCGCCGAACATCCGGATGTCGTGCTCGCGACAGTAGTCGATGGTGTCGAACAGCGACCGCACCGAGCCAAAACGGGACGGCTTGATGTTGAGCCACTCCGGCTCCCAGGGGAGGTCCTCGACGGTCTCGACACCGCGGATGGGATAATCCCACGTCACGCGCGCCTCCTCGCCCTCGAACAGCGGTCGCGTCTCCTCGTTCAGTTCTGGGTCCTCGATGAGCGCGTCGGGGAACCCCTCGACGACGCGCTCGTACAGCGCGGGGTCGGCGGGCTGGTCGACCGTCGTCCCGTGGTACTGTCCCTTCAGGTCGAGCGTGCGCACCGCGCCGGTCGCGGCGAGCCGCTCGACGACCTCGTCGGCCCACTCGGAGGTGGGATCGAGCTTGAACTCCAGGTCCGGGTTCCGGTCGAGCCAGTCGAGGACGCGGTCGCCGGTCGGCGGCTCATCGAGTCGCGTGCTGACGACGAACCGGACCGGGTCGTACGTGCGGCCGAGCCGCTCGGCGAGGTTCGTGTCGGCCTGCCGCAACGCGAGGTCGAGCGCGGCGCTCTCGAACGCCCACCGGCGGTAGTTCCGGAAGATGGCCTGCTCGGGTTCCGTACCGAGGAAGAGATCGATGCCGGACAGGTGCCCGGAGAACTCGTCGAGCGTGTACGTCCCGGCGAGGTCGAACGGTTCGTCGGTATCGCGGAGGGCATCGTGGGCGTCGTTGTCGTAGGTCACGTCCTCTCCGCGACCGACCTCGCCGTCGCCGTGCAGCGGGACGACGGTCGTCGCCCGTGTGAAGCCGCTCGACGTGTCGCGCTCGCGCCGGTCGAGTTCGTAGTCGTCGACGGTCAGGTCGAGGTCGGCGACCGAGTCGTAGAGCATGTACCCGTCCGTGCTCCCCCGCCGAGGTTAACCTCACGAATCGGTGCGAACGTGCCCGGTGGATGGGCCACTCCCAATGGGCGTTCCGTCCCGGCAGCGTCGACTGCACACACATTAGCGGCGTCAGAACTACCTGACTGCCGATTCCCGTCCGGAACCATGGCCGACGCAACTCCGAGCGAGCGGTTGCTCACCCCCGAGAACTGTGCGGTGACGTTCATCGACCACCAGCCGGAGATGGTGCTCGGCGTCAACACCATCGGGACCGGGACGCTCCGGAACAACGTCGCCGGCCTCGCGAAGGCCGTCGACGCCTACGACGTACCGACGGTCCTCACGACCATCGGTCGGGACTACAATGGGCCGTTGTTCGACGAGGTCCGGGAGACGCTCCCCGAAGAGGCGGTTATCGACCGCACGACGATGAACTCCTGGGAGGACGAGGCGTTCGTCGAGGCCGTCGAGTCGACCGGTCGAGGCCGACTGGTCATCGCCGGGCTCTGGACCGAGGTGTGTGTCTGTTTCGCCGCCCTCTCCGCGCTGGAGGCAGGCTACGACGTCTACGTCGTCGCCGACGCCTGTGGCGGCCAGACCGAGGCCGACCACGAGCGTGCGATGGAGCGGATGGTCGAGGCCGGCGTCACGCCGGTCACCTGGTCGCAGGTGCTCTACGAGTTCCAGCGCGACTGGGCACGCGAGGGCGCCGACGAGGCCCACCAGAT
This sequence comes from Haloglomus salinum, assembly GCF_024298825.1. Lineage (NCBI taxonomy): Archaea > Methanobacteriati > Methanobacteriota > Halobacteria > Halobacteriales > Natronomonadaceae > Haloglomus > Haloglomus salinum. The sequence continues at coordinate 1,910,802 of NZ_CP101153.1, forward strand.
CGCCAAAGAGCACGGCGGTGACTTCGGGATGGCTGTCGAGTTCGCGGACTTCCTGAGCGAGTAGCGCTGGGGCCCCCGGCAGTCGACTCAGGGGACCTTGATGTACTGGTACCCCGCGTCCTGCCGGCGCGTGAGTTCGCCGACCGAGGTGGGTGCCGTCTCGACGACATCGAGGATGTCGTCCCGGGTGAGGCCGGCTGCCTCCATCGACTTCTCGCACGCGATGAACTCGACGGCACCCGACGAGAGGTCGGTGATCTCTTCGGCGTAGGCCGAATCCGCCCGGACGAGTTCGATGCCGGACGCGTTCGCGACGACCGCGACGGCGTCCATCTCGACGGACGGGTCCTCGAAGATGCCGGCGGCGTAGCGGATGGCCGCGTCCTGTACGTCGTCCGCCCCGTCCGCGACGTGGAAGACCGTCTTCATGCCGCGCCGAACCGGGGGGAGCGGCTAAGGGCTTTCGGCGCTGCTCCCGTCCCCTGATTCCCCGGTGGCGACCCCGATGTCCGCGTGCGTCCCATCGAAGCACGGCTGTTCTCGGACCCACCGAACCGACACAGCCCCGCCCCATCCTCGCGACGCTCCGAGCTATCCTCGGCACCAGGAACCTCGAACGGTAAGGCGCCGGTGGGAACATCGTGTGACCACCGACGCGATGCCCTCCGGCCGTGTGTTCGTGACCGTTCTGGTTCACGTGTAGTCCGCCGGGAGTCGGTATCCGTTGTCGAGGTCCAGGTCGGGGCTGGGCGAGAGATGGCTGCTCAGTCCCGTACCGTCCGCCGGAACTCCGAGCGTGCCGTCTCGACGCCCGCAAGCCCGACGAACAGGACCACGAGGACGGCAAGGGGGAGTGGCGCGGCCAGTTGCGTGGCTATCGGCACCACCAGACACGCTCCCCCTGCGACGGCGAGCCGGAGCATGCTGACGGTCCCGGTGTCGCGCAATCGGAAGAGGACGTGACCGAGCAGGTACAGTGCGCTGCCGCCACCGAGTGCGACCGCCGGCACGGGGCCCAGCGGCTCGCCGATGTGCGCGAGTGTCTGCTCGATGCCGAGTGCGACGAAGATGATGCCCGCGACCATCGGGAGGTGGAGGTAGCTGTACGAGTCACGGGCGAGCGCCGCTCGCGCTTCGCCGGTCGCCGACGCGAGCCGTCGTTCCGCAGCGAGGACGACGTAGTCGAAGTAGAGCCACCAGAGTGCGATGACGAGGACGATCCCGGAGAGCGCGGCACCGACGACAGCCGGGGAGAGCGGCAGTCCCCCACTGTCGACCCCGATTCCGATTGCCACGATGGACTCGCCGAGCGCGATGATGAGGATGAGTCGGTGGCGCTCGACGAAGTGACCCGCCTGGATCGTGAATCCGGACACTCCTCGGACGAGCGGGACACCGTAGTCGATGGCGAGTGCCACGACCCAGAGGAGCCCCTGCAGCGGCCCATCGAGGAATCCTGCGGGGATGAGCAGTGCCGGCCCGAGCAGGAACCCGGGAGCGAGGCGGATCACCGCGGCCCGGGTCTCCGGATCGGTCGCGAGTGCGTACAGCACGACGTGTGACACCCGGACGACGAAGTACGCAAGTCCGAACAGCACGCCGTCGTCCCCGAAGGCGTCGGGGACGGCGAGTGCGACGACGAGCATGACCGCCATCGCGGCGAGGATCACCACTCGTGCCGGCAGTGCCTCCTCGGCGGGAATGGCGTTCGTCAACCAGGAGTAGGTGACCCACGCCCACCAGAGAACAGCGAGCAGGCCGACGCCACGAACGACCCCGATCCAGGAGAGATTGTGGGCGAGGAAACTACTCACCTGGGTCATGGCGAAGACGAACACGAGGTCGAAGAACAGCTCCAGCGGTGTGACCTTCTGGTCGTCGTCCAGAACGGTACCTTGCCCCGAAGCGAAGGGGAACGGTCCACTCATCTGCGTCGTCGTATCCGGTACCATGGCTTCAAAGCTCGGCTTTCCGACAGGCTTGCCGATCGCCGCGGCTGCTCCAGGGGGAGATTGAATCTGTGCTCCGTCGGTGATTGAGCGGTTCTTCGGGAACCACTGCGGGGAAAGGTACCGACATCGCTGTCACCTGGTACACCTCGTGTCCGGGAACGTTTATAATGATTCGAGAACGAACCTGGTAACGTAACAAAACCAGTGGCAGACGACGCACACACACCCACCGACCCGCCCGTGACCGCCGCCCCGCCGGAGAGTGCGTTCCGCACGACCGGTCTGGACCACGTCTCCATCATCGGGAGCAACGTCGAGGAGACCGTCGCGTTCTACCGCGACGTGCTTGGGATGTCGCTCGTCCTCAGACAGCCGAACCTCGATGCGCCACACATCACGCACCTGTTCTTCGACACGGGTGACGGCCGCATGCTCACCTTCTTCGTCGAGGAGGAGCGTGACTCGAACGACGGGCGCCTTCGGACGCCGGTCGGCGGCGTCCACCACGTCGCGTTCCGCTTCGAGCCCGAGCGACTGGCGGCAATCTGGGCCGGACTCGAGGAGCACGGCCACCACTACAACGAGTTCGACCGGGGCATCTTCCACTCGCTGTACACGACGGACCACAACGGGCTCGTCATCGAACTCGCGACGGACAAGTACGAGATTCCCGACGACCGGCGCGGAGAGGTCCTCGCCCGTGCCCAGGCAAAGCGCCTGCAAGCCGGTGCTGAGTACGCCAGAGCCGAGGACCTCGCGGCCGCACTCGAGGAACTCGGCCTGCCGATCGAGCGGAAGGACCTCTCGGACGCGGACTCCGGCGCGGCCGGGCTCGGCTGAATCACCAGCCCGCGCCGCTGACCACTCGCTCGGGTCGCCAATCGTCGGCCCGTGCCGCTGGCCGCTCTGCAAGTCGCTCGCCGCCGGGCCGCGCCTATCGCCCGTCGAACGACCCGCCGACCACCCACCGAACGCCCCCTCGACCACAGCCCATGCTCACAGACACCCCCGGAATCCATCACATCACCGGCATCGTCCGCGACGCTGCCGAGAACGTCCGCTTCTACCGGGACGTTCTCGGTCTCCGCCTCGTCAAGCAGACGGTGAACTTCACCGACCGGTTCACCCGGCATCTGTTCTACGGGGACGAGACCGGGTCGCCTGGCACCGCGCTGACGTTCTTCCCGTACCCCGCGGAGGAGGACGGCCGGGTCGGGAAGCCCCAAATCACCACCGCCGCGCTGGTCATTCCGCCGGACTCGGTGGACTACTGGCGTGACCGACTCGCCGACCACGACCTCGATGTCACGGAGACCGGGCGATTCGAGGAGACGGTGCTCCAGTTCGCCGATCCCGACGGGACCGAGCTCGAACTCGTCACCGGCGAGTCCGACGTGGCGCCGTGGGCGGATGGACCCGTCCCGACCGAGCACGCCATCCGGGGTATCCACGGGGTGACGCTGCTCTCGACGAGCATCTTCGCCACCGCGAGCCTGCTCGAGACCATGGGCTTCGAGCTGATTGCCCAGGATGGCGACCGCGTGCGCTACCGGGCGCCGGGCGACCGCGCGACCGTCGTCGACCTCCTCGACCGGGCGGCCGAGTTCGGCCGCGAGGGAGCCGGCTCCATCCACCACGTCGCCGTCCGCGTTCCCGACGAGGACCAGCTCTACGAGTGGCACGACCTCCTCCGGGAGCGCGGCTACGACGTCTCGCGGGTGAAAGACCGCCACTTCTTCCACTCGCTGTACGTCCGCGAGCCCGGTGGCATCCTGTTCGAGCTCGCGACCGAGGGGCCGGGACTCGCGGCCGAGGCCGACCCCGCCACGCTCGGCGAGTCGCTGTTCCTCCCGCCGTGGCTCGAGGAGGACCGCGAGATGATCGAGGACCAGCTCCCGCCGCTCGATCCGGGTTCCGGCCCGGGGGCGGACTGACACCGTCGTGCTGGTCGCACGCCCCGGAACACTGATTCCCCGCCGTCGACAGGTCCGCCCATGCCGATAACCGACGCCGACGGGCTCCGCCGGGTCCTCGGCCACGACCGCGTTGCCGTCGTCGGGGCCTCGACGGACTACGACAAGGCGGCCCACATCGTCCCGGCGTACCTCCAGCGCCACGGCTACGAGCTGACGCCGGTCAACCCGACCGCAGACGAGATATTCGGCGAGCCGGCATTCGATTCACTGGCCGACGTTCCGGACCCCGTCGACATCGTCGAGGTGTTCCGACCGAGCGAGGAGGTGCCGGGTATCATCGAGCAGGCGCTCGCCCGGGACGACGTGCGGGCGGTCTGGCTGCAACCCGGCATCACGCACGACGCGGCCGCACGGGACGCGGAAGCCGCCGGGCTGGACGTGGTTCAGGACCGCTGCATGAAGGTCGAACACGGCCAGCTGATTCGGAACCCGATGGACTGAATCGTTGTCGCTACAGCAAGCCCGCCGTTCGCGCAAGCAACGCAGCGCACGCTCGCGTTCCAGTGCCATAATCAGCACGACGGCTTCTGCTCCGGAACTCCCCGATTCCCCAGTACCCGCAGTTGCCGTTCGTATCGGCTGGTGTAGAAGAGCCAACCAGGAGTCTCAGCGGAACGACCGGCCCTCGTTCGCGTACAGAACCGCCGACGCGAAGATGTTGGCCGACATCATGTCCTCGGCGGCCGCCGCCCGCTCCTCGTAGACGTTCGCGACCGCGGTCTGGACCGCCTCGTCCTCCGGTGCGGCCTCCAGCGCGTAGTCCGCGAGGTGGCACGCCAGCCGCCCCTCGCCCTCCTCTATCAGCGCCTCGGCACGCGTGGCGAGCGTCTCGGCGTCGCCCACGAGGTCGGCAATCTCCGCCGCCAGCGCGTCCCGTCGCGCCGGTTTGAGTTCGCTCGGCCGGCCGGTCCACCAGCCGCCGTAGTACCGGATGACGTTCCGCGCGATGAACTCCCCGCAGTCGTACTCCGACTGGAGCCAGGGTTCCTCCGGCTCGGGGAGGTCGATATCACGGACGATGTCGACGTGCGGCGGCGCGCCGTCGTTGAGCGCCTCGAGTGTGCGGTCGACGACGGTGTCGAGGTAGTCCGCACAGCCGAGGAGCCGACGCTCGATGGCCTCCGGGTCGTCGACGGCCGGCTGGCCGTGGCCCGGCAGGAGGGTCGCGGGGTCGAGCGCCGCCATCTCGCGGAGGGCGTCGGCCCAGTCCCACGGGTAGCGCTGGACCTTCTGCGGGTTCCCAGCGTTCGGCGCGGAGGCCGTGACGAGGTCACCCGAGCAGAGCACGTCCCGGTCCGGGCAGTAGAGCCACGTCGCGTCGTCGGTCTCGCCGCGGGCGTGGTGGAGTTCGAACGTGGTGTCTCCGACCGTGACCGTGAGGTCGTCGCTGTACCACGTCGTCGGCGGGTGCTCGGGCCACTCGAACATCCCCTCGTCCATGAGGTCGTGGGAGTCCGCGGCCTCCGGGTCAGCGGAGAACTGCCGGCCGTTGATGACCTCGTTGTACTGCTTCGTCTGCGCGTACCGGTCGAAGCGGTCGGCCATCGCCTCGTTCGCGATGACGGTCGGCGGGGCCTGCCCGTCGACCAGGAACGGCTCGAGCCCGTAGGCGTGGTCGACGTGTCCGTGGGTGTAGATGACTGTGTGCACAGGCGAGTCCGTGTGCGCCCTGAGTGCCTCCGCCATGTGCTCCGAGAGCGCGGCCAGACCGGTATCGACCATGACCAGTCCCTCGGCCGTGTCGAACGCCGTGCAGTTCGCGAAGGACGTACACTGGTAGGTGTCCTCGGCGACCTCGGTGATATCGACGCCCGCGTCGAAGTTGTCGACATCGAATATCGGAACCGCGTTCGCTGCCTTCTGCGACATACCTGGCAGTCCGTGTCTCGGAGGGAGCCAGTTCCCCTTGCCATGAACAGGTAGTATAAGACAGCCGGTCCGAAGCGGGTGTCACGATATCTCGGGACGCCCTCACGCCCGGACAGCCAGAAGAGGTGCCGGCACCGGGCTCAGGAGGCGGGTGTCTCGGTCGGTGCACTGGGCTCCTTGAACAGTTCGGTGACGAGCTTGTTCTCGATGCGCCGCAGTATCTCGCCGACGTTCGCCGGGGAGCAGTCCAGATGCGACGCGATCTCCTCGTGGGTCGTCCCGCGTGGTTCCTCGTAGTACCCCTGCTCGTAGGCGAGTCGAAGTACCTCCCGCTGGCGCTCGCTCAGCCGGTCGAAGTAGTTCGCGTTGCTCGGTGTGTACTGCCCCACGCGCTCGATCATCGTCTCGAGTTCCTCGGGGACCTCCTCGAACGCCTCGCTCAGGTCCGACTGGAACCCGATCAGGGTCACCTCGAACGTGCCGTCCTCGTGGATCGGGATGGGGGTATCGAGGACGAGCCCGTACTCCTCGACGCTGTCGAGGAGCCGCTGGACGGTCTCGTTCGGCGTGTAGTGGATGTACGCGGCGACGCGGTCCTGAAGCTGGGTCACCCGGTACTCCGTGGCCTGCTCGTTCTCGGCGAGGACCTGACGGACGGCGTCGGCGTCGCCCGCCAGTTCGTAGAGCATGAGGGCGGTGCCGTCGCCGAGTGACCGGGTGGCGTGAATCGCGACCGGCTCCACGTCCGCGTGGGCGCCGAAGGCCGCCCCGAGCGACTGGACGAAGCCCTCGGGATGGCGATAGACGATGGTGGCGAACTGCATACCCCCGACTCGGTCATCCGGGCACCTGTATCTATCTCCACACACCCTGCTGGTCGGGACGGATGTCCGTCACCTCCCAGGGACAGCGCCGGCAGCATCCGTGGAGCGACAGCGTCTACGACATCTCGGCGGCCTGCCAGAGCGACAGACACCGCCAGCACCACTCGCGGTGCGCCGGGGGGACCGCCTCGACCGGATCCGGGCCATCCTGGAGGCGGAGCCGGATGTCTTCGGCTTCAGCATCTCCGGCGAGGACGACCGGGGCGGCCTCGTCTACGTCCACAGCCGCCCGCCGGCGGGTGTCGCAGCGTTCCTCGGCCTCCCGAAGACACACGAGGTCTTCTTCGACTTCCCCATCGAGGCGACGCCCGACGGCCGCTACCGGGTCGACGTGGTCGGCGAGACGAACGAGGTGGTGCAGGCCGCGCTGGCGGACATCCCCGAGAGCATCGAGTTCAGTATCGAGCGCATCGGGCCGTATCTGGAGGCGCGGGGGGACCTCGCGGCGCTGCTGACCGAGCGCCAGCGCGAGGTGCTCGCCACGGCCCGCGACCTGGGCTACTACGAGGTCCCCCGCGAGGCGACCCACCGGGATATCGCCGACCGACTGGCCCTCGCCACGGGGACCGTCGCCGAACACCTCCAGAAGATCGAAGCCCGGGTGTTCTCCACGGTCGAGCCGTAGCGACCGAGCCGCTGGCCGGGCTCACGGTCACGCGTGTCGACGTCGAGCGGTAGGCGCTGCCACCGGCCGTCGATAAGGATGGGCCCGCAGCGTCGACTGTCGTCCCCCGAAGGGGGACGCTGGCTCGCCTCACTCAGACGGGCCCTCGCCCCCGTTCTCCAGCCGTTCTCGACGGCGGTGGAACTCCGCTTCGTCGATCTCTCCACGGGCGTAACGGCGCTGAAGGGTCTCCATCGCGGAACTATCCTTCCGGGAGGGAGCGCCATCTCGCCCGAGTGCCCAGTAGAGGAGCCCACCGACCAGCCCCAGCATTCCGAGTGCCCCGCCGACGAACGGCAGCCCGCCACCCCATCCACCGGTCCGGCCGTTCATCATTCCCGGACCAGACCCCATCCCAGGCCCCATCATTCCGCCGTCGGAGTTCCCGCCACCTCCGGTGCTGGACCCATACGCTATCGCGCCCTGTTCGACTATCGCATCGCTATCTGGCACGTCACCGTCCGGAATCGGACGCTCCTCGGCTGGACCACCGGGGTTGCCGACAACGATACGACCGACCATCCCGACCGACTTGTGCGGGATGCAGTAGTAGTCGTACGTACCCGGCTCGTCGAACGTGTGCTCGAACCCCCCCGACGAGATGACCCCACTATCGAACGTCGTCGCGTCGGCTGGAATCCGGTTCTCGTAGGCGGTGGCCGAGTGCGATCCGGCCGCTATCTCGAAGCGGACGGTCGTGCCGGGGTCGACGTGGAGCCCGATCGGGTCGAAGTAGTTGTTCCCCATCTCGACGACGGGCGTCTCCTGTGCAGCAACTGGCCGGGGGAGGCCCGCAGTTGCAACCGTGCCGGCCCCGAGCGCCCCGATGAACTGGCGTCTACTGTAATTCATTGTCTGAGTTGTCTGGTTTCAGTTATCCGCGGACGAGACTGGCAATCCGCTGTGCGAGGCCGGCCGATTGCTGCTCAGCGCTCTGGATAGCGGCCTCCAGGTCGTCCCGGTCGACGACCCCGATGAACTCGGCAGTCCGTTCCCCGTTCGCGTACACGAGCGTCGTGGGCGTCTTCCGGACCCCGTACGCGTTGGCTGTCCCCAGCTCGTTCTGGATATCGACCTCCCGAAATTCGACATCGGGGTATTCGTCCTCCAGGCCCCCGGTTTTCTCTCGTTGCGTTGCACATGCCCCACACGTCTCCTGCGTGAAGAGGAGTACCTCTGTCATACAGTACAGTACGATTTTGTGCCTTTTGCACATTTCTATTAGTATCCGAAAGCTCAGCCGGTCGCAGAGTCCGGATTCGAAGGGAGCCTACGGACGGCATCCCCGGAGTCCCTGTTCGAATCGTACACTCCGGGCTCGAGGAGACACCCCCCTCGTAATCGATCCTGCCCGAGTGTCGAGCTTGTCTCGACGGGGAGTGCCGCAACGACGGGCGTCGAAGGTGGGGTGTACCGGGTGGAACAGCAGCTGTTCCGGTCATCCGGTACGTTCGAGCTGTGTTCGCCGTCGGTCGAATTCGTCGTCCGAGAGCTCACCCCGGGCGTAGCGCTCACGGAGAACCGACAGCGGCTGCTCGTCGTTCTCGCCGGAGCCTCGGTTGAGGAGCGCATACAGGATGTAGAGCGGGACAGCGAAGAGGAGCCCCATCCAGAGGAGTCCCCAGAGCCCCATCGCTCCGCCGAAGAGTCCCCAGCCGCCGCCCATCATGCCGCCGCCGTAGCTCCCGCCACCGTGGGCAGCAACCGTTCCAGTCGCCGCGACCAGCAGCGGGACGGCGAGGATCGCGGGTCGGCGGGCAGTGCGTCCGATGTGAATGGTGAGTTGGGTCATTGTTCTGGGTTGGGTAATCGGGTGTTCGGTCGAAGCGATCGGAACGGTCAGGGCCGTCAGCAGTGGCCCTGCCCGTACATCCCGCCGTTGGAGCCGGTTTCGGCCCCGTTGTGGTATTCCTCGTCAGCCATGTCCCGGGCCATCTCGTCGACGGTCACACCCATGTGCGACTCCATCCACTCGACGGCACCAGGGCCCATGTGTTCGGTCATCTGTGCCTCCATCCAGGCCGCCCAGTCGCCGGTGGGCTCGTCGGACGGGGGCGCATCGTCTGCGGTCGTGTCGTTGCCGTGGGCGCTGACCACGGGGGCGGCGAACGCGAGTCCGACAATCGCGAGTGCCACGAGCAGCCAGCGGCCGAGTTCGAAGTTGGTCATTGTCGTTCTCCTCGGTTACTCGTAGGACCGCTCGGGAGTTATCTCGATGGGTGTGAATCCGCGCAGGAGAACGTTCGAGAACGTATATGGGGTTCGCTAATCGTCTTTCAGAAATGAAATCGTTCATCTCCGCCGAATTCGGCGGGAGTGAGGGTTCCCCACCTCGGTCCGGTGGAACGCTCGGCCGCCAGTCGGAGGGACAGACACAGACCGCCGAGTACCGACCCACCCAGTCGCAGCGGAATCCGTGCCCCCGCCGGACATGGGTGCACCTCCTGAGCGGCGGGCTCGGAACCTGACTCTATGCCGCCTCAATCTGAAGCCCGACTACATGTACGACCGCATTCTGCTTTCGACGGACGGGACAGTCGCGTCCGAACGGGCTGCGGCGCACGCACTCGAACTTGCGGCGACTCACGATGCTGTCCTCCACGTGCTCTACGTCGTCGACGAGGACGTCGTGACTGCCTACAGCGGGGACGAGTACGTCGACGAAGCCGAAGGCCCGGAGCACGGACTGGAAAAGCACGGGGAGGAGACGCTTTCGGCACTCCGTCACCGGGCATCGGAGGCCGATGTCGATATCGAGACGGCGATGCAGCACGGCCGCCCCGACGAGACGATCGTGCGGTACGGCGACGACCAGGAGGTGGACGTACTCGTGCTGGGAACCAAACGCCGACCGGAAGAGTACCGGACGCTTCTCGGGAGTGTCACCGACCGCGTCCTCCGATTGACCACCCGCCCTGCAATCGTCGTGAAGACAGAGGTCAAAGAGTAGCGACAACCGGTCATCTTCAGCCCTGGTCGACAGGCAGGAGCGACGGCTAGCTCTGGCTCTGCTCCAGGTCGTCGCTCGGATAGATCCGGTAGGTCCGTCCCTGGCGCTCCCGGTACAGCAGGCCCCGCTTCTCGAGGCCACTGACCGTCTGGCTCACCTTGCTCTTCGAGAAGTCCGACCGATCCCTGAGTTCGACCTGCGTGATACCGGGTGAGGAGAGGACCGGGTCGAGGATACGTCGTTCGTCCTCCGGCAACAGGTCCAGCACGCGGGCCCGAGGCTGGGCCTCTGGATTGCTGCCGTCGTTCGAGCGAGCGGTGTCACCTGATGTCTCAGCACTCCCCTGGGCAATTTGCTCCGATGCAGCACGCCGTTGCTGGTCGACTCCCCCCGTGCTGGTGAGCTCATCGCGAATCGCCAGATATCCACCGCCGACGAGGGTCGCGACGAGGAGGGTCCCGAGGACGTACCAGAGCGGATTCGTCCCGTGAACGGTCCCCATGGACGTGCCCATCATCGACCCCATCTGCTCGAATGCCTGCTGTTGCTGGTAGGCGTCCCAGCTGAGTGCTCCGCCGACGAGAACGACTGCAGCGACGAGGAGACCGACTACTGCATCGGCTCGCCGTCGATTCATCCACCCCACCTCGGCCTGTCGTGAGACTGGGTCATACCCGAGCGTTGACGAGACACCACCGTACCAGTTGTGATTGGCCGACGCAAGACTCGTGGGGGCCTGGCCCCGGTACCCGGTGTCGAGAGGTGGCGTTCAGTGATGGTCATGGCTCTGGGAGGCTCTATTTCCTGCGATTTCTGGGTGCTGGTGTGCGAATTCGGATGGGTGTTTCTCGAACGACTGTTTGCATCGGTCCGAACAGAAGTAGTACGTCTCGCCGTCGTGGGTGAGACTCGGCCCGCTATCATCGGTCCGCATCCCACAGACCGGGTCACGGTACTGGCCAGGTGCACCGAGTCCACGCCGATAGACGTAGAGGAGGAAGCCAGAGAACACGAACGCGATGAGGTTGAGGTAGAAGGTGTAGTTGAACTCGAAGTACGTCTGCTCGGATGCGGTCTCCCCGCGGGCGAGGTTCGGGACGATGCCGAGGGCGTTGAACAGTTCCTCCATGAGAAAGCCCGTGAAGGCCATGGTCACGAAGAAGATGCCGAGGATGTACAGCATCACATGCCAGCCGTAGTACTTCCGGTAGATGTTCAGGACGGGGATGGTGATGAGGTCGGCGTAGACGAACGCGATGACACCGGCGAAACTGATGCCACCGCCCCACAGCGCGACGGCGAAGGGAACGTTGCCCATGCTACCGACGAAGCTGATGACCGCGATTGCCACACCCATGACGGCGTTCTCTGCGCTCACCAACAGTCCATCACCCTGGAGGAACAGTGTGTTCCAGACCCACTGCGGGACGAAGACGATGACGAACCCCGAGATGAGAAAGCCCGCGACGACGTCCTTCCAGATCATCGACCACTCCTTGCGGTACTGGTTCCCGACCTTGTACCAGCCGCCCCACGACAGGAGCTCGTCGCGCCACCCGCCGCTGCTGGCCACCTCCTGCTGGTAGGTCTCCATACACCCCTCCGAGCAGAACGTCACTGTCTCGCCGCCGTCGGTCGTCAGCGAGTACTCGTCCGTGCCTTCCATCCCGCAGGTCGGGTCCTCGCTGACACCCTGTGCCAGCTCGCGTTGATTCAGTTCCCGTCGGACCTCGTCGAAGCGGTTCTCGGGGAGGGTCAGATGGACGAGGAGTGCCATCACGGCGATGAGGATGACACCGCCGAGGAGTTCGGCGACGAGGAACTCCCACCCGAGCAGGATGAGTATCATCAGGCCGAGTTCGACGATGAGGTTCGTCGAGGCGAACATGAACGCGAGGACGTTCACCGTGTGCGCACCCTTCTTGAACAGGCCTTTCCCGATTGCGACGGCCCCGAAGCTACAGCCACTACTCGCGGCGCCGAACACCGTCGCCTTCGTGAGGCCGCTCAGGTCCTCGGTTCCGAGGACCTGGGCCATCCGTTCCTTCGAGACGTAGACCTGGACGAGGCTCGTGATCACCAGCCCCATGATGATCGCCCAGGCTGCCGTCCAGAGGAAGCCGACACCGATCCGCAGCGACTCGAGGATTCCGTCGAGGAGGGCGGCCTGCATGTCTAATCCATCACAGCCATCTGTTTTGCCAATTGCTCTTACGAAACCGAGGCAGTAGGCGAGGATAGAATTTGCATCCGGAGGTGAAACCCCCCATCAGCTGTGGTTACCCGTTCTGGGTCCGGGTTCGGCCCGTTCGTTTCTGTGCGTCACTGGCTCCAGTTGGTGGGTGCTGCTCGTTCCTCCGACGGAACGGCCACGCGGATGTCAGCGTCGTACCGCTGTTCTCCCACGAGATTCCCGTGTCGTGTTGGCAGAAACAGAACCCCGGCGTCTCCCCGGCGGTATCGACCGCGTCCCAGCTGCCCCCGGTGCCGAGGAACACCTGACCGGTGTCGGTGGAGTAGTACTCGGCGCCGTCCCTGGGTTCGTAGTCGCCGGTGGTCGCTTCCACGTCGCGGACCTCGATGTCGGTGTCGTACTGCTCGACGTTCTCGTCGGACGGCTGGTGCCAGTCCTGCTCGCCCTCGTTCAGGACGTTGCAGTCGTGGCTGGGTGTCTTGGGTGTGAGTCCGTCAGTCGTCGGCCGGCGCTGGTGACGGGTCCGTGGTATCGGCAGCTCCGGGCTCCCGCACCACCCGCTTGTCCGCGTGGCCGTCACGGGTCCCCTTCACGGTGTAGGAGAACTCGTAGTCGCCGGTGCCGTCGAGGTCCGCGAACACCAGCCGCTCCGTGGACCGTTCGACGGCCGCAAGGCCGTTCGATTCGACCGCGTACGGTGTCGTCTGGACGTGCAACGGCTCGTCGGCGTCGGTGACCCACGCGAAGTGCTCCGGGAGGCCGACCGTGGCACGGCCGTCCGCCAGCTCGGCGACGCCCGACGCCTCGGTGTGGGGCGTGCCGGCCTCCACGGTCGTGTAGACCACCTCCCGTTCGCCGTCGTCGGTGTCGACCGACTGGACGAAGTTCTTGTTCCCGCTCACCTCGAAGTCGCCATTGACGGAGGCCGTGTCCGGTCGAATCCGGAGCGTGTGGCCACTGGTGCCCGCACCGAGCTGGAGCTGCTCGAGGCCACCCTTGGCGCGGACGTTGCATGCACCTCTGCCGCCCCCGCCCAGCGCGACGCCCATCGTGAGTCGGTAGTCCCCATTCCCGATTCGGAGATCGCCGTCGTTGCTGTCGAGGTTCCAGTTGTCCTGTCCGTGGACGTCCAATGGCACACCCGGTGAGGCTCTCCCGATACCGACCTTTCCATCGCCGGCGATATCGTGCCCCTCATCGTTCACAGACAGGACGTTGTGCTGATCGCCATCGTCGTCGAACAGCGTCGCGAGGAAGCGGCCTGGACCAGGTTGATACCCCATTATCATTTTGAGGTCTCCATCTCCGTTCAGGAGGTCGATCCGACTCACTTCGCTCGAGACTTCGAGTCGATTCAGTTTCGGGACCCGACCGCTGGTCTCCAGGCGGTCCCACGACGACCCAGAACCGATGTAGACCGTTTCGGTGTCGGTCGCGAGGAACTTCGCGCCCGCCTTCGGGTCGTAGTTCCCCTTGTTGCCATCGGTGTCGCGGATCTCGATGTCGGTGTCGTACTGCTCGAAGTTCTCGTTCAGCGGTTCGTGCCAGTTCTGTGCCCCCTCGTCGGGGACGTTGTAGCCGTGGTTGGGTGTCTCGGGCATTGATCTCGTAATCGTCAGTCGTCGGCGGTCGGACGCTCGGTACTGTCGGACGCAGCGTCCGCTGCCGAGGGCTCGCGGACGATCCGCTTGTTTTCTTGACCGTCGCGGGTCCCTTTGACGGTGTAGGCGAATTCGTAGTCCCCCTCGCCGTCGAGGGCCTCGACCACGATGCGATCGGTCGATCGCTCGACGACCTTCAGTCCGGTCGACCCACCGTACGGCGTCGTCTGGACCATCAGTGGGTCCGCCTCGCTGGTCACCCACGCGAAGTGCTCGGGCAGGTCGACCTCGGCCCGGCCGTCCGCCAGTTCGGCGACGCCCGACGCCTCGGTGTGTGGCGTCCCCGCCTCGGTGGCGGTGTAGACGACCTCCCGCTCGCCGTCGTCGGTGTCGACCGACTGAACGAAGTTCTTGTTCCCGCTCACGTCGAAGTCACCGTTCACCGAGACCGTATCCGGGCGGATGCGGAGGGTGTGCCCGCTCTCTCCGGCGCCGAGCTGGAGCTGCTGGATGCCGCCCTTCGCCCGGATGTTGCACGCGCCCGCCCCACCCCCGCCGAGCGCGACGCCCATCGCGAGCCGGTAGTCGTCGTCGCCGATCTTGAAGTCTCCGTCACCCTCGTCGAGGTTCCAGTTGTTGTCGCCGCCGACGTGGAGCGGGACATCCGGCGACGAGTCGATCGGCATCGAGACGCCCACGTGGCCGTCGCCGCGGCTCTTGACGGCGTGGAAGGTTCGCTCCTCGCCGCGGTGCCTGATCAGCCACTCGTCGGTCTCGTCGTCGAACGTCTGCTCCAGCCGGAACGTCGTCCCGTTGTGTTCCCCGTTCGAATCTAGGGTGTAGACCGAGTGTCTCATCGTCGAACGGCCGTCCGGCTCGGAGATCAGACGGAGGCTACCTCCGAGGCCATCCCCGTCGATATCGACGGTCTCGAACGTCGGTCGCGGCCCCATCGACGAGAACCCCTGCCACTCCGAGCCGTCGCCGATGACGGCGACCCCGATGTCGGTGGCGAAGAACTTCGCCCCCTCTTTCGGCTCGTAGTCGCCGATGTTCCCCGACTCGTCGCGGATCTCGATGTCGGTGTCGTACTGCTCGAAGTTCTCGTTCAGCGGTTCGTGCCAGTTCTGTGCCCCCTCGTCGGGGACGTTGTAGCCGTGGTTGGGTGTCTCGGGCATGGTGGTCACTCCGTGCGTCGCGTCACGGGGCAACGCCCCCGTAGCCGTACTGGCCGTAGCCCTGCTCGCCGTACTCGTCCTCCGGGGTCGAGGTCGGCGTATCCGTCGCATTGGACCCGGATGCGGGCGTGTCGGTCGGCGTGGCTGTCTGCGACGACTGGCCACCGGGCGTATCCGTCGCGGTCTCCGGCCCGTCCGTCGGCGTCTCCGTGTCGCCGGGCACCGTCGTGTCCGTCGGCTGAGTCGCGTCCTCCGTCGCTGTCCCCGTAGCGGCCACGGTCGCAGTGGCCGTGGCGGTGGGAGAGCCACCGTAGCCGAACGAGGTCGGCGTCGGCGTGTCGTCCCCGTCGGGGTCGCCGTCTGAACCCCCGTCTCCGGTGAGGATCGAACACCCGGCGGTGCCGACCACCATTGTCGCGCTCACGGCGGCGAGCAGTTCTCGCCGCCGCGGCCCGTCGTCGTCCGTCATCGCCGTCGATACCTCCGTCTACGGGGCCGCCCCGACGCTGCCGGGGCAGCCCTACAGCCGATCTTGTGCATCATGTTTCCCCCCATAGGAGCCACCTCGTACGTCCGGCGAATCCTATGGTTCCAATATCCGATGTGGTATGGGGCTAAAAAAGGAGGGGCCACCGTGGTAGCAACCGATCGAAGGGGGTTCGGGGCCACGACGAGGGGGACGGTCCCAGAGGGGGAGCACGGCTCCTTGCCACACGGCACCCACCGGGAGGCTGGGCGACGGAGGTCTCGACTCCGACAGCCGCTCGTGACCGCCAGCGTTCAGTCCGCGTTCTGCTCCGGCGTCGGCGACGGCTCCGCCCCCAGCGGGTTCGTCGCGGTGCCCGCGGTCACGAGTCGCAGGAGCGCCCCGACGTTCGTGAGCAGCTTGTTCTCTGCCTTCCGGAGGTGCTCCTCGTAGGTCGAGCGGGCCACCGAGGTCATGCCGGCCAGCTCACGGAGCGAGGTCCCCCGGGGCTGCTCGTAGTAGCCGTTCTCGAGGGCGAGCTGTAGTGCGGCCAGCTGCCGGTCGGTGATATCCTCGAACAGCCGGTCGACCGGCGTCAGCATGCTGTGTGGGAGCTGCTCGTCCGCGATGGCGGTCTTCGAGAGGACCTCGATGTCGCGGTCGGCCTCCAGGTCACGGAGCAGGGCCCGGATGTCGCCCTCGTCGAACGCGACGACCGTGTAGTGCTCCCAGCCCTGCCGGTGGACGGTCGGCGGCTGGTAGAGGGCGTTGTGCCGCTCGAACCGGTCGAGGATGGAGTCCTCCAGCGAGCAGAGACACGCCTGCGTGACGACGTGGAGGCCAGACTCGTCGGCGGACTCGTGGAGGGTGGTTCCAAGCGCCCGGACGTCCGCGAGGAGGTCCTCCGTCGGCGTCTCCGCCGAGGTGATCTCCAGCACCTGGCAGTCGCTCAGGTACCACTCCCGGATGGTGAGGTCCGGGTGTCGCTCGGAGAGTTCCCGATAGGGACACTCGTGACGGACCCGGAACGAGGCCTGGTGGAGGCTCATACACGACCGTACGTCGCCAGCTGATTAACGATGCCGGCCATGTCCCGCAGTGTTCATATCCTACTTCCCACCGTACGCGTCGGTACCGATGGGTTCGAACTCGGCCGCAGACCTCGAACAGGGCATCCGTGAACACCTCGGGCAGTTCTCGCTCCACGTCCTGCTGGTGTTCGCGACCGGACTGACGATCGGCTCCGAGCGGGCGGTCGTCCCGGTGCTGGGCCGGGACGTGCTCGGCGTCGAGTCGCTGTTCGTCATCGGCTCGTTCGTCGTCTCCTTCGGCTTCGTCAAGGCCCTGCTCAACCTCTACGCCGGCAAGTGGGGCGATGCGTACGGCCGGAAGCCGGTCTTGGTCCTCGGGTGGGCGACCGCGCTGCCGCTGCCGGTCATCCTCATCTTCGCCCCCAGCTGGAGCTGGATTACCGTCGGGAACATCCTGCTGGGTATCAACCAGGCGCTGACCTGGAGCATGGCCATCAACGCCAAGATAGACCTCGCGGGCCCCGAGCAGCGCGGGCTCGCGGTCGGCATCGACGAGGCGTTCGGCTACAGTGGCGTCGCCGTCGGCGCCTGGATAACCGGCCTCATCGCGGGCCAGTGGAGCCTCCGACCCGAGCCGTTCTACTTCCTGGGTGTCGTCGTGGTGCTGGCGTTCCTCATCTCCATCTTCCTCATCAGGGAGACTGCCCAGTACGCGCAGGCCGAGATCGACGACGATGAGGACCACCACGACGCGAACCTGCCGTTCAACGCGGTGCTGAAGCGGGCGACCTACGGTGACCGGACGCTGTTCGCGGCGGCCCAGGCCGGCCACATCGAGAAGTTCGTGGACACGCTGTTCTGGCTGGCGGTGCCGCTGTATCTCACCAGCCAGGGACTGGGCATCGAGGCCGTCGGCGTCGTCGTCGGCATCCACAGCGCGATGTACTTCCTCCAGGTCGGAACCGGCGGACTCGCCGACCGCATCGGCCGCCGGCCGCCGGTCCTGGTCGGGATGTTCCTGGCCGGCGGGGGCGTCCTCGGGATGGTGCTGGTCGAGGGCTACCTCGCGTGGGCTGCCCTCTCGGCGGCCTCAGGGCTGGGGATGGCGCTGCTGTACCCCAACCTGATGACCGTCCCGAGCGACGCGGCCCACCCCACGTGGCGAGTCGCCGGGATGGGCGTCTACCGGATGTGGCGCGACGCCGGGTACGGCGTCGGCGCCATCGTCATCGGGCTCGGGATGGAGTTCGTGAGCGCCGAAGCCGCGTTCTACCTGACCGCGGCCCTGATGTTCGTCTCGGGGGCGGTCGTCTACCTCTGGATGGAGGAGACCCACCCCGACTTCGGCACGCACGAGCCGGTGCCTGCGGAGGGGGATGCCGCGCCGACGCGGGCCGACTGAGGGCTCTCGCGACGAGCGCGCCGCGGGCGTGACCGGTGGCTGCGAGCGCCCCCCTCAATCGCTGGCCACCGCACCCCCCACCAGGCCGCCGATGACGCCGAAGACGATGTTGGCCACGAACGCGGCGAGGACGATCACGACCGCGATGACTCCGTAGGCGGCGAGGAGGTTCTCCCCCTGTGGCGAGTTCGTGGCGAGGGGGGTGTTGGCGATGAGCCCGCCGAGGCCGACCGCCAGGACGCCGAACAGGAGGACCGCGAACGGGATGGTCGACAGCCCCCCCGAGACGGCCCCGACCTTCGCACCGCCGCTGGGTCCCTGCCGGTACAGTACCCCGCCGACGAAGGCTCCGCCGATGACCCCGACGAAGTAGAGGAGTCCTCCAGTGAACGAGGAGAGGAGCAATCCGAGGACGAACGCCAGTACGGCGCCGACGAGCGTGGTGACCCAGAAGCGGCCCGCCAGCGAACCGGCCGTTCCGGACGACTGGTCCCGGGCTCCGGTGTCGGTCTCTGCGGCGTCCGTCGTCGGGGACGCCTCACGCGTCTCCGTCCCGCTCGTCCCGTCGTTCTGACTCCTGCTGTCCGACAGCGACGTGCCACACTCCGGACAGAAGCTGGAACCGTCCGCGATCTCCGTTCCACATTCGTGACAGTAAGGCATTGTCCGATTCCGCTACCTGAAGTCGTTCGTTTGTGCTGGTGGTGCTATCCCTGCTTGGCGAGGTTCTCGGCGAAACCGCCGATGACGGGGGCCACGAACCGCTCTCCCTGATAGGCCTGGATTATCAGGTACACCCAGGCGACGAAGCCGGCCAGCCCGATCACCGCCTGGACGAGACCGAGCAGGGATATCAGGAGTACCCCGATGACATCCGGGAGGAACGACAGGATGCTCGTCAGCACCCCGAAGACCAGATACAGTCCTCCGAACGCCACCGACAGCACGATGCTCTGCGCTGCGTGGAACTGCACGAACTCGTTCTCGTCCTCGATGATGAAGACGACGAGGCCGGTTAGCAGGCCGAGGACGTACGAGAGCGCAGCAGCCTGATTGGCCGGCAGGTCCAGGCTCGACTCCTGGTTCGCCGGGTCATCGGCAGTTCCAGCGGTACTCGACGTGGTGGTCGCCGTGGCGTCGGCGGTGGCCGTCCCGCCCGCCGACGTGGTGCTTGCGGTGGCCCCATCGGCGGCGGTCGTCCCCCCGGCACCGCGCTCGTTTGTTCCCGACGTGCCGGAGCCGCTTCCCGCGGGCGGTGAGTTCGCCGCCGCAGAGTCCTCCAGGGGGGTCCCGCACTCGGAGCAGAACTTCACTCCCTTCGAAACCTCCGCGCCACAGTCCGGACAGTACGCCATCGGTCACGCACCCCCCAGGTCTGCGCCGGTCACAGCCCCGTACCCCTCGCCGGCGGGCGGACCAGACCCGCGGCATGTGGCTCGTGTGGGGTTCCCCCTCGCCACCGTTCGCTCGCCATCCCCACAGGCCATGTGTGTTGATACCATGTATTGACACACATCATTTAGCGTTCATAAAACTATTCCCCGAACTATCACTGGCCGAACGGGGTGAGTGGTCTGGAACCACGAGGCTCCAGTCCGGACACCGCCACCCGATTTATGTCCCTCCGACGGCGAGACGGACCCGATGACACGACGACCGGCCGTGGCTCGCCGTTCCTGCATCACGGGTGCACGATGAAGGTCCTGCTCACGAACGACGACGGCATCGACGCCCCCGGCCTCCGGGCGCTCGCGGACGCGCTCGAAGCACTGGGTGAGGTGACCGTCGTGGCCCCAGCCAGCAACCAGAGTGCCGTTGGCCGAGGGCTCTCCTACGGCCGGATGGGCCCCGACGACGGCGGGAACGACGGCGATCTCGGACTGGGTGCCGACCCGGACGACCCGTTCACGGTGACCATCCCGCACGAGGAGCACGAACTGGGGTACGCGGTCCACGGGACGCCGTGTGACTGCGTCATCCTCGGCGTGGGGGCGTTCGACCCGGACGTGGTCGTCGCGGGCTGTAACGCCGGCGCGAACCTCGGCATCCACGTCCTCCCGCGCTCGGGGACCGCGAGCGCCGCGGTCGAGGCCGCCTCACTGGGGGTCCCCGGCATCGCCGTCTCGATGGATGTCATCGGGCTGGCCCGCGACGGGCTCGCCCCCGAGGACTTCGAGCGGGCCGCCCGCGTCGGCCGGACCGCCGTCGAACGAGCCCTCGACGGGGACGCCTTCGACCACACCGACTACCTCAACGTCAACGTCCCGCGGCCGGACCGCGCGCTCGCGGGCGTGGCCATCACCCGACCGACACCCCGGTACGACATGCACGCGGACCTCGCGGACGACCGCTTCGCCCTCCACAACCCGCTGCACGCGGGGATGGCCGAGGGTGACATCCCCGACGAGGAGGGCACCGACAGGCGGGCGCTGCTCGACGACCGCGTCAGCATCTCCCCGCTCACGCTCCCGCGACACGGCATCGACGAGGCCGTCTTCGAGCGACTGGCGGCCGTCTTCGCGGACGTGGCGGGGACGGCGGACTGAGCCGCGGGGGTAGCTCAAAACGCTGTTTGAGCTAGTGGTAGCTTTACACCCATCGCGCCACACGGTTCGGATGCCGGAAGCCGCCCGAACGGTGCCCGGCAAGACCATCCAGTGTCCGGGGTTGCCCGCCCCCCGGTCGAGCCTGGATTGGCCCCCGCTCCCCCTGCCCCCCCTACCCCTCCACCCCCCTGCCGCACTCCCTCCATCGGGGGGAGCCCGCCGCTGCGACATGACCCAACCACCCGGTAACGAGCCGAAACCTGATACGCCGCGGGAGACGTGGCATAGTGTAATTTAGCTGAAACTTACCGGACAGGGGCCGGTAGTCGGCCCCGTATGCCCGAGACAGTCGACGCCAGTGTGACGCTGATTCAGTTCACCGACCCCATGTGTACGTGGTGCTGGGGGTCCGAGCCGGTGCTTCGTCGGCTCCGAACCGTGTACGGTGACCAGCTTCGTCTCGAGTTCGTGATGGGCGGACTCGTCGAGGACTTCGACGCGTTCTACGACGCCGGCAACGACATCGCCGAGCCGAGCGATGTCGGCCCACACTGGCTCGAGGCGTCCGAACAGCACGGGATGCCCGTAGAGACGGCCATCTTCGAG
The DNA here is from genome assembly GCF_024298825.1 of Haloglomus salinum. NCBI lineage: Archaea > Methanobacteriati > Methanobacteriota > Halobacteria > Halobacteriales > Natronomonadaceae > Haloglomus > Haloglomus salinum. The sequence continues at coordinate 1,932,121 of NZ_CP101153.1, forward strand.
ACGAACCCCGCGCGGTCGACGTACCCCGCCAGCATCGCCTTCGCGGCCGCGCGGCTGCAGGACCGCGAGCGAGCACACCGGTACCTCCGGCTGCTGCGCGAGGTGTATGCGACCCAGGCGCGCAACGTCAACGAACGGTCGGAGCAGGTCGCGCTGGCCGAGCGGGTCGGCCTGGACGTGGAGGCGTTCACCGGCGCACTGGACGACGGTACCGCACAGGCCGCCTTCGAGGACGACCTCGCGCGCACCCGGAACGCCGGTGTCCGGGCCTTTCCGACCTACCGCATCGAGGGGGCCGAGGACACGCTCCAGCTCGCGGGCTTCCAGTCGTTCGACGCGCTCGCCGGGCGGCTCGAAGCCGCCGCGCCAGGGCTGGAACGGTCGTCGCCGCCACCAATTCGGGAGTTCGTCGCCGAGTACGGCCCCGTCGCGACCCGAGAGGTCGCCGAGGTGTACGACCTCGACGACGGGAAGGCCCGACAGGTACTCCAGTCGCTCGTCGACGAGGGGGCGCTGACCCGCGAACAGCGCGGGAACGGCCTGTTCTGGAACGACGTGAGTGGAACCGTCTCACACCACCACAACGAACTATCGGGGACCGACCCCGGTCGTGACCACGAGCGATGTCCGCGGACGAACCCCCGCCAGTCGAACCGCCGCCGCCGGAGGACCCACCCGTCGACGCCACGCGAGACGAGCCGGAGCCAGGACCCACCGACGCCGACCTCGGGTTCTCGCTCGCGGGGCTCCGCGCTGGCATCGCGAAGCTGTAATCGTTCCCACAGGAACGCGTTTCAGCGAGAGTATTAGTGCCCGCCAGCCGCGGCTCCGACCATGCAGTTCCAGCTCACCGAGGAGCAACGGGCGCTCCGTGCGGCGGCCCGCGAGTTCGCTCAGGAGACGATTCGCCCCCAGGCTATCGAACTGGACCGGGCCGAGGAACACCCGAGTGCGATTCTCGACGAACTGGGCGACCGGGGGTACGCGGGACTCACCCTCCCCGAGGAGTACGGCGGCCGGGGCGAGGGCCTGGTCGAACTCGCGCTCGTCGTCGAGGAGCTGTCCGCGGCGCTGATGCCCGTCGCGAGTGCGATGGCGCTCCATCTCGGCGTCGCCACCGTCATCGAGCGGTTCGGCACCGGCGAGCAACGAGAGCGGTACCTCCCCTCGATGGCGTCGTACGACACGGTGGGGGTGCTCGGCCTCAGCGAGGCGAACGCCGGGAGCAACAAGCTGGAGATGGAGACGACCGCCGACCGTGACGGCGACGAGTGGGTGCTGGACGGCCACAAGCAGTGGGTTACGAACTTCCGCCACGCCGACTACGTGCTCACGTACGCGAAGACCGGGCCCGAATCGGAGCAGCCCCACAACATCACCGCGTTCCTCGTGCCGACAGACGCGTACGAAGTCGAGGAGGTGTGGGACACGCTCGGCGCCCGGTCGGTGAAGTCACCGCGAGCGTCGCTCTCGGGGGTCCGGGTGCCCGACAGCCAGCGCATCGGCGAGGTCGGCGAGGCCTACGTCCAGCGCGGGGCCGTCAAGACCGGGGTGAACGTGCCCGCCCGCGGCGTGGGCATCGCGCGGGCGGCACTCGACGACACTGTCGCCTACACCAGCGAGCGCGAGCAGTTCGACCAGTCCATCGGCGACTTCCAGGGCGTCAGGTGGGAGGTCGGCGAGATGGCCCAGCGGGTCGACACCGCCCGGCTCCTGACCCTGCGCGCCGCCGACCGTGCCGACCGGGGGCTGGACACCGCTCGCGAGTTCAGCATGGCGAAGGTCCACGCGACCGAGGCCGCCGTCGAGAACGCGAACACGGCGATGCAGCTCCACGGCGGCATCGGCTACACCACGGAGAAGCACGTCGAGCGCTACCTCCGGGACGCCCGGCTCCTCA